>DASYQM010000173.1:0-7242 GCA_036005525.1 Streptosporangiaceae bacterium
CCTCCGTGGCCGGGGCGATAGCTCGCATGGAGGCAATCGGGCGGCGCTTCCCGCAGGAGATGGCTCGCGTGTTTCACCGCATGTACCTGGACGCCACCAGCCAGGTGAACAGCCAGCTCGGATAGGGCTTCTGCACGCCGATCCCGCGTTCATGACCCAACTGGACGTGACATTTGCCAACCTGTGCTTCGCCGCGGCGGACATGGCAGGTAACCCGGCGGCTGTGCCGCTGGCCTGGCGGCCGCTGGTGGAGCGGCGCGCCGCGGTGGGGATTGAATCGATCCAGTTTGCGCTGGCGGGCATGAATGCCCATACCAACCACGACCTGCCGGTGGCCATGGTCAGTACCTGCGCAGCCCTGGCCACCTCACCGTATGCTGGCCAGCATTTCGCTGACTACCAGAAAGTGGACTGGTTGCTGGACGCCGCTGAGCAGTCCATTCGGCAGTCCTCTGAAACCGCCGCCGAACTGGCCGTTGATCATCATCTGAGCGCCGTGGCCACCTTGACCTGCAACTGGACTATTAACAGCGCCCGGGACCTGGCGTGGAATAACGCCCGACTGCTGTGGGCAGTGCGCAATGATCCGCTCGCGCGCGGGCTCTTCCTGGACAGCCTGGCCGCCTCGACAGCACTGGCAAACCGGATGCTGCTGGTGGCGGTCTGAGACCGCCCGGGCGGGAGCACTCCTGGTCAACCGGGGATTCTGGCGCCGCCCGATCCCGGAAACCGATGACCTTTCTCCGATATCGAGGTATTTGCTGTCAGACTAGGCTGATGGCGCAGGTATTGTGCCCGGTCGTGATCGGCAGGGACGCCGCGCTGGAGGCGGTCGATGCGGCGCTGACGGCCGCTATGGCCGGGCACGGCGGGTGTGTAGTGATCACCGGGGAGCCGGGGATCGGCAAGTCGCGGCTGGCCCTGGAGACGGCCAGCCGGGCGGCCAGCCGTGGCATCCGGGTCGTTACCAGCCGGGCGGTGCCGCAGTCAGCGACCACTGCTTACCGACCGCTAACGGACGCGCTTGTGCAGCTCCTCCGGGACCGGGCCGTTCCCGATGACGCGACGATGGAGCCCTGGCTGCCCGCGCTGAGCGCGCTGCTGCCGGGGATGGCTGGCCGCGCTCCGGGGGGTGGAGAGGTCTCACCTGGGATCCGCGGTGAGGCGCTGATCCAGCTTCTTCGGCGCCTCGCGCCGCAGGGCCTGGTCATAGTGCTGGAGGACCTGCACTGGGCTGACCCGGACACCGTGGCCCTGATGGAGTACCTTGGCGAGCATCTTGATGGCGAGTCGTTGCTGTGCGTACTTACCCTGCGCGCCAACCGGCCGTCGGCCGCACTGGAAGTGGCCCGCCGACAGCGGGGCCGGCCCGGCGTACTTCACCTCGGTCTTGACCGGCTCAGCGATGAGGACATGGCGCGCATGGTCCATGCCTGCATCCCGGGAGCAGAGGCGGAACTCCTGCGCCGGGTGCAGGCCTCCGCCGAAGGAGTACCGCTGCTGGTGGAAGACCTGCTGGCGTCGCCCGGGCTGCCGGAGTCCTTCACCGAGACGGTCCGCGAGCGCCTGGCCGGGTTCAGCGAACCGCAGCGATCGGTGATCGAGGCCGCTGCCGTCCTCGGCCGCCACTTCGACTGGGAACTGCTCCCGGCCGTGAGCGGCCAGACTGCGGCCCTGGTGGCGCAGACGCTCGGGCTCGCTGTCGAGCAACTGCTGGTGAGCGCCGACGGCACGGCCTTCCGCTTCCGGCACGCGCTGACCCGCGAAGCGGTGCTCGATACCATGCTGCCACCCCGCCAGCGGGCCCTGGCCTCGGCGGCGCTCGCCGTTCTGGACGCCGCACACCCGCGCCTGGAGGGCGGCCTGCGCGAGCTGGCCGTCGAGCTGGCGAACCGTGCCGGGGACCGCCGCCGAGCCGGAACGCTGCTGAGCGAGTCCGGCGGCCACGCGCTGGCCTGGGGGGCGCTGGCCACTGCGATCGGTACCCTACGGCGTGCCGCTGACCTCCTCGAAGGCATCCCCGAGCGGGAACAGGCGGAACTTCTGCTGGTCGAAGCGCTGGCCCTGGCCGGGCGGGTTGAGGAGGCAGCGGCGGTCGGCGGCCAGCTCATCACCCGGCTCGGGACCGAGGCGGCGGAACTCCGGACAGAGGTTCACCTTCGCCTCAGCCAGGCGGCGGTGGGCGCCTCGCGGTGGGAGATGGCCCGTCACCACCTCGGCGCTGCCCGGCGCCTGGCGGGAACCGCTCCGCCGGCTGGCGTGCGCGCCCGCATGGGCGTCATCGATGCCGAGGTGGCCTTCGCCGCCGATGACCTCGAAGGGGCCCGGCTTTTCGCCGAGGACGTCCTCGCCGCCGAGGGCAGTGCTCCGGATGTCCGCTGTCATGCGCTGGAGCTCATCGGCCGGAGCCACCGGCTGCGCGATCTCAGCGCCGCCCGCGCGGCGTTCGAGAGCGCACTGGTCACCGCGGAGGCGGCCGGCCTGCCGTTGTGGCGGCTGCGCGCCCTGCACGAGCTGGGCACCATCGACCTACTCGATCATGCCGGAGTGGAGCGGTTGTCCGCGGCGCGCCGCGCTGCCGAGCAGATGGGTGCGCTGAGTACCGTGGCGATTCTGGATCTCCAGCTCGCCGCGGGTTTCACCTGCGGCTGGGAACTGGACACGTGTGATGCCCATGCGCAGGCCGCCGTCGGCCTCGCCGAGCGGCTCGGCCTGGACCAGGTCCGGGCCAAGGCGCTGGCGGTGCTTACGGGCAGCGCCAGCATGCGCGCCGACGCTGGGCAGACGGAGCGCTACGCCGCCCGCGCCATCGCGGCCGCTCCGGACGACCAGATGGTCGAGGGCATCTGCTGGGCCAGCCGGGGAGCAGTGGTTCTGCTCCGTGGCGAGGCCGCGGCGGCCGTGGAACCCTACGCCCGGGGGATGGCGATCCTGGCCCGCCTCCCGCATGCCGAACCCGCGGGGCTTCGGGCGCTATGGCCGCTGCTCCTGGCCTCACTTGGTGATCACCGGGCGGCACGGGTGATCGAGGAGGCCCGCCGGCTGGGCGTCGGCGCCATCCGCCAAAACCGGAGCCTTATCGGCTATGCCGAGGCGATTCTGGCCGGGCGAGCCGGGCAGCGGCAGCGGGCCAACGAACTGGCGGCGGGCTGCGACGTTGGCTTCACGAACGGCGAGGCCTGGGGTGAGCTGGCGAGGTTCTGCGCCGCCCCCGCTGCTCTCGCCGACGGATGGGGCGACCCGCTTCGCTGGCTGGCCGAGGCCGAAGCAGGATTTGATCGCCGGGACCTGCCCCGCCTGGCCGAGCGCTGCCGCGAACTGCTCAAGGAGTCGCAGCCCAATCCCTGGGTGGCGGCGGGAATCACCGCCAGGGAGGCGGACGTGCTGCGCCTCGTCGCCGGCGGTCTGGCCAACAAGCAGATCGCAGCGCGGCTGCATCTGTCGCCACGGACCGTGGAGAAGCACGTTGAGAGCCTGCTGCGCAAGACCGGCGCTCGATCCCGAACCGGCCTGGTGGCGGCCGCATCACAGGCCGCAGCCCGTGACTCTCAGCGGGCGTTTCCTCCCTCGGCCACTACGTAGTCCCGGCTGGCATCTACGTGTTGTTCCCGATGTGACGGCAGGCGGCCGGCTTGCATGCTGGCCTGGCAAGCCAGGCCAAGGGAAGGCAACACCGGATGCTCGAAGCTACGAAAGTAATCGTGGCAGTCAAGAACATCGAGATGCCCGATGAGCGGCACGCGTTCGAACACGCCTCGCTCAACGTGGTCAACCTGCCCGGCATCACGATCACCCGCACTGTGTATCAGCCCGGTTGGAAGTGGTCGACCGACGTCAAGCCGGTCGTCGGCACGGAAGCTTGCCAGGCGGCCCACACCGGCTACATCCTCTCCGGCTGGCTCCACGCCCGCATGGACGACGGCCGCGAATACGACTTCGGCCCGGGTGACGCGCACGTGGTGTCGGCCGGTCACGACGCCTGGGTGGAGGGGGACGAGCCGTGCGTCGCGCTTGACCTCGCTTTCACCGGACGTGCACTAGCCGGGCACGTCGGCCGCTGCCCCTGCGGGGTTGAGTTCCGGGTCGCTAGCGACGACCAGTTCGGCCAGCTTGTCGCCGCCATCCGCGAGCACGCGCGCAGCTCCCACGGGCACGAGCTCACCACCCAGCAGGTGCTCGCCGAGGTGATGGCATGATCGGCTCCGACCTGGAGGGCGCCGACCTGGAAAGCCGCGTGGCGAGCTGGGCCGCCAGCGCCATCAGTGAAGACGCAGCTGCCGTGCGTACGGTGATCGGGGCCTATGGCGACGGGTCGGCGGCGGCCAATCTGGTCGGCGTTGTCAGCCAGTGCACCGGCAATGCCGCCGGCATGCAGCCCGAGCTCGAAACCGTCGTAGGGAGTCAGCAGCTTACGACGACATACGACGCTTTCGAGAACATGCGCCTGGACTTTACGTTCCGATTCGACGACATCACCGTCAAAGGCGACCTCGCGGCAGCCAGGGCAACAAGCCAGGCGACGATCACCATCCGCGCTACCGGCGAGACGCAACCAGCGCGTCTCCGGCAGCTGTTCGTTCTGGAACGCGCGGGGGTTACTGGAAGATCACGCAGTACATGTGCGAGCAGATGCCGGAGCAGTCAGGAGGGGGCTGCTCCGACATCTGGCGACTTCGCCACCCGGATTCGGGCACGTTCCGCATCCGCTCGCGGTCGCCGAGCACGGCGCGGCTCCGGCTACGCCGACGTCTACCTGCCCGTAGAGGGGCCGTGCAGGCAGACGTCGCGTAGCCGGAGCCGTCCGTGTGCCTCTTGGGGCGCCGGCGCTGCTGGCGGTCACGGCTCCCGCCCGCCGATGCACTGAGGGGTGGCCTTGCCATGAATGCGCGGGTCGGCGCGGCCGTGGTGCGGATGCTCGTCGGGCATCAGCTGCGCCGCCTGCGCGAGGCAGCCGGTGTCACGGCCGACCAGGCAGCGGAGGAGATCCGCGCGTCGCGCCCCAAGATCAGCCGCATGGAGAACGGGCGGGTGGGATTCAAGGCCCGCGACGTGGCCGACCTGCTCACCCTGTACGGCGTCACTGGCGGGCAGATGCGGGCCCAGTTGCTGGAGCTGGCCCGGCGGGCCAATACCCCGGGCTGGTGGACGGCCCACAGCGACATCCTGCCCGGCTGGTTCGAGGCCTACCTGGGGCTGGAGGCGGCCGCGTCGGTCATCCGCACCTTCGAGCTCCAGTTCGTGCACGGCCTGTTCCAGACCGAGGACTACGCCCGCGCGGTCACCATGCTCGGCCACCAGGGCGCGCCCGCCTGGGAGATCGACAGCCGGGTCAGCCTGCGCATGAAACGCCAGAACCTGCTCACCGACGCCGACCCGCCCCGGGTGTGGTCGGTTATGGACGAAACAGCGCTGCGCCGGCCGGTGGGCGGCCGCCAGGTGATACGCGCCCAGCTGCACCACCTGCTCGAGATCGCCGCCCTGCCCCAGGTCAGCCTGCAGGTCGTACCGTTCGGCCACGGAGGCCACGCCGCGGCGGGCGGCTCGTTCACCATCTTGCGCTTCGCCGAACCCGCCCTGCCCGACGTGGTCTACATCGAGCACCTCACCAGCGCCCTCTACCTGCAAGCGCCCGCTGACCTGGACCACTACCTGCACGTCATGAACCGCCTCAGCACCGAAGCCCTCACCCCCGCCGCCACCGCCCGCTTCATCAAAAAGATCATCTTCCAGACCTAGCTGTACTGCCCCAGCGGCGGCGGCACGGCGGAAGTTACCGGCCCCAACCCCATGCTCAGTGATCGGCCCTGCCCGCTACTCGCACGGTTGTCAACGGCAGACGGCAAGGGCAGGCGCTCGCCAAGACAGGGCATTCGATGGTGGGGTCCGGACTGAACTTCATTGGTACGGTTTCCAGCCGCCGCGCGTTCCGTGACAGGCTGGCCAAAGCAAATGGCGAGCGCGGCCCCAGCCATGGCGGGCGCCGCATGCACAACCACGAGGTCAAGATGACGCAGGGCACCGTGAAGTGGTTCAACGGCGACAAAGGCTACGGCTTCATCGCAGTCGAGGGCGGCCCGGACGTGTTCGTGCACTTCAGCGCGATCACCGGCGGCGGCTACCGCAGCTTGGAGGAAGGACAGAAGGTCGAGCTCGACATCACCCAGGGCCAGAAGGGACCCCAGGCGGAAAACGTCAGGGTCACTGCCTGACGCATCGGCAGCAGCCGCCATCCCCGACGCCGCCGACGGCATGCTCGGCTGCGGCGTGAGACCGTGAAAGGAGACGTCGGATGGGTGGTCTGGTCCGCTGGTCTGATGATCTCGACGACGTGGTCAGGGGTGACCTCACCGCGGCCGCCGCCTACATCACGCCCGCCAAGGGCACCGTGGTCACGGCCGTCGCCCCGTGCGGCATCGGGCAGCGGGACCTGGGCCTGCTCGGGTTCACCACCTCGCTGGGCTTCGGCAAGAAGCTCGAGCGGATCATCCCTGATCCGCACGTCGCGCTGGCGTTTCACACGCGCGAGCACGGGTTCTCGGCAAGCCCGATGTTCCTGCTGGCTCAGGGCACGGCCACGGTGGACCTTCGGCCGTCGCGTGCGCGGCTGGAGTCGCTGACCCCGCAGGTGGAGCGCTATCTCGGGAAGGTGGTGCGGGGGCCGGTGTGGGACCGGCTGCTGCGCGAGTACTACACCGAGCGGGTCGTTGTGGACATCGCCGTCCGGCGCGTCGCCGTCTGGCCGGATCTGGGTGCCTCGGGGGCCATGGAGGTGACCGGGGCGCTCTGGCCCGGTCCTGCTGATCCGCAGCCGCCGCCGAAATACGGCACCGGCCCGCGTGTTGACGTGGCGAAGGCGGCTGGGCGGATCGCTACGCTGCCGCATCGGGTGCTGGCCTACCGGGGCGCCGACGGCTTCCCCGTCATCGTGCCGGTGCAGATCGCCGGGCATGACCGAGCGGGCCTGCGGCTGGTGGTGGCGGCCGGGCTGCTCCCGCCGGGCGGCCGCCGCGCGGGCCTGCTCGCCCACGCCTACCGGCCGCAGCTGGTCGGGCTGAGCACCCGGATCTTTACCGGCTGGCTGGAGGTCAGCCGGGACGGCGCGGTATATGCGCCCCACACCTCCAAGGGATTCGCCGCGCCGCCCAGCAAGAACACGCTGCTTGTGCTGAACGGCCTGCTCGCGAAGTTCGGGCTGTGGCAGGCCCGGCGCCATGGCATGGCCGAGCGGCTGGAGCGGCTCGC
>DASYQM010000174.1:0-9386 GCA_036005525.1 Streptosporangiaceae bacterium
GGGCTGCTGATGATCGCGCTCAAGGACCTGGTCCTGCTCAACCTGCACTGAGGCCCGTCCGGGTCACCAGGCGCGCAGGCTTCGCCGCACGCCCCAGCCGCCGCCGGCGCCGTGCCGCATATCATCTCCCTCTGTGCGGGCAACCAACCTGGCGCAGGTGGCGGACGAGCTGTACGCGCTCGCCCCCACCGAGTTCCGGACGGCCCGGGACGAGCGGGCGCGCCAGGCACGCGCGGCCGGGGACGCCGATCTCGCTAAGGCGATCAAGCAGCTGCGCAGGCCGACCGTCAGCGCATGGCTGGTGAACCTGCTCGTCCGCGAGGCTCCCGGCCAGGTACGTGAATTGCTGGAGCTCGGCGAGTCGCTGCGTGAGGCACAGCAGGCCCTCGCGGCGGACCGGCTGAGGGATCTGTCCGTGCAGCGCCGGCAGCAGGTCACGGCGCTCACCCAGGAGGCCAAACGACTGGCGGCGAACGCGAGCCAGTCGCTCAGTGCCCAGGTCGAACGCGAGGTGCAGGACACCCTCGAGGCGGCGCTGGCCGATTCCGGCATCGCTGACGCGGTCGGTTCTGGCCGCCTGACCCGGGCGCTTTCCTACGCCGGCCTGGGGGAGGGCGTCGGCGTGGACGACGCCGTAGCCGTATGGGCCGCACCGGCGGAGCTGCAGGTGGCCCCGTCTCGCGATCGCGAGCCGGGAAGTCAGGCGGCGCCCGCGAAACGGGACACGCGGCAGCGCCGGGCCACGTCGCGGCCTGCACGGGAAGCGGCGGCGGGGCGTCGCCGGCGTACGGCAGAAGAGGCCGAACGGGACCGGCGGGAGGCGCAGGCGGCCGAGCGGGAGCGGCGGCAGGCCGAGGCGGCCGAGCGGGAGCGGCGGCGGGCGGAAGAGGCCGAACGGGACCTGCGGGAGGCCGGCGCGGACGCTCGCGAAGCGCAGGATGCGCTGGACGCGGCCGAGCGGGAGGTCACTGGCGCACACGATCGGCAGCAGGCCCTGCAACGGCGGATCGAGGATCTGGAGCGGCAGCTGGCTCAGCTCCAGGCGGAATCGGCTCAGGACCTGCGGGTCCTCCGGCAGGCCCAGCGGAGGCGGGACGTGGCCGCCCGCGCGCTGGACGGGGCGCTTCGCCGGCTGGCCCGGGCCCAGGCCAAGGCCGACGCTATCGGGGGCGGTGCTCCCTCGGATCGATGAGCAGCGACTGCGCGCCGACACCGACCGGGCCCTCGGCGTCGGAAAGGACGGATGTGGCCAGGCCCGCCCCGCCGGTGGAGATGACGGTCTGGGCGTCCAGGCAGATCCACTCGCCGACCGCCTCGCGGTGCAGGTGGACGGTGAGTTCGGGGTTGATGAACCGCCACTGGCGCAGGTCGAGCTCGCTGGATACGCCGTTCCCGCTGTCGGCGACGGCGAGCACCCGCTCCAGCGGGCCGGTCTCCTCGCCGGGCACGAGCGGGTAGCGCATCCGGGCCCACACCGTCGCTGGGCCGGGCTCGGTGAAGTGGCCGCGCACCGGCCGCCACTCGATGGCGGACAGGTACCCGTCCACCCAGCCGCTGGCTGGTGCCGGTGGCATCTCGCCGGCCCGTGCTTGCGGAGCTTCGCTGGGCGGTGCTGACGGCTCCTCTGGCAGCGCGGGCGGGGCGTAACGGGGAGCCACCGTCGGGCCGTCGGTGCGCAACACCCGCCACGCGGTGGCGCGCGCCACGTCGCGGCCGTCGGCGCTGGCCACCGCCTCCAGGAGTTCCACGCTGCGGCCTGGGCGGGCCACCCGGGCCCGGACACGGATCTCCCCTACGGGGATGGCACCCAGGATCTCACAGGTGAACCGGGCGATGATCATGTCGCCGCGGGGCTCGCAGTGCTGGATCGCCCGGCCGAGGAGCGCGCTCGGCGGGCCGCCGTGCTGGGCCCGCGCATCCCACGGCCCGGTGGTATGGGATGTTGCCAGCCACGCGTCCTGACCGGTGGGGATATAAAAGCTGTCGGCCACGGGTGGATGTTACCGGCCGTCTTCCTCCCACCACGGGCTGGCGGCCCGCGCCGAGCTGACGCTGTTCGACGAGCCCTACGCCGGCCTGGACGCGGTGGCGCGCCAGCTGTTCTACGACCGGCTGCTGGCCGATTTCGCCGAGCACCCACGCACCGTGGTGCTGTCCACGCACCTCATCGACGAGGTGGCGGACCTGCTGGAGCACGTGGTAGTGCTCGACCGCGGGCGGGTAGCGCTGGACGCACCTGCCGACGAGGTCCGCGGCGCCGCCATGACGGTGAGCGGCCCGGCCACGGTCGTGGAGGAGTTCGTGGCGGGATGGTACGGGCTGGTGTTCCGGCGCTGGAGCATGCCGGGGCTGGTCGCCTTCATCGCCGCCCAGGTGCTGGTGATACTCGCTGCCGTCGTGGTGGTGTCGATAACAGACAACTGGCCCGCCGTCGGGCACTTCTTCGTCACGCTGACAGCGCCGGCGCTGACCGGCGTGCTGGCCGCGCTCGCCGTTGCGCTGGGGCTGGGCGGGTTCACCAGCATCCGCCGGGTCACGGTCTGACCGCCGGTTCGCGTGCTGGCGGTCAGGCGGCCGGCTCGACGATGACCTTCAGGCCGGTGCGGGCGGCCGCGGCCGCCATCGCGTCCGGCGCCCCGGCCAGGCCGAAGCGGCCGGTCACCAGCGAGGCGAGTTCCACCTGGCCGCCGGTGGCGAGCCTGATCGCGCGGGGGTAGACGTCGTTCATCCGGCGGGCCATGGCGATCGTGAGGCCCTTGCGGCGGGCGGCCGACGCCGGGAGGGTGATCTGATCGCTGGCGGGAATGCCGCCGAGGACCACCCGCCCGCCCGGCCGGGTGGCCAGCACCGCCAGCCGCACCGCCCCATCGGCGCCCGCCATCTCGAAGGCCACGTCGGCCCCTTCACCGGTGACCTGCCTGAGGTCGCGCTGGTCACGCATGCCCACCGGGTCCAGGGTGGCGTCCGCGCCGAGGCGGGCGGCGGCCGCCCGCCGGTGCGGCAGCGGGTCGAACGCAGTGATCGGGCCGGCCCCGGCCGCCCGCAGCACCTGGATCAGCAGCAGCCCGATCGGGCCGCAGCCCGCGACCGCGGCGGCGGCGCCGAGCCGGACATGGCCGAGGTCGAGGGCGTGGATGGCAACGCCGAGCGGCTCAAGCACGGCGCCGTCGGCGTCGGTGAGACCGTCCGGCAGCTGGCGCAGCAGGTGCGCAGGCCAGGCCATGTACTCGCGCATGGCCCCGTCCTGGCTGCCGTGGCCCGCGAACCGGATGCGCGTGCAGAGGTTGCGGTAGCCGTCGCGGCAGGGCCGGCAGGTGCCGCACCAGATGGCCGGGTCGATCGCCACCCGTTCGCCGCGGCGGGGGCCGTCCTCGATGACGCCGGCGGCCTCGTGGCCCAGCACCAGTGGGCGCGTCAGGGTGGTGTCACCGATCCCGGCCTCGCCCCACCAGTGCAGGTCCGAGCCGCAGATGCCGACGGCGGTCACCCGCACCAGGCTCATCCCCGGCCCTGGATCCGGTACCGGCTCGTCCTCCAGCCGGAGATCGCCGACCGCATGCAGCCGGGCGGCCCTCATCTGCTCTCCCCGGACCTCATGCCCCGGGCCCTCCGGGACCGGGGTCCTGGCCCCCCGGCCCCGCCGCGATGGCCGCCGGCTCGTACTCCACGGTCACCGGCAGATGATCGGAAGCCCGGCGGGTGAGGTCGGTGTCGGTCACCCGGTGGGCGCGCAGCGCCGGGATCACTTCCGGCGTGATCCGGACTCCGTCAATCCGGCGCCTGACGCCGTGCGCCCCGTACGGGTCGTCGCGGTGGTGGCCGACGGTTGCCTGCCAGGGCGCGCGCAGGACGGCCGCGGCGTCGTGCAGCCCGCCGGCCCAGAGCACGTCACCGGCGGTCCTGTCCACCCGGTGGCGCCGCCGCCCCTGCTCGTCGTAGTCCCACTCGCACTGGTGAACCAGGTCGTCGAACCAGTCCACGTCCGCGTAGGGGTCACCGGGCTCGTACAGGTGCCACCGGCCGGTCGCGGGGTCGCGGATCCGGTCGGCGCTCTCGCCGTTCCAGTCCGCCCCGACCAGCGTCGGCACCCGGTCCCGCGGGCGGGCGAGGCTCGCCACGAGCAGCTCGTTCTGATCCACCCTGATTTTTCTGCCAAACGGCGGTGCGTGGTACACCGCGTGCCGGACCGCGGGTCCCCCGAGGTCGAGCGTGATCCAGCCGAGCGCATGCCAGAAATCAGAGTTGCGGCTGCGGAACGTCCCCGGCACCGGCTCGATGCCGTCCCGCCAGAGCAGGCCGAGGTGGTAGCCCCGCGAACCCGGGCACAGCGCCGGCGCCGGGTCGCGCCCCGGACGGGGCACCACGCACCGCAGGCCGGTGTCGTCGGCGAGCCGCAGCAGCAGCTGCCGGGCCGCCGGGACGTCCGGTCCCCGGATTTCCTGGACGGCGAGCACGTCGGTGCGCAGCGCCTGGATCGACTCGACCACGGCCTTGTAGTGCTCGGCGCCCGCCGCCGAGTCGTCGGCGCCGAGGTCGAGCACGTTGTAGGTAGTGAACAGCACCGATCCAGGGGTGGAGCCGGTCACGTCCACCAGGCCTCCGGTCAGTGGGCGGCGATCTGGGCAGCGACGAGCTCGGCGATCTGGGCGGTGTTGAGTGCGGCGCCCTTGCGGAGGTTGTCACCGCAGACGAACAGCTCTACCGCGTGCGGGTCGTCGAGCGACCGGCGCACCCGGCCGACCCAGGTCGGGTCCGTGCCCACGACGTCGGCGGGCGTGGGGAACTCGGCCCGCTCCGGGTCATCGTTAAGCACCACGCCGGGTGCGTTATCGAGCGCCCGCTGGGCGCCTTCCCTGGTGACCTCGCGCTCGAAAACCGCGTGTACGGCCACCGCATGGGTGGTCACGACCGGTACCCGGACGCAGGTCGCGTGCACCTTGAGGTCGGGCAGGCCGAGGATCTTCCGCGACTCGTTGCGGATCTTGAGTTCCTCGGACGACCAGCCGTCGTCTTTGAGCGAGCCGGCGAACGGGACCACGTTCAGCGCCAGCGGCGCCGGGAAGGGGCCGAAGTCGCCGACCGCGGCGCGCAGGTCGCCGGCCCGCTGGCCGAGCGCGCGGGTTCCAGCGACCTTGTCCAGCTGCGCGTACAGCGTGTCGATCCCGGCCTGGCCGGCGCCGGACGCGGCCTGGTAGGAGGAGACGACCATCTCCCGCAGCCCGAACGCCCGGTGCAGCGCACCCATGGCGACGATCAGCGACATCGTGGTGCAGTTCGGGTTGGCGATGATCCCCCGGCGCCGGTGGGCGGCCTGCCCGGGGTTGACCTCGGGGACGACCAGCGGGACGTCGGGGTCCATCCGGAACGCGCCCGAGTTGTCCACCACCACCGCGCCACGCTCCGCCGCGACCGGTGCCCACTGCGCCGACACCTCGTCGGGCACGTCGAACATGGCGACGTCCACGCCGTCGAACGCGTCCGCGGCCAGGGCCAGGACCTCCAGCTCCTCTCCCCGGACCCGCAGGCGCCGGCCCGCCGACCGGGGCGAGGCGATCAGCCGGATCTCTCCCCACACGTCATCCCGGGTGGACAGCAGGTCGAGCATGACGGTCCCGACTGCCCCGGTCGCGCCGACCACCGCCAGGGTAGGCCGGGCCGGCCGGGGCTGGTGGGCCTGGCGGGCCTGGCGGGTCTGACCGGGCGGGCGGCCGGTCACCGGCCCGTCCCGCCGTACACGACCGCCTCCACCTCGCCGGCTTCGAGGTCAAACGCCTTGTGGGCGGAGCTCACCGCCGCGTCCACGTCGTTCTGGTCCACCACGACCGAGATCCTGATCTCCGAGGTGGAGATCATTTCGATGTTCACCCCGGCCTCGGCGAGCGCGCTGAAGAAGGTCGCGCTGACCCCCGGGTGCGACCGCATCCCGGCCCCAATGAGCGACACCTTGCCGATCCTGTCGTCATAGAGCAGCGTCTCGAAGCCGATGTCCGCCTGCACCTCCCCGAGCGCGGCCATCGCGACCTCCCCGTCCGCGCGGGGCAGGGTGAACGAGATGTCGGTGAGGCCGGTGGTGGCGGCGGAGATGTTCTGCACGATCATGTCGATGTTGATCCCGGAGTCGGCGATGACCCGGAAGATCTTCGCCGCCTCGCCGATGACGTCCGGCACCCCCGCGACGGTGATCTTGGCCTCACTGCGGTCGTGAGCCACCCCGGAGATGATCGGCTGTTCCATCGCCTCGCCTTCCGCTGCCGACTCTGTGTCCCTGACCCAGGTGCCTTCCCTGCTGCTGAACGAGGACCGGACGTGGATCGGGATCTGGTACCGGCGGGCGTACTCCACGCACCGGAGCATCAGCACCTTCGCGCCGCACGCCGCCATCTCCAGCATCTCCTCATAGGAGATCGTGGGTATCCGCCGCGCTCCCGGCACGATCCGCGGGTCAGCGGTGAAGATGCCGTCCACATCGGTGTAGATCTCGCAGAAATCCGCGCCGAGCGCAGCGGCCAGTGCCACGGCGGTGGTGTCCGACGCGCCGCGGCCGAGCGTGGTGACGTCCTTCGTGGTCTGGGACACGCCCTGGAACCCGGCCACGATCGGGACGGCACCATCGCCCAGCGCTGCCTGGATCCGGCCCGGGGTCACGTCGATGATGCGGGCCTTGCCATGCGACGAATCGGTGATGACCCCCGCCTGTGAGCCGGTGAAGGAGCGCCCCTCCAGGCCCAGGTTGGCGATGGCCATCGCGAGCAGCGCCATCGAGATCCGCTCCCCCGCTGTCAGCAGCATGTCGAGCTCGCGTCCCGGCGGCGCCGGGCTCACCCGGTTGGCCAGGTCCCGCAGCTCGTCGGTCGTGTCGCCCATCGCGGAAACCACCACGACCACCGAGTGACCCGCCTTCCGGCTGGCGACGATGCGCTGCGCCACCCGCTTGATGCCATCGGCATCGGCCACCGACGAGCCACCGTACTTCTGCACGACAAGCGCCACCGGCGCGTCGCTCCCTCCGCTATGGCTGCTGGCGGCTTGAGTGTACCCACCCGGGTGGGGAACCCCGCCGGGATTTCCCCGGCCCGCTGCGGGCCGGGGACCCGGCCAGGGGTTGTCCCGCGACCGCCCGGAACGGCCGGATTCCGTGACCACGACCCGGGTGCGGTGTGGTTGGGGGCGGCGGCGCAAATCCGCGACCCCATCCCGGTTGTGATCATGGAATTGGGGCCTGGAGCGCCGCCAATTTCATGATCACGACGCAGAACGCCCGCTCCGCGATCCCCGGGGGCGGCCCGCGGTGGGACAGCCCCGGGCGGGGCGTCAGCCGGGGGTGACTTCCTCGGCCACGTCGAGCAGGGCGTGCGCCACGATGGCGTGCAGCGCCCGCAGCGCCGCCCCGGCGTGGGTGCCCCAGTGGTTGACGTAGGAGTACTGCCACCACCAGAGGGCCTCCAGCGACCGGCCCGCCTCGTAGTGCTGGAGCCCATGGATGAGGTCCGCGGCCACCGTCGCGACGTCATCGGAGAGCCGGAAGCGCGTCGGGCGGCTGTCCGCGTAGGGATCGAACAGCTCCCCGTACTCGTCGCAGGCGGCGAGCCGCGCCGCGAGCCCGGTGCGCAGCATATCCAGGTCCGGGTCGGCACCGACATCGGGCTCCCAGTTGCCGGGCGGGATCACGTCCTTGCTGGCGCCCAGCTGCGCCCCGGCCAGCAGGATCTGCGACACCTCCAGCAGCAGCAGCGGCACCGTCTCGTCGCCGCCTTCGCCGGTGGCCAGCGCGCCCACCCCATCCACGAAGTCCCGGGCCTGGCTGGCGACCCTTTCAGCGAGCGGCTGCCAGCCTTCGGCCGATCCGGCATCGTGTGCCCCGGGGACCGGTGCGCTACACATCAAGCAGCCTCCGTCCTTCGAACGCGCGCCCGAGAGTCACCTCGTCCGCGTACTCCAGGTCCCCTCCGACCGGAAGCCCACTGGCCGGCCTGGTCACCCGCAGGCCCAGTGGCTTGACAAGCCGGGCCAGGTAGGTCGCGGTCGCCTCTCCCTCCAGGTTCGGGTCCGTCGCGAGGATCAGCTCCGTGACGCTGCCGTCGGACAGCCGTGCCATGAGTTCCCTGGTCCGCAGGTCCTCCGGGCCGATCCCGTCGATGGGACTGATCGCACCACCCAGGACATGGTATCGGCCGCGAAACTCGCGGATCTTCTCGACGGCCGCCACGTCCTTCGGCTCCTCGACGACACAGATCACCGACGGGTCGCGGCGCGGATCCTGGCAGATCCGGCATTCCTCGTCCACGGCCACGTTGCCGCACACCCGGCAGAACCGGATCTGCTCGGTGACCTCGACCAGCACCGCGGCAAACCGGCGCACGTCGGCCGGGTCGGCGCCCAGCAGGTAAAAAGCGATGCGCTGGGCGCCCTTGGGCCCGACCCCGGGCAGCCGGCTGAGCTCGTCGATGAGGCTCTGGACAACTCCGTCGTACATGTCAGGCACTCACGGTCGGGAGCCCGCCGGGCCGCGCCAGGTTAATCACGCACCGTCCCCTCCGGCTCATCGCCGCCAGGAGCGCCACCACCGGGAACGGTGCCGCCCGCGGGATCGGTGCCGCCCGCGGGAGCGGTGCCGCCCGCGGGATCGGTGCCACCGGCGGGAACGGCACCACCAGAGGGAGCCGCACCTTCGGAACCGGCGCCGCCGAAGAAATCGGAAAGGCCGGGCACTTCACCGGGACCGCCGCCGCCGAGCGCTGCGAGCGGTCCCATCTTCTCCTGCTGAAGCTCCCCGGCCGCGCGATAGGCGTCACGGACCGCCGCAAGCACCAGATCGGCAACGGCCTGCGCTGCCTCGGCCGGGTCCGTCACATCAACCGCCGCCGCGCTGATCGTTAGGTCCACGAGCTCGCCCTGGCCGTTGACCGTGGCGGTGACGAGCCCACCGCCGGCGGTGCCTTCCACCTCGGCGTCCGCCAGTTCCTGCTGGGCGTTCATGAGCTGGTGCTGCATCTGCTGCGCGGCGGCGAGCAGCTGCTGCATATCCATCTGGCCGCTTTGATCCAATGTGGCCCCCACTTGGTTGGGTCAGCCGATGTCGCGCCGGGCCGCCGACGCCGGGTGCTCAACCGCCCTGCTCGCCTGCGTTCCGGCACGCTCAGTTGTCGTTTCGAGCCTACGGCCTCGCCGGCGGAGCAACTACCACGACGCCCCGGAGCCACGCCCGGCTCCACGGCCCGGCATGCATGGTCGGCTTCCATCGCCGACTTCCATGGCTTGCCGGTGGGAGGCTGGCGGTGAACGGTGCGGTCCGGAGTCTTGAGGCGTGCCTGGGGCACGGGCCTGGGCAGGCCCGGCTGCGGTTGGCCGGGCTCCGACTATGTGTCCTCGATCTCCTCGATGACTCT
>DASYQM010000175.1:0-24319 GCA_036005525.1 Streptosporangiaceae bacterium
GGCCTCGCCCTGGCCCGCGGCGGGAACCCGGCGGCGGCGGCCGAGCATCTCGCTCTGGCGGCCGCGATGCGGCCCGACCTACCGCACTACACCGACGCGCTGCGCGGCGTCCGGGCCACGCTCCGGGCCCGCGCCGGGTCCGGGCCCCCGTCCTCGCCGCCGTCGGCCGGGGACGCCCCCCGCTGATCGGGCCAGCCGTGCCTGGTGATGCGGCGCTCACGGCGCCACGCGCCTCGGCCGAGCCGCTTGCCAACGCCTACGACGTGGCGCTGCTCGACCTCGACGGGGTCGTCTACATCGGCACCTCGGCCGTTGCCGGGGCGGCGGACTCGCTGGCCAAGGCGAAGGCGGGCGGCATGCGGGTGGCGTTCGTCACCAACAACGCTTCCCGCACGCCGTCGGCCATCGCGGCGCAGCTGGTCGGCCTCGGGGTTCCCGCCGACGCCGCCGATGTGATCACCTCCGCCCAGGCCGGCGCCCGCCTGCTGGCAGAACGGCTGGAGCCGGGGGCGGCGGTTCTCGTCGTTGGTGGCATGGGCCTGCGGGCCGCGGTGCGGGAACGGGGGTTCCGCCCCGTGTCGGTGGCCGGCGAGCGGCCCGCCGCGGTCATCGAGGGCTACGCGCCCGACCTGAGCTACTCGCTGCTGGCGGAGGGCGCGCTCGCGGTGCAGGCAGGCGCCCTCTTCGTCGTCTCGAACGCCGACAAGACCCTGCCCACCGCCCGCGGCCGCCAGCCCGGGAACGGCGCCATGTCCCGGGTGATCGCCACCGCGGCCGGCCAGGAACCCCTGGTCGCGGGCAAACCCGAGCCCCCGCTCCACGCCGAGGCCGTGGCCCGCACGGGCGCCAGCCGCCCGCTCGTGGTCGGTGACCGCCTCGACACCGACATCGAGGGCGCGGTCCGGGTCGGTGCCGACAGCATGCTCGTGCTCACCGGCGTGACCCGGCCCCTGGACGCCGTGCTCGCCCCGCCCCATCAGCGCCCCTCCTACCTGGCCCCCGACCTGTCCGGCCTCCTGGTCTCCCACCCGCCGGTGGTCCGCGCCGCCGGCGGGTACCGCTGCGGCGCCTGGGACGCCCGCTGGCAGGCCGCCGGCCGTCTCGTGCTCGGCGGCGGCGGCGATCCCATCGACGGCCTGCGCGCCCTCTGCGCCGCCGCCTGGTCCGCAGACGGGCCGGCAGCTGCGGCAGTGGCGCCGGCGCTCGCCCAGCTCGGCTACTGCTGAGGCGGCCCCGGCGCTCGCCCAGCTCGGCTACTACCGAGGCGGCGGCTCCGGCGCCCGCCCAGCCGACTGGCGCTGACGGCGGCTGCCCGGCTGGCAGGCGGCCCGCCGCCGCAGGATCACCGGCGGCCTTACGCCTCAGGGAGTAGCAGGAGTTCAGCCTTGGGGTGGACCAGGATCAGCGCGCCGGGCGACGCGCTGGCGGGCCCGGCGCGGACAGACTTGCTTCGGCAGCCGGGCACGGTGCCCGCGCCTGAGGGAGGGCTCATCAATGATCGGGGCACATCAATGATCGAGGCGCGGGGTCTCACCAAGCGCTTCGGCGACAAGCTGGCCGTGGACGGGCTGTCGTTCGCCGTTGAGCCCGGCCGGATCACCGGGTTCCTCGGCCCGAACGGGGCGGGCAAGACGACCACGATGCGGCTGATCCTGGGCCTGGACCGGCCCACCCACGGCTCGGTCACCGTCAACGGGAAGGACTTCCGGGAGCTCGCCAGCCCGATGCGCGAGGTGGGAGCGCTGCTGGACGCCACGGCGGTGCACGGCGGGCGCAGTGCCTACAACCACCTGCTCTGCCTGGCGCAGACCAACAACCTGCCCCGGCGGCGCGTCGGGGAGCTGCTGGAGCTGGTCGGCCTCACCGGGGTGGCCGGGAAGCGGTCCAAGGGATTCTCGCTCGGCATGGGGCAGCGGCTGGGCATCGCGGCGGCGCTGCTCGGCGACCCGGCCATTCTCATGTTCGACGAGCCGGTCAACGGACTGGACCCGGAAGGCATCCTGTGGATCCGCAACCTCATGAAGCGGCTGGCGGGCGAGGGACGCACCGTCTTCGTCTCCAGCCACCTGATGTCGGAGATGGAGAACACCGCCGACCACCTGATCGTGATCGGGCGCGGCAGGCTCATCGCCGACTGCAGCGTCACTGAGTTCATCGAGCGCAACTCCGTACAGGCGGTCCGGGTGCGGACCCCGCAGCCGGACGCCCTGGTCGCCGCCGTCCGGCGGGCCGGCGCCAGCGTGACTGCCGCCGCCGGTAACGCGATCGTCGTGCAGGGAATGGCCGCCGACCGGGTGGGCGACCTCGCGTTCGCGAACAGAGTGCCGCTTCATGAGCTCACGTCGGCACAGGCGTCGCTGGAGGAGGCGTTTATGGAGCTGACCGCGGCCAGCGTGGAGTTCCACGCCGGCGAGTCAGCGCCAGCAGGTGCCGGTGCGGCCCGCGATGACGGCGGCGCTCGCGTCCACACGGGAGAGGTGGCCTGACATGACGGCGACAGCACAGACGGCCGGGATCACACGGGACAGCGCCGCGCCGGCCGGGACCAGGCGCGCCGGGCTCGGCGGCGCCGTGCGCTCCGAGATCACCAAGCTCCGATCGGTGCGGTCCACATACTGGACGCTGTTGATCGTTGTTCTGGTCACGATCGGCCTGGGAGCACTCGCCAGTGCCGGAGCCGCCTCGCATGCCCGGGAGATCGACCGGGCCGGCTTCGACGCGGTCCAGCACAGCCTGGGCGGCCTTTACGTTGCTCAACTGGTCATCGCGGTCCTGGGGGCGCTCACGATCACCTCGGAGTACTCCACCGGGATGATCCGCACGTCGCTGTCCGTGCAGCCGCGCCGGGGCACGGTGTTCGCGGCCAAGGCGCTGGTGTTCGCGGTGGTATCCCTGGCCACCGGGCTGGTGGCCTGCTTCGCGTCCTTCTTCATCGGGCAGGCCATCCTGTCCGGTCATCACCTCAGCGTGACGCTCGGCCAGCCGGATGTGCTGAGAGCGGTGATCGGCGGCGCGCTGTTCCTGGCCGTCTGCGGAATGCTCGCCTACGGCCTGGGCGCGATCCTGCGCAGCACGGCGGCGGCGATCACGGGTGCCGTCGGGCTGCTGTTCGTGCTGTCGATCCTGGTCAACTTCCTGCCGCAGTCGTGGCAGGTGAACGTGGACAAGTGGATGCCGGCGATCGCGGGCAGCCAGATCTGGGTAACCAGGACCTCACCGGCCGACCACGTGTTCTCGGCGTGGGCCGGGTTCGGCGTCTTCGCCGCCTACGCGGCGATCGCTATCGTGGCCGGTCTCATCCTGTTCCGGCGCCGCGACGCGTGACCTCACCGGTCCCAGGTGGCTGGCGGCGGGCCGAGGTAGACCGCCAGCCACCCGCGCGTTCGCGGCGACAGCACCGGACGGCAGCCGTTGCGCCGTCATGTCCTGGGCGCTGGCACGGTCAGGCCTGGCAGTGCGGGCACCAGAAGGTGATCCGCTCGGAGGTCTCGCTGCCCTGGTCGGCGGCCCGGATCGGCGTGCCGCAGCGGCGGCAGGGTCGGCCGGCGCGGCCGTACACCCATGTCTGCTCACCCGGTCGCCGCACACCCGTCGTGACCTGGCCGGACCGCTCCTTGTTCGCATCCAGGAGCCGGTGGGCCAGGCTGACGAGGGCATCGAGGTCGGCGACGTCGCCAACCGGCCGCCACGGGTCCACCCCGCGCAGGAAAAGCACCTCGGCCTTGTAGAGGTTGCCGATTCCGGCCAGGTTGCGCTGGTCCAGCAGCGCCTCGCCGACGGCGCGGGCCGGCGCGGCGTGAAGCCGCCGGGCTGCCTCCGCGGGATCCCAGTCGGGCCCGAGTATGTCCGGGCCCAGGTGGCCGACCACGCCGGCTTCCCTCGCGGTGGGCAGGATCTCGACGATGCCCAGCTGGTAGCCGACCGCCTGCCAAGTGTCGTTGGCGAGCACGAGCCGGATGCGGTGGCTCGGGGTGATGCGGTCGCCGGCCGGGCGGATCCGCCACGAGCCGTCCATCCGCAGGTGGGTGTGCACGGTGACGCCGCCCTCCACCCGGATGAGCAGGTGCTTGCCGCGGGCGACGCACTCGGTCACCGCCCGGCCGGTCAGGTCGGTGGTGGCGTACCTGGGAACGCGCACATCGCTGCGGGTCAGGACCCGCCCGGCCAGCGCCTCGTGCAGGCGGCGGGCGGTCAGCCAGACCAGATCCCCCTCGGGCACCGCTCAGTCCAAAACAGGCAGAGAGCCGGAGATCACAGCAGTTTTCGGAGGCGGAGGAGGTCGAGAATGCTCGCCTCGACCTTCAGGCGGCCGGTGAGCCACGCCCGGCCGAAGCTGCCGGGGTCCTCGGCGATGGCCACCAGGTCGTCGCTTTTGGCGGCGAACCTGACCTGTGCCTGGCCATCCGAGCCGTTCGCCATGGTGACCGGGGAAGCGCCGTCGGGCCCGAGGTGGGTCACGAACGTGATCCCGAGATCTTCCACCGTGCAGCTGATCTCACGATCCACCAGATTCGCCGCGCGGTCGGCCGGGTCCATGTCCCGGAGCCGGCCGGTGAGGCTTTCCAGCGCCAGGCGGCATTCCTCAGCAGTAGCCATGAGACACCTCGCTACCCCCGTTCCCATTGACCAAATATTAGAACGTATGGGGGAATCCCGTGCCTGTCACGGACCGGTGCCACCCGGGTCGCCGCTGCCCATCCCGGGCGACCCGCGGGGGCAGTCCTCCCGCCCGGGCGGGGCGGCGCGGCCGCGCCATGCTCCTTCCTGGCGCCGATGGACGGTAGCGTTTCCTGCAGGAGACAGCGATGCCGGGGAGCGGGCCCGACGGAAGGAGAGCAAGCTGATGGAGTCAGAACCGGGCGCGGACGCCTCCGGTCTGCCCGAGCCGCCCGGCCCGGCGGGGTCGCGGCCTGCCACCGGCGACAGCCGGGTGGACGAGGCGGTCTCCCAGCTTCAGGACCTGGCCGGGCTGCCGGTCGCCGAGCATCCGGCGGTCTTCGAGCGTGTTCACCGGCAGCTCACGGAGGCGCTTGATGACCTGGACGCGCCTGAGCCAGCGGTACCGGACGACGGCCCAGGCCACCCGGGTAGCTGAACGGCGCGCAGGCAGCGGATGGGCACCCGTAGGCGGCTGGACGCCGAACTCGTCAGGAGAGGGCTTGCGCGGTCACGCGAGCAGGCCGCCAGCCTCGTCGCCGACGGGCGGGTCCTGGTGGCCGGCCAGGCCGCTGGCAAGTCGGCCACCCAGGTCGCGGCGGACGCTCCCATCCTGGTGACCGATGCGGGGGAGGAGCCCGCGTACGCGTCGCGAGGCGGCGGGAAACTTGCCGGGGCGCTGGCGGCCTTCCCGGGGCTGCGGGTCGCTGGGCGCCGGTGCCTGGACGCCGGCGCGTCCACCGGCGGCTTCACCGACGTCCTGCTGCGATCTGGCGCGGCGCACGTCATCGCCGTCGACGTCGGCTACGGCCAGCTGGCCTGGGCGTTGCGCACCGATGAGCGGGTCACCGTGCTTGACCGGGTCAACGTGCGCCAGCTCCAGCCCGCTCAGGTGGCGCCCGCTCCTGACCTGGTGACCGCCGACCTCTCCTTCATCTCCCTGACCCTGGCCCTGCCGGCCCTGGTCGGGTGCGCGCGCCCCGAGGCCGATTTCCTGCTGCTGGTCAAGCCGCAGTTCGAGGTGGGCAAGGGCCGGGTGGGGGCGGGTGGCGTGGTACGCGAGCCCCGCTTGCGCGAAGAAGCGGTCGCTTCGGTTGCGGCCGCCGCCGCCGACCTTGGGCTCGGGGTGTCCGGCCTGGCCGCGAGCCCGCTGCCCGGCCCGTCTGGCAACGTCGAGTACTTCCTCTGGCTGCATCGCGGTGCGCCGCCGCTCGATCCGGGTGACCTGCGGCGGGTCATCGCGGAAGGACCCCAGTGAACGCCAAGCGCACGGTCCTCGTGGTGGCCCATGTCGGGCGGCCGGCGGCACTGCGCAGCGCCCGCCTGGTGGTGGACCGGCTCACCTCCGCGGGGGTAGCCGTGCGGATCCTGGAGCCGGAGGCGGCCGACCTGCGCTGCGTGGGCGCCGACGTGGTCCCGGCGACCCCCGACGCAGCCCAGGAAGCCGAGATGGTGATCGTGTTGGGCGGCGACGGCACGCTGCTGCGGGCCGCGGAGATGGCCAGGCCCGCCGGGGCGCCGCTGCTCGGCGTCAACCTGGGCCATATCGGGTTCCTCGCCGAAGCGGAGCCCGACGACCTGGCCGGGGCGGTCGACCAGGTGGTGGAGCATCGGTACACGGTGGAAGAGCGGATGACGATCGAGGTGGCAGTGCGGCAGGACGGGACCGTCACCGCCAGCACCTGGGCGCTTAACGAGGCGAGCGTGGAGAAGCTTGCCCGTCAGCGGATGATCGAGGTGGTGACCGAGATCGACGACCGCCCCCTGTCCCGGTGGGGGGGTGACGGCGTGGTCTGCGCCACCCCGACCGGGTCTACCGCGTACGCGTTCTCGGCGGGGGGCCCGATCGTCTGGCCGGAGGTCGAGGCGCTGCTCCTGGTGCCGATCAGCGCCCACGCGCTGTTCGCGGGCCCGATGGTGATCTCGCCGTGGTCGGTGCTCGCGGTCGAGGTGATCGGCGTATCCGGCGGGGGATCTGGCAGGCGGGTGGGCGGCGGGGACGAGGCGGCGGCCGGCGTGCTGTGGTGCGACGGGCGGCGTAGTGTCGATCTCCCGCCGCGAGCGCGGGTCGAGGTGCGCCGTGGCGCCCGGCCTGTGCTGCTGGCCCGGCTGTCCCGCGGCGGCCGGGAACGAGGCGGCGGGGCGCTGTTCACCGACCGGCTGGTCGCCAAGTTCGGCCTGCCGGTGACCGGCTGGCGAGGGCGGCCCGCCGCCCGGCGGCGGGTGGACGGGCAACCCCACGGGGGGGACGGAGAGGAGGACGCCGGTGCTTGAGGAAGTCCGCATCACCGCCCTCGGTGTGATCGAGGACGCCGTCCTCGAGCTTTCGTCCGGGCTCACGGTGGTCACCGGGGAGACCGGGGCAGGCAAGACCATGGTGGTGACCGGCCTGGGGCTCATGTTCGGCGGCCGTGCCGACCCGGCGCGGGTCAGGCCCGGGGCGGAGCGTGCCACCGTCGAGGGCCGGCTGCGGATCGATCCCGGCGGCCTGGTAGCACAGCAGGTCCTGGAGGCGGGCGGCGAACTCGACGACGAGGGCCGGACGCTGATCGTCAGCCGCTCGGTCTCCGCCGAGGGCCGGTCACGGGCCTTCGCGGGCGGCCGGTCGGTCCCCGTCTCGCTGCTGACCTATCTGGCCGAGGACCTGGTGGCCGTGCACGGGCAGGCTGATCAGCAACAGCTGCTGCGGTCGGCCCGGCAGCGCCAGGCACTCGACCGCTTCGCCGGGCCGGAGCTCCACACCGTCCTCACCGACTACCAGCGGGCCTACCACCGGCACCGCGAGATCCGGGCTGAACTCGACGAGCTGACCCGGGCGGCCCGGGACCGGGCCGCCGAGGCCGAGGATCTGCGGCGCGGCCTGTCGGAGATCGAGCAGGCGGCGCCGGCCGAGGGCGAGGACGGGCTGCTGCTGGCCGAGGAGGACCGTCTCGCGCATGCGGACGCGCTGCATGCGGCCGCGACCACCGCGCACGAGGCGCTCCTGGGTGATCCCGCAAGCGGGTCCTTCGAGTCCGCCGACGCCGTCAGCCTGCTGGCCGGGGCCCGGCAGGCGCTTGAAGCCGTGGCCGAGCATGACCCGGCGCTGGCGGGGCTGGCGGGCCGGCTCTCCGAGGCCGCCTACCTGGTCTCCGATGTGGCGGCTGAACTGGCCTCCTATGTGCAGTCGGTGGACTCGGATCCGGCCCGGCTCGCCGCGGTACAGGAACGCCGCGCCGAGCTGACACGGCTGATCCGTGCCTACGGCGGGCTGGCGCCCGGGCCGGACGGCGCCGCCCCCGACCTGTCCGCGGTGCTCGCCTGGGCGAAACAGGCCAGCAGCAGGCTCACCGAGCTGGAGGGTGACGACGACCGGATCGCCGGCCTGGCCGATGAGGAGGCGCGGCTCGCCGCGGCCGTCGCCGAACTGGCCGGGCGGCTGACCGAGCTGCGCCGGGCGGCGGCGGACTCCTTCGCCGTGCGCGTCACCGCCGAGCTCACGGCCCTCGCCATGCCGCATGCGCGGCTGGCCGTGGCCGTGATCCCGGCCGACGACTTCGGCCCGCTGGGCGCGGACGAGGTAGAGATCAGGCTGGCCGCGCACCCGGGCGCCCCTATGCTGCCGCTCAGCAAGGGCGCCTCGGGCGGTGAGCTGTCCCGGGTCATGCTGGCGATCGAGGTGGTGTTCGCCGGCGCCGACCCGGTACCGACCTTTGTGTTCGACGAGGTGGATGCTGGGGTGGGGGGCAAGGCGGCGGTGGAAGTGGGGCGCAGGCTGGCCCGGCTGGCCCGGCTCGCCCAGGTGATCGTGGTCACGCACCTGCCGCAGGTGGCCGCGTTCGCCGACACCCACCTGGTGATCGAGAAGGCCGACGACGGCTCGGTCACCCGCAGCGGGCTTACCCGCCTCGACGACGCGGGACGGGTCGTCGAGCTCTCCCGGATGCTGGCCGGCCTGGAGGACTCCGAGTTTGGCCGGGCGCACGCGGGGGAGTTGCTGGCCGCGGCGGCCGCGGAACGGGCGGCCTCGGGGCGGGCCGGGGCGTAGCGGGCACAGGCCAGCGGGCCGGGCACCGGGCGGGCGCCCGCCGCGCCGCCGCGAGCTGCCGCAACGGGTGTCGCTGATGAGGCGTGTGGCTCCGTGTGCGCCGCAGGTCTGGCAGGATGGTGACGATATGGCCCAGTTCCTCAGGCTCCCGATGAAGCACCGGACCAGGCCCGATGACCTACCGGGTATAGCCGGGCCAGCCCGCGTGGACTGCCGGACCAAGAATCTCACCAAACGGCTCTGCCCCGGCGATGTCGCCATCATCGACCATGTCGACCTGGACCGGGTCAGCGCCGACGCGCTCATCCGCCGTCAGGTCGCCGCGGTGGTCAACGCGGCCGCGAGCATCAGCGGCCGCTACCCGAACTACGGGCCGCAACTGCTGATCGACGCGGGCATCCCGCTGGTCGACGACGCCGGTCCCGAGCTGCTCGCCAGGGCCAGGGAAGGGATGATGGTCCGGCTGAACGGCGAGACCCTGTACGCCGGCGACGACGTCATCGCCAAGGGGCGGCTGCAGACCGCGGAGTCGGTCGCGGCGGCCATGGCCGAGGCGAAGGCCGGCATGGCCACCCAGCTGCAGGCGTTCGTGGCCAACACGCTGGAGTACATGACCCACGAGGGCGAGCTGCTCATCGACGGGATCGCCGCCCCGGAGCTGCGGACCCGAATCGAGGACCGGCACGTCCTCGTGGTGGTCAGGGGCTACCACCACCGGGAGGACCTGGCCACGCTGCGCTCCTACATCAGGGAGTTCAAGCCGCTCATGATCGGTGTGGACGGCGGCGCCGACGCCCTCCTCGAAGCCGGGTACCGGCCCCACCTCATCGTGGGGGACATGGACTCGGTGTCGGACCGCGGGCTGCTCTGCGGCGCCGAACTGGTGGTGCACGCCTACCCCGACGGGCGGGCGCCCGGGCTGGCACGCGTCAAGCGGCTCGGCCTGACGGCGGTGCTGTTCCCCGGCCCGGGTACCAGCGAAGACATCGCGCTGCTGATGGCGGACGAGAAGGGGGCAAGTCTGATCGTCGCGGTCGGCACGCACAACACCCTGGAACAGTTCCTCGACAAGGGCCGGTCCGGGTACTCCAGTACGTTCCTGACCCGGCTGCGGGTGGGCGGCAAGCTGGTCGACGCCAAGGGCGTCAGCCGGCTGTACCGGCCGCGGGTTTCCGCCTGGGCACTGATGGTGCTCGTGCTGGCCGCCGGTGCCACTATCCTCGTGGCCGTGGCCGTGACGCCCGCCGGGCAGGTCTTGCTGAGCTATCTCAGCGCTCAGTGGGACACGGCGAAATACTGGCTGACCGGACTGCTGTAGAACTCAGATGATCGACTTTCGCTATCACATCGTGTCCATCGTCGCGGTCTTCCTGGCCCTGGGCCTGGGACTGCTGGTCGGTGCGACGGCGCTCCAGCCCACCGCGCTCGGCGGGCTCATCTCACTCTCGCAGCGGGAGCACGAACAGATCGGGGCCGCTCTTGCCGCCAACAGGCAGCTGAACCGGCAGATCGACAGCAATGACCAGTGGGCCCAGGCCAACGCGCCCCAGCTGCTCCACGGGCTGCTGGCCGGCGAGCGGGTGGTGGTGGTGGAAGCACCGGGCGCCTCCAGCCAGGTTGTCAGCGGGGTATCCGATGCACTCGCGGAGGCGGGCGCCACCGTCAGCGGCCAGGTCCAGATCCAGGACAAGTTCTTCGACGTCAGCCGGGCCACCCAGCAGCAGCTGACGCAGCTCGCGCAGCGCTTCACGCCGGTCGCGGTGAGCCTGCAGGGCTCCCCGGTGGCGCAGGCGAGCCAGGCTATCGCGGGCGCCATCCTGACCAGGGACGGAGCCGGGCAGCCGGTGGCGGGGCAGCGGGACAGCGCCAGCGCGGCGCTGCTGAGCGGATTCGGGGCCGAGGGCTTCCTGGCCGTCAACGGGCAGCCGGACGCCCGCGCCACGCTTGCCGTCGTGATCATCCCGGACACCCCGCAGTCCACGAGCATCTCCAACCCGCAGAGCCAGCGGCTCGTCACGCTCGCACAGCAGCTGAACCTGGCCGGACAGGGCACCGTCGTGGCCGGATCGGTGGACGGCTCGGGTCCGGGCAGCGCGATCGACGTGATGCGCAACGGCGGCCGGGCGGGCCACCTGTCGAGCGTCGACAACGCGAACCGCACGATCGGGCAGATTGTGGTGGCGCAGGCCCTGGCCGAGCAGCTGCGGGGGGTCAGCGGGAGCTACGGCGCCACCTCGAGCGCCGCGAGCGCGGCGCCGAGCCCCGCTCCCACGCCGTCGGCGAGCGTGCAGTCTTCCCCCGGCCAGTCGTCACACCCATCGGCGCGGGCGGGGAAGTCATGAGCCGCCATTGGCCGCCCGCCCGGGCGGCCCTGACCGGGGGCGCCGCCGCGGTCGCGGCCAGCGCCGCCTACGCGGCGCTGCGCCGCAGGCCACCCGGAGGGGCGGCCATCTGGGCAAGGACCAACCACCGGGGCGAGGCGGTCACCCTGCTTGAGGGCCCCGCCGTGGCGCTGGGCACCACGCTGGCGTCGGCGTTCGCCGCTGGCCTGTCACCGCGCGGGCGGGCCGCGCTCGTGGCGGCCGGTGCCGGGGCGGCCGCGTTCGGCGGGTATGACGATCTGGCCGGCAGCGGCGACCGGCGCGGGTTCCGCGGGCATCTGGGGGCGCTGGCCCGGGGCGAGGTGACGACCGGTGCGGTGAAGATCGGCGGGATCGGCGCGGCCGGGGTGGTGGCGGCCGCGCTGGCGGGCGGGTCACCGGCCGACGTGGTCATCAACGCGGGCCTCACCGCGGGCGGCGCGAACCTGCTCAACCTGTTCGACCTGCGGCCGGGCCGCGCCATCAAGGTAGCGCTGGTCGGCTCCGCGCTGCTCGCCGGGACGGGTCCAGCCGCGGCCGGGGCCGTGGCCGCCCCGGCCGGTGCGGCCCTCGCGCTGCTCCCGGAAGATCTGGGCGAGCGGGCCATGCTCGGCGACGCGGGCGCCAACGCGCTCGGCGCGGTGCTCGGGGCCGCTGCAGCGGCAGGCCTGTCCCGGCCCGCCCGGCTCGCCGTGCTGGCCGGGATCATCGGCCTCACCGCGGCCAGCGAGGTGATCAGCTTCACCGCCGTGATCCAGCGGACACCCGCGCTGCGCTGGCTCGACATGCTCGGCCGCCGCCCGCCCGCGGCCGGCCCCGCTGGTGCCGGGCAGCCGGTGGAGGGCGCCGCCGGCGCGCAGGCCACGCCCGCCGCCGACGGTGCCGCTGCCGGCGCCAGTGCTGCTGCCGCCGACGGTGCCGCTGCCGCCGGGCCCGCGGTCAATGGCCGGCGCCGCACACCGGCGACGCGGCGAGTCCAGGGCGCAGGACCCACCCCGGGCGCCGTCTCGCCGTGACCGGGCCCCCGGCCCAGGTGACCGAACCGGGGCCGCTGCGGCAGGTGGGCGCCGGTATCGGGCGGGCTGCCGTTCTCATCGGGGGGATCACGGTGCTCGCCCGCCTGGTGGGCTTCGGCCGCCAGCTGGTGTTCGCCCACACCGTCGGCAACCACTGCCTGGGCACCGCCTATGCGACCGCCAACCAGGTGCCGAACATCATCTACGACATCGTCCTCGGCGGCGCGCTCACCAGCGCGGTGGTACCGGTCCTGGCGGTGGCGGCCGCCTACCGCACGGCTGCGGGCCTCGCCGGCCCCGCCGGGCCGCTGCCCACCGGGACGCCCGCCGGCGGCCCAGCAGCCGCCCGGGCGGGCGCCCGCGCGGAGGCAAACCCGGGGGCGGACGCCGAGGCCAGCCGGATCGCTTCCGCGCTCCTCACCTGGACCGTGGTCCTGCTTGTTCCGGTGAGCATTCTGCTGGTGCTCGTCGCCGGCCCGCTGACCTCACTGCTGCTCGCCGGGGCCCCGAGGTGCGACGCGGCCGCCACGCAAGCCGTGAGCGCGCGGATGCTCGTGGTGTTCGCGCCGCAGATCCTCCTCTACGGCCTGGCGGTCGTCCTCTACGGGATCCTCCAGGCGCACCGCCGGTTCACCGCCCCCGCCCTCGCCCCCGTGATCTCCAGCCTCGTGGTGATCGCGGCCTACGTGGCCTTCGTCCCCCTCCGCGACGGCGCCCAGACCCGCCTGACCGCGCTAACCCGCCCGGCCGAGCTGGTGCTGTCGATCGGCACCACGGCCGGCGTGGCGGCACTGGTCTTCACCGCGCTCGGGCCCGCGCTGCGGCTGCGGCTGCGGCTGCGGCCGGCCCTGCGCTTCCCCGACGGCGTCGCCCGCCGGGTGCGTGGCCTGGCGGGGGTGGGCGTCGCCGCGCTGATTGCCCAGGACGCGTCCCTGGTGGCGATCATCGTGCTCGCCAACGGTCACGGAGGCCAGGGAGCGCTGGTGCTCTACAACTACGGCTGGCAGATGTTCTTCGTGCCGTACGCGGTGCTGGCCGTGCCGATCGCGACCAGCGCGTTCCCGGTCCTGTCGGCCGGCGACGGGGCCGGCTTCGATCACACCGCCGCGTCCTCGACCCGGGCGGTGATGCTGGTCTCCTGGCTCGGCGCAGCGCTGCTGGCGGGAGCCGCGATCCCCGCGGCGCGGCTGTTCGTGTCCGGGCCCGGCCAGGCCCGCCAGCTCGCGATCACGTTCGCCCTGTTCGCGCCGGGGCTGATCGGTTACGGGCTGGCCGCGAATGCCTCCCGCGTGCTGTTCGCGTGCCACCGCAGTCGGCTGGCCGCGATCGCGCTCGTGTCCGGCTGGCTGGCGGTGATCGTTACCGACCTGGCGGCCGTGCCCGCGGTCGCGCCCCGCTGGGTGGTGCCCGTGCTCGCGCTGGGCAACACCGTCGGCCTGACGCTGGCCGGGCTCGCCCTGCTGGCTGCGGTCCGTCACGCCCGGGGCCCGGCCGCCCTGCGCGGGTCGGCACGGGCGGCCGCCGCCGGGCTCGCCGGCGCCCTGGCCGGTGCCGCGGCGGGTGGGCTGGTGTCCGCCGCGCTGCCGGCCACCGGTTTTCTGCCGAACGCAGGCGTCGCGGCGCTCGCCTGCCTGGCCGCGGCGGCTGTGTTCGGGGCGGTGGTGGTGGTGCTCGACGGCAAGGACCTGCGGGCGCTTGCGGCCCGGGCCCGGGCGCGGCTGCGCCGGAGACCGGCATGAGGCCGGGGCGGTGACGGGCGTGCGGATCGCCTACGTGATGGGGACCGTGGCCGGCGGCGCCGGCGAGCACGTGGCGATGCTGGCGCGAGGCTGCGCGCAGCGTGGAGCCGGGGTGACCGTGTACGGCCCGGCGCAGGCCGGGAGCCGGTTCTTTCCGGGGGAACCGCCCGGGCCGCCCGGACTCGCCGTCGGCTTCGTGCCGGTCGAGATCGCCGACCGCCCGCGGCCGGCCCGCGACGTGGCGGCGGTGCTCCGGCTGCGCAGGCTGCTCGCCCAGGCACGCCCGGACGTCGTGCACGCGCACGGGCTGCGCGCCGGCACGGCCGCGGCGCTCGCCCTGACGGGACGCACCCGGCCCTCCCGGCCCTCCCGGCGGGCCCGGCCCGCCCGACGGCCAGCGGCCGCGCTGGCCGTCACCGTGCACAACGGCCCGCCGGACGCGGGCACGGCCGCAGCCGTGTACGCGGTGCTTGAGCGGATCGTCGCCCGCCGGGCCGACGCGGTGACCTGTGTGTCCGCCGACCTGGCGGCGCGGATGCGCCGGCTGGGCGCGGCCGGAGCTGGGCTGGCCGTGGTGCCCGCCCCGCCGGCCGCGGCCCCGGACGGCCGGTCGGTGGCGGCGGCACGGGCCGGCATCGCCGGCGCTGGCCAGCCGGTGGTGCTGGCGGCGGGCAGGCTCGCGCCCCAGAAGGGCTTTGCCACGCTGCTGGCGGCCGCTGCCCGCTGGCAGGGCCGCGACCCGTGCCCGGTGATCGCGCTCGCGGGAAGCGGGCCGCTGGATCAGGCCCTGCGTGCCGCCGCGGACGCGGACGGGATCCGGATGTGCTTCCTCGGCCAGCGTGGGGACGTGCCCGCCCTGCTCGCCGGCGCCGACCTGGTTGTGGTGCCGTCGCTCTGGGAGGGTCAGCCGCTGATCGTGCAGGAGGCATTGCGGGCGGCCCGTCCCCTGGTCGCCTCCCGCGTCGGCGGCATCCCCGATCTCACCGGGCAGGACGCCGCGGTCCTCGTTCCGCCGGGGGACGCGGACGCGCTCGCGGACGCAGTGCTGTCCGTGCTCGATGACCCGGCGCTGGCCGCGAGGCTCAGCGCCGCGGCACGGGCCAGGGCGGCCGCGCTGCCGACGCAGGACGACGCGGTCGAGGCCGCGCTCGACCTTTACCGGCGGCTGGCCGGCCCGGTGCCTGCCCCATCCTGACCAGGCACTCCGCCGGGCCGTCTCCACCCCCGGGAGGAATCACCCGGACCCGTGGGAGGAATTCCCCGCGCCGAACTTCCACCCGTGCGCCGATGCCCGTCCCCGGCCGCGTTCCTAGCGTGGAGACCCGGCCATTCGAGAACGGCACCCCGCCTGCCGGTACCCGGATCCGGCGATCCCTGCCCGTGTGGGCAGCACCGGTCGGCCGGGGGGAGGTGCGCTCGCATGCGATGGGCACTCGGTTCAAGCCTCAGGTTCTGGCGCCTAGTGGTGGCGCTGGCCATCCTCCTGATGGTGTTCGGGGTTGGGCAGCTTCGTTCCGCGCCCGTGGATGCCTACCCGGATTTCATGCCTCCGTCCGTGGAGGTCCAGACGGAGGCGCTGGGCCTGTCCGCGGTCGAGGTTGAGCAGCTGATCACTGTCCCGCTGGAGCAGGACCTGCTCAACGGCGTTCCGTGGCTAGACCGCATCCACTCCGCGTCCATGCCGGGCCTGTCGGTGATCGACCTGACCTTCGAGCAGGGCACCAACCTCTATTCGGCCCGCCAGCTGGTGCAGGAGCGGATGACCCAGGCACATGCCCTGCCCAACGTGGGCAGCCCGCCGGTCATGATCCAGCCGCTGGCGTCGGCCAGCCGGGTCGCGATGATCGGGCTGTCGTCGCGTGACGTGTCCATGCTGACCATGTCCGTGCTGGCCCGCTGGAAGATCCGGCCCCGGCTTATGGGCGTGCCCGGCGTGGCGAACGTCTCCGTTTACGGCCAGCGTGACCGGCAGCTCCAGGTGCGGGTTGACCCGCAGCGACTGCGGGACAGAGGGGTGTCGCTCACGCAGGTGATCGAAACCACTGGTAACGCGCTATGGGTGTCGCCGCTCACGTTCGTTGAGGCGTCGACGCCAGGCACCGGCGGGTTCGTCGAATCCCCCAGCCAGCGCCTGCCCGTCCAGCACATCTCCCCGATCTCCACGCCGCTGCAGCTCGCGCAGGTCCCGGTCAAGGGGGTCCGTTCCGGCACCCTGCGGCTCGGCGACGTCGCGAACGTCATCGAAGATCATCAACCGCTCATCGGCGACGCCGTGGCGGCCGGCCAGGCCAGGGACAGCCACACGCTGTTCCTGGTCGTCGACAAGTTCCCCGGCGCGAACGCCCTTCAGGTCACCAGGGGCATCGAGGCCGCGCTGGCGGAGATGGCACCCGGCATGCACGGCATCACCATCGACCCGAACGTGTACCGGCCGGCCACCTACCTGGAGACCGCCCTGAGGAACGTGGGGGTCGTCGCGCTGCTCGCGCTGGCGCTGCTGCTCTTCGCGGCGCTCCTGGTACTCGCGTCGTGGCGGGCGGCGCTCGTGGTCGTGGTGGTGGTGCCGGTCTCGGTGACGGTGGCGGCCTACGTGCTGTACCTGTCCGGGACCACCTTCACCACGATCACGCTGCTGGGCCTGGCGGCCGCCGTGGGTTTGGTGATCGACGATGTGATCAGCGACCTGGACGCCGTGCGGCGGCGGCCGGCGGACCGGGCGGGCGAGCCCGGGTCGGCCCGCGACGTCATGCTGGCCGCCTTCTTGGCCGCCCGCAGGCCGCTGATGTTCGCCACCCTGGCGATCCTGCTGGCGATCCTGCCGTTCGCGTTCCTTGGCACGCTCGCGTCGTCGTTCAGCCGGCCGCTGGTGTTCGCCTTCGCGCTGGCGGTGATCAGTTCGATCCTGGTGGCCCTCACGCTCACGCCCGCGCTCGCGGTCCTGCTGCTGAGGGGCCGCCCGGCTGGCCGGGACGGCGCGTTCGCCAGCGCCGTGAAGAACGTCTTCGACCACAGGCTGGCGGCGTGGATAGGGCGCCCGCGCCGCGCCTGGGCGGTGGCGGGAGTACTGGCCGTAGCCAGCCTGGCCGTGGTGCCGCAGATCGGGGCCGGGCCCCTGCTTCCGGCCTTGCAGGACCGCAACCTGCTGCTGCGGATCCAGGCGGTCCCGGGTATTTCGCTGCCGGAGATGGACCGGATCACCGCCGCCGCGAGCGGTGAGCTGCGCAGGATCCCGGGTGTCACCGGCGTGGGCGCGCACGTCGGCCGGGCTGTCTCGTCGGATCAGCTCGTCGGCGTCAACTCCGCCGAGGTGTGGATCACCCTGGGCGGTGGCGCCGACTACGGGCGCAGCAGGAACGCGATCGACACCGTGATGCGCGGCTACCCCGGCCTCAGGGCCACCCTGGTTACCTACCCCAGCGACCGCATCGCCCAGACGGCATCGGGTGCGGACGACGACCTGGTGGTGCGCGTTTACGGGGCCGATCTCACCACGCTGCAGCGCAAGGCGCAGGACGTGCGGGCGATGCTGTCGCACGTCTCCGGGGTGACGAACCCACACGTGCGCCCAGTCCCGGTGCAGCCGGCCGTGGATATCCGGGTCAAGCTCCCGGCCGCGCAGAAGCATGGTCTGCGGCCCGGGGATGTGCGGCGAGAGGCCACCACGCTGACCTCGGGACTGATCGTGGGCAACCTGTATGAACAGGCGAAGATCTTCGACGTGGTCGTCTGGGGCGCGCCAGGAACCCGTAGCGACCTGACCGAGCTCGGGAACCTGCTCATCGGCACGCCGTCCGGGCGGCCGGTTCCGCTCAGGGACGTTGCCGCGGTCAGGGTCGCGCCGGAGCCCGTCGCCGTCGCCCACGACGACGTGCTGCGCGACGTCGAGGTGGTCGCGAAGGTCAGCGGGGATCCCGGCTCGGTGGTCGCGGCGGTGCGGTCCCGGCTGGCAGCGATCCCTATGCCGTATGAGTACCACGCGGAGGTTTTCGGGAACGCCACCGTGCGGCGCGCCGACCTGACCCGGGTGCTGGTCTACGGCGCCGCCGCACTGATCGGGATCTTCCTGCTGCTGCAGGCCGCGGCGGCGAGCTGGCGGCGGGCGGGCCTGCTGCTGCTCTCGCTGCCGCTGTCGGTGGTCGGTGGCGTGCTCGCGGCACCGCTCGCTGGCGGGGTGTGGAACATCGCCGCCCTGGCCGGCTTGTTCGCCGTGCTGGCGCTGGCGATCCGCAACGCCGTCCAGCTTGGCGACCGCATCCGTGCCGCGGACGAGGTGGGCGAGGAGACCGGGACCGCCGCCGTGCTTACGGCCGCCCGTGAGCGTGCGGTGCCGCTTGCGCAGTCGGTGCTGCTCACGGCCTCCGTGCTCGTGCCGGCCGTCGTCTGGGGCGGCCAGGCCGGCCTGGAATTCCTGCATCCGCTGGCGGTCACCATGCTCGGCGGGCTGGTGAGCCTGCTCGTGGTCCAGCTGCTGGTCCTGCCCGCGCTGCTCATGACCACCGCCGACCAGCACCCGGCCGGGCGGGGGCCGCGCCCCCGCTCCCGGGAGCCGGTTGACGACACATCGCCTGTGATCGCAAAGGAGGCCCAGTGATGTCCACGAAGAAGTCCGGCACCATCGGTCTCACCGCCGCCGCCATCGCCGTAGTCCTGGCCGGCTGCGGCACCGCCCAGGCCCCGGAAGAGCCGTCCCCGGCGACGGTACGCCCGGTCGCAGGCTCGCCGATCCCGCGGCTCCAGCTGACAGACCAGGCCATCCGCAGGCTCGGCATCGCGACCCAGCCGGTGCGGATGGCGACGGTCACGATCGCCAGACGGCGCGGCCCGGAGAAGGTGATCCCCTACTCCGCGGTCATCTACGACAACGACGGCTCAACCTGGAGCTACGTGAACACCGCCCCGCGGACCTTCACGCGCGAGCGCATCCTCGTCCTCGTCATCCGGGGCGACGTCGCCATCCTCGGCAAGGGCCCCGCGGCCGGGAGCCCGGTGGTGACCGTGGGAGCGCCCGAACTGCTCGGCACGGAGTACAACATCAGCGGTGAGGAATGAGCGCCACCGAGCCGCAGACCCTGATGCGCTGGATCATCAGTTCCAGCCTCAGGTTCCGTCATCTGGTGGCGGCGGCCGCCGTGGCCATGATGGCCCTGGGCATCACCGTGGTACCGCGGATGCACGTCGACGTGTTTCCCGAGTTCGCGCCGCCGCGGGTCGTCATCCAGACCGCGTGCGTCGGGCTGTCTACCTCCGATGTCGAGCAGCTCGTCACGGTGCCCATCGAGACCGCGCTGAACGGTATCCAGGGCCTGGACGACCTGCGGTCGAAGTCCGTGCCCCAGCTGTCCTCGATCGAGGTGCTCTTCAAACAGGGCACCGACCAGCTCCAGGCCCGCCAGCTGGTCCAGGAACGGCTGGCGACCGTCGCGCCCACCCTGCCGACCTGGGCCGCGCCGCCGGTAATGCTCGCACCGGTGTCGGCGACCGGGCGTGCCATGCAGATAGGCATGACGTCGAAGACCCGCTCGCTGATCGACATGTCCATGACGGCCTACTGGACGATCCGGGCCCGGCTGCTGCGGGTGCCCGGCGTCGCCAACGTGGCCATCTGGAACGAGCGGCTGCACCTGATGGCAGTGCAGGTGCAGCCGCCGAGGATGCGGGCGGCCGGGGTCTCGCTGAACCAGGTGATGCAGACGACCGCGGACGCGGTCGATTCCGGGCTGCTCAGGTTCTCCACCGGGGCGGTGATCGGTACCGGCGGCGCCATCGAGACGCCCAACCAGCGGATCAGCGTCCGCAACGTGCTGCCGGTGGTGACCCCGGCGGATCTCGCCGAGACGCCGGTGACCAAGCGGAACGGCCGGACCGTGCGACTGGGGGACGTCGCGACGGTGGGCCAGCGGCATCAGCCCCTGATCGGCAGCGCGATTATCGACGGCGGCCCAGGGGTGCTGCTCGTGGTGGAGAAACTCCCCTGGGCCAACAGCCTGCGTATGACGGCCGGGGTCGAGCAGGCGCTCAAGGAGCTCCAGCCGGGGCTGCCCGGGATCAGGTTCGACACCAAGGTGTTCCAGCAGGCCGACTTCGTCAAGCTGGCGATCACCAATCTCACCCATGCGCTGGTGCTCGGCTTCATTCTCGTCGTGGTCATCATCGCGCTGTTCCTCTTCGAATGGCGGATGGCGCTGATCTGCCTGCTGACGATCCCGCTCTCGCTGGTAGCCACCATCCTCGTGCTCTACTGGCGCGGGGCGACGATCAACACCATGACGCTGGCCGGGCTGGTCATCGCGCTCGGGGTGTTGGTGGACGACGCGATCATCGGTGTCGAGAACATCACCAGGCGCCTGCGGGAGGAACGCCTCGCCGGCGGCACCGAGTCGGCCGCGTCGGTGATCTTGCGGGCGTGCCTGGAGGTCCGCAGCCCGATCGTCTACGCCACGTTCATCATCGTGGCGGCGCTGATCCCGGTCTTCCTGCTGACCGGGCTGATCGGGTCGTTCTTCCAGCCGCTGGCCCTGTCGTACACGCTCGCGATCGTGGCCTCGATGGGCGTCGCGCTCACGGTGAGCCCGGCGCTGGCGCTGACGCTGCTGCGCGGCGTCCCGATCGAGCGCCGCTCGTCACCGCTCGTCGCATGGCTGCAGAAGGTCTACAGCGCTGGGCTGTCCCGGGTCATCCGCCGCCCGGTCGCGGCCTATCTGACCTTCGCCCTGGTGACCCTGGCCGGCGTGGCGGTCTACCCCCACCTCGGCCAGTCGCTGTTCCCCGGCTTCAAGGAACGAGATTTTCTCATCCACTGGGTCTCCCCGCCGGGCACCTCCACCGCCGAGATGGAGCGCTCGACTACCAAGATCAGCAACGAGTTGCTCGCGACCCCCGGGGTGCGAAGCACGGGTGCCCACATCGGCCAGGCGCTGCTGGGCGAGGAAGTGGCCGGGGTGAATCTCGGGGAGATCTGGGTCAGCCTCGCACCGGATGCGGACTACACCCGCACCCTGGACCGGATCCATTCCGTCACCAACGGGTACCCGGGCCTGTTCCGGGAGGTGCAGACCTACCTCGACGAGCGGATCGAGGAGGTGCTGACCGGCGGCAAGGAACCCGTCATCGTCCGCACCTACGGCGACAACCTGGCGGCCTTGCGGGTTACTTCGGACAAGATCCTCGCGCTGGTGCAAACCGTGCCGGGTGTCGTGGACGCGCACCGGGACATCTCCAGCGATGTCCCGCAGATGAATGTGACCGTCAATCTGGCCAGGGCGGAACGGTACGGCCTGAAGCCGGGCGACGTGCGCCGGGATGCCGCCACGCTGGTGGCGGGCGAGGAGGTCGGCGACATCTTCCGGGCCGGCAAGGCATACGACACCGTGGTGTGGAGCCCCGCATCCGCCCGGCACAGTGTCTCCGACGTGGAGAACCTGCCAATCGGCGTCCCGTCCGGGGGACAGGTACGGCTTGGTGCCGTCGCCAACGTGTCGCTGCAGCCCAACCCGAACGCGATCGAGCGGCAAGGCGACTCGCGGTACCTGGACGTAGGCGCTGCTGTGTCCGGGCGGGACCTGGGGGCGGTGGTCAACGACATCAACAAGAAGCTGGCCGCCGTGCACCTCGACCGCGGGTACCACGTCGAGCTGCTGGGGGAATACCGTGAGCGGCAGGCGGCGCAAGGCCGGCTGCTTCAGTCGTCGCTCATCGCGGGGGTGGCGATCCTGCTCCTGCTGCAGGCATCGTTCCGCAGGTGGCGGCTGGCGGCCCTGGCCTTCCTGAGCTTGCCGATGGCGCTGGTCGGGGGCGTGCTCGCGGCGTGGGTTGGCGGGGGGATCATTTCTCTGGGCTCGCTCGTCGGCTTCTTCACCGTGTTCGGCATCGCCGCCCGCAACGGCATCCTGCTGATCAACCACTGGCAGCATCTTGAGGAGCAGGAGGGGATGAGCTTCGGGCCTGCGCTGGTGCTCCGCGGAGCCCGCGAGCGGCTGTCGCCGATCCTGATGACCTCGCTCGCCACCGGGCTGGCCCTGGTCCCGCTCGTCGTCCTTGGCAACCGGCCCGGCCATGAGATCGAGCTTCCGCTGGCCGTGGTCGTGCTCGGCGGGCTGGTGACCTCCACGCTGCTCAACCTCGTCATCCTGCCGTCGCTCTACCTGCGGTGGGGCCGGGGCCGCCGGCAGCATGCGGAAGGGACCACGTGATGTCCGCTTGGCGCCGGGTCCGGTCACTGGTGGTGATCGGCGCCATCGGTGTGGCCCTGCCGGCGTGCGGCGGGGGCGGGCCCGGCTCGTCCCAGCCTTCGCCTGCGGGGGAGACGGCCAGCAGCCAGGCCGCCGGTGCGGCAGGGCCAAGCGGGACGGCGTCCGCCAGCGCGGCCGCGCTGCTTGTGCAGCCGGGCGCGGGACGGCCCCGGTTCCCGGCACCCACGGCGGTGGACAACCCGATGTTCCCGCTGCTCCCGGGGACCCGGTTCAGTTACCGGGGGACGGTTGTCGAAGGTGGGTCCGCGACACCGCACACCGTCGTGTTCACGGTCACCGACCTCACCAAGGTAGTCGGCGGCGTCCGGACCGTGGTCGCTCTGGACCAGGACTTCCTCCGCGGCCGCCTGCAGGAGCAGGAACTCGCCTTCTTCGCCCAGGACGCGAGCGGGAACGTGTGGAACTTCGGCGAGTACCCGGAGGAATACGATCATGGGCGGCTCACCGGCGCGCCCGACACGTGGCTCACCGGGACCGGCGGCGCCCACGGCGGCATCCACATGCTCGGCCGGCCCGCCGTCGGTGTGCGCTACACGGAGGGCCGGGTGCGCGCGATCGAGTTCTACGACGTCTCCCAGGTCGTCAGCGCTCACCGGGTGACCTGCCTGGGTTCCCGCTGCCTGCGGCGGGTGCTGATGGTCGACGAATGGAGCCCGGGCGACCCGGCCGGCGGCCACCAGATCAAGTACTATGCGCCCGGCATCGGGCTGGTCCGGGTCGCCGCGCGCGGCGGGGACTCGCGCGAATACCTCCGCCTGGTAGCGGTCCGGCACCTCAGCCAGCCGGTGCTGGCCCGGGCCCGCGCCGCGGCCCTGACGATGGACCGGCGCGCGTACCGGGTCAGCAAGATCTACCGGGTCACCCGGCCGGCCGGCGCGCCGGCCTCCTGACCCGCCAGCCTGACCGCCCGGCGCCGCCAGGAGGTCACCGGGCCAGGCCAAGCCGGAACGCGTAGGCGACCAACTGGGCCCGGTCCCGCATGCCGGTCTTGGCCAGCAGGTGGTTGATATGGGTCTTCACCGTCGTGTCCGAGACGACGAGCTTGGCGGCGATCTCAGCGTTGGACAACCCCGCAGCGATCTCGGTGAGCACCTCAGCCTCACGCTGGGTGAGACTGCCGGGTGGCAGACGAGCCGGCCGTCCAGCGGTCCAGCTGACCGCGCGGCCGGCGGTGCCCTTCACCCTGCCCGGCCCGCCGAGGCCGTCGCCACGGGCGATGGCATCAACCAGGCGGCGCTGGATCGTTGGATCGAGCTGCGCCGCGCCCGCGCACACGTCCGACACGGCCCGGAGGATGTCCGCGGCGCCGGCATCTTTGGTGAGGAATCCGCGTGCGCCCGCCCGCAGCGCCGCCAAGACCGAATCGTCGTCGTCGTAGCTGGTCAGCACCACCACGGGGATACCTGGCCGGGCCGACGCGAGCCGGCGCGTCGCCTCAATCCCGTCGCAGACCGGCATGTGCAGATCCATCAGGACCACGTCGGGAGTCAAAGACAGCGCCTGGTTCACAGCAGCCTCCCCGTCGACCGCCACGCCGACCACCTCGATCCCCGGCAGCAGCGAGAGCAGCAGCAGGAGACCGTCCCGCACCACCCGCTGGTCGTCGGCCACCAGCACCCGGACCGGTCGGTCTTCCCCACCGGCAGCCATCAGGACCACCCGTCCTTCGCCCCGGGGGAACCGGCCTCCGGGGAAAGGGGCAGCCGCAGCTGGACCATGAAGCCGCCCTCACATGGGGCCGCCCTGAGCTGCCCGCCGTGCAGTGAGGCCCGCTCCGCCATGCTGGTCAGCCCGAAACCGCCGGGCACCAGCCCGACGTCCGTGCCGTCTCCGCCGCGGTCGACCACCGACACTTCCAGGCTGCCCTCCCCCCACGTCAGCCGCACATCCACCTGGGCCCCGCGGCCCGCGTGCTTGGCCACGTTCGTGAGCGCCTCCTGCACCGCGCGGTACACGGTAAGGCTAACCTCTGGGCTGAGCGCCTGAGGTGTGCCCGCAACCTGGAGCGTGACCGGGATGCCCAGGGCGGAGGCCGTCTCGGCGGCCAGATAAGGCAGCCTCGCGGGCCCCGGTATCTCATCCTGGCGCAGCGTCTGCAGCGCGCGCTGGGCGTCCACCATGCCGCTCTGGGCCAGTCGGCGGGCTGAGCTGATCTGATCGACGAGCCTGGCCTCCGCCGCCGTCGCGATCGCGAGCATCCGCGCCGCCTCCAGCTGCACGGCGAGCCCTGAGAGGCAGTGGGCCAGCACATCGTGCAGCTCGCGGGCCAGCC
>DASYQM010000176.1:0-8446 GCA_036005525.1 Streptosporangiaceae bacterium
CAGCGCCGCCGCCGCGCGCAGCCCAACCTCCGGGTCATTGCTGGCGGCACCCTCGGCGAGTTCCAGCGTCTCCTCCACAGCCGTCAGCATAAGCTGACAGCCATGGAGATGTCAACATATGCTGACGACGGCCCCGGCGCCGCTAGTTCGGGACGAAGAGGCCGCCGGTGCGCTGTAATCGCCTTTGACGGGTAGCTGAGGGCGGCACGATCATCGGCGGGTGCTGGATGAGTCGCTGCTTGGCCGCGCGTGGAGCAGCCTGGAATCGTACACCGAGGCGGCCTGGGCGCGGCGCGCCCGCGGCAGCTGGCCCGAAACCGGCTACCGCACCAGCCCGCACCATCAGCTTGTCTGCAGGCCCAACCTCGACCTGCACACCGGGACTACCGGCATCTACCGGCGCCACCATGGGAACATGCGCCGCGACAGCGCACAAGCGGTGCTGGAGCGCGCCCTGGCCGACGGCCCTATCTCACACAGGAGCAGCTCCACTTCCCAGGGCCGGTGCCCTCGATGGCTGACCTGGCCACCCTCGCGGGCGACGCCAACGGCGATCCACTTCGACGCTGGCTCCGTCCGCTACCGCTGGCTTGATCGTCACGGGTAAGCATGACAGCGCGGCGGGTACGCCGCTCAGCGGCGCGGCATCCATGTCTTTATCGAGGCCACGCCTGAAACGGTGCCGATCGTGGGCGCCTACACTCGCTGCTAGCAGACGGGAGCCGCGATGAGCGCTGAGACCCAGACAGCGAAAGGCCAGACAGACAAGAGCAGATGCTGGTGCTGCGGCCAGCCCAGCTCCGAGGACACCCTGGTCCACCTCGGCAACCATCCCGAAGTCGGTATCTGCATCAACTGTGTCCATTTTCTGCGGCGCCGGGCCAGGGACCAGCAGGCCACGGCGCTGCGCCAGACGCTGCGCGGTGCCGCCGAGTCGGTCCGCGGGCAAGTCATGGCGCGAGGCTGGCATCAGCGGCCGGTGATCGGGCCTGCGCTCCAGTGGCTCAACCGGCACCTGCCCTGGTAGCCAGACGACAGAAGCTGGACGGATGCATCTGACAGTTCTGGCCGTGCCAGGCTGCCCCAATGCGCCTGTCCTGAAGGACCGGCTGGCGGCTGTCCTGGATGGCCGGGCGGGTGTCTCGGTGTCGCACCAGGTGGTCTGCGGTGAGGGCGAAGCGGCCAGGTGGGGCATACATGGCTCGCTCACGTTGCTGATCGACGGGGTGGACCCGTTCGCCCAGCCGGGGCAGGCGCCCAGCGTGTCGTGCCGGCTCTACCCGGATGCGGACGGGCACCTGGCCGGAGCGCCGCCGGTGGAGGCGCTGCGGCAGGCGCTGGCGGCGGCCGGTCATGACTGAGCGGTCTGACGATGGCCACCACCTCATCAGCTGCTTTCGGCACGGCCGGGCCCGCCAGCTGCGGCCGCGGGCGGTCAGCCGAGCCGGGACCGAGCCCGCCAGTTACGGGTAGTTGCTGGTCGGCCGCCGCAGCGGGCGTGCGAGCCGGGATTGGAGATCATCATGCCGAGCGGGGTCGGGCGCGAGGACCTGCACAGGCTGACCGGGCGAGGGGCGCAGCTGGTCGAGGTACTGCCCGCCGGGGACTATGACTGGGCGCACCTGCCGGGTGCGGTCAATCTCCCGCTCAAGCAACTCGACGCCAAGACCGGGCAGCTGGACCGGTCCCGGCCGGTCATCGTCTACTGCCACGATTGGTATTGAGACATGAGCCCGCGGGCCGCGTGGCGGCTCGAAGCGGCCGGGTTCGGCCCGGTGTATGACTATGCCGCGGGCAAGGCCGACTGGCTCGCCGCTGACCTGCCGTTCGAGGGCTCGGCCAAGCTGGCTGGGGTGTTCACACGCCGCGGCGTGGCCACCGCCGGGGGAGCGCACCCCGGCAGCGGAGGCGCTGCGCCTGGTGGACACCCAGGGCTTTGGGCGTCCATTCCGACGACCTGCTGGCCGTCGTAGGCTTCGGACATAAGGGCCTCCCAACCTGGTGGAGACGGATGCATGCAACCTCCAGCATCCGCCAGGAGCGGAGGCCCGCTCCTTCATCGCATCAGATGGGTACCGTTGCCATCTGCCCGGTCTCGTGACCTGGGCATTTCCCGGAAGTCCTAGCAGCTACGCCTAAACCGCCCCACGCATGTCCCACGCCGCGGCTGAGGACCCGCAGCCCCCGTCGGGGCGGTTCGGCCTGCTACCAGGCGGGCAGCCGGAAGAACATTCCGTGACGGACGAATAGGCGCTGGGCGCGCGAGGGCAGCGGGGTAAATGTGGTCGGGGTCTGGACGCCGAACACCGATCCCCGATTGACGATCATCGCGGTGCCGGAGGTGTTCACCCACCACACGCCTGTGGCGGCTGCTTCGGAGCGGGTCCGCCGCTGGTACAGGACCCGTACCGGCTTTCCGGTGCGCACCGAGAACTCGGTGATCGTGAACCCAAACACCTTGGGCGGGGCAGATGCATGGAAGAACGGGGCCACGAGTTTGGTGCCGTCGCCGGTGATGAGCGGAATCCCGATGATGCGGTGCGTGGCATTGTTGTGCTGCCAGCCGACCTCATTGCTCGGGATGGGGATGCGCGTGCTGGATGCCAGCAGGCTGCCGGCAGGTGCGGCCGTGTCCAGCAGGCGGAGCTGCCCGGCCCACCCGGTTCTGGTGCGGGTGGTCACCTGGAACAACAGCGTCCGGTTATCTGCCTCCCACGAGTTTGAGCCGCCGCCGCCCGCACCGACGGAGATGGTTCCATGGCCCGGCCACACCCACTCCCGCCGGGCCCCGGTCGCGAGCGAGAAGACCTGAATCTTGGAACCAACCTGCCCGTGGACGGGCGGAAGGGATACGGCAAGCTTGCTGCCATCGGGGGACAGCGCGAGGCCCGGGAGGGCCGCCGTTTCCGGGGGTATGGGCAGGGATGCCAGGCGGCCCGGATGACCCGACCGGTCCAGGACCAGCCGGTAAAACCTGACCGGCCCCCGGTCCACCCCGGGTGCGGCGGCAAAGACGAATGTCCGGCCGTCACCGGCGGCTGCCACCTGCGTAAACATCGTGTAAGGCTTGGGCGGTGTGACGGTCCCCAGCACGGCTCCGGTGGCGGTCGCGCCGATCACCGCGCGGCCTGGGATCTCGGGAAGGGCGGCGAAGTACTGGGGAACCTTGGCAAACACACCTGAGGGGCCCGCCGGGCCGGTCCCGGCATGGTGGTGCAGGATCACGCCGGAGATGGCCAGCGACGCGATGATCACGCCAGCCACGGCTGCCGCGGCGGCCACCGGGGCCAGCCACCCCGGCCAGCGGCGCGGCACAGCACCGCGGCGGACCAGGCCAAGAACACGCCGGCCGCTACCGTCGCGCACCGCCCGCAGCACCGCCTCCGCGCTTGGCGCATGACGTTCCAGCATCGGCAGCGCCGCCCGCAGTTCGTCTTCGGTGCGCCTTGGCCCTTCGGGTCCGGTCGCCATCAGCACTCCTCCTTGATCACAACTGGTCCCGGCACCGGCGCCCTGGTGAGCTCGACCCGGAGCGCGGCCAGCGCCCGGGAAGCGTGACCGCGGACGGTGCCCGGCTTGCAGCCCAGGACCTCGGCGATCTCCTGATCGGACAGGCCCTCGTAGTAGCGCAGCACCACCACCGCGCGCTGCCGCCGGGGCAGCTTGCCCAGCTCGGCCAGCATCGCTTCACGTTCGGCGTAACCGGCGGCCGGATCGGGTGCAGGCAGGCCGTCGATGTCGGAACCCGCGCCGGACAGCACCAGCCGCCAGGACCGGCGCCGCCAGGTCAGGTACTCGTTGACGATCATCTTGCGGATGTAGGCCTCGGGCCGGGGCAAGCTCCCGATCATCTGCCATCGCGCGTTCGCCCGGATCAATACCTCCTGCACCACGTCCTCGGCGAGGCCGCGGTCACCGGTCAGCACGGCGGCGAACTTCAGCACCGCGGGCAGCCGGGCGGCTGCGAATTCTTCGAAGGTCACCGGACCTCCACCAGAGAGTGCCTCCACCTAGTAGATGTACTCCGGCGGCAATCTGTTGCGCCATCACGGGAAGCAAACTTGCCGCGGTGGCGGCCGCCCAGCGCTGATGGGATCGGGCAGATCACGTCCTCAACGGCCTTGCCTTCCCCGGTGGTTGCTAGCGTCGTGCCCGCTGACAGCGCCGACTCGGTGGACACCTTCATCGCCGTCGCCGACGACTGCCCGGCGACCGCGGGGACGGCGCCCTCGGTCAACCCGGCCAGCCCATCAAATTGCCGCGCGCACCTGCCAGATGATCGCCGAGCATCCCTACGGGGATACCTCTGGCGACGTGTTGTTCACCGTCTTCGCCGACTGGCGGGGGATCGCGGAGGACAAGCGCGCAAGTGCCCGGGCGGAGTTCTACTCCAAGGCCAGCCCTGCATGCGCTCCTCCGACCTTGGCAGGCGCCACGGCTGGGGTATCCACGCCGATGGCAGTGGCCGGCTGGCCTTGTACGGTGTTGGCAGCCCGGGGTACGCCGAGTTCGTCACAGGCCAGCGGCGAAGCGATTCGGGGGGCACCGGTTGCGCTGACCAGGGCCATGCGCAGCTCGCGCACTCACCGCTGACCACACTGGCGGCTAGTCCCCGACCTGGAGTCGTCCGGGCCCGTCCCGTTCTTCGGTCAGACCAGGAAGTCGCCGCCGAACTGGTCATGGTTTGCCCGGTTCGGGCTTGCCCTGTAGGCGTACCCCCGGCCCCGGGACCAGCGCTTGACCGAGGATGGCCATGCCCCAGGCGCCTGGCGCGTGGATGTCGTGGCCGCTGCCAAGGAACTGGTATCCGGCGAAGTGGTAGGTCCGCGGATCGACGATGATCTCCTGGTTCCCGCCGGTGCCGGTCAGCAAGAATCCGGTGCCATGCCGTCGGGCCACGTCGACGGCGTGTTCGTCGGCCAGCACGCGCCTGATCGTGCCGAGGGCGTGGAATATCTGCGCTGCCGGCTGCGGCGGCATGACATAGGTTTGGAATAGTTCTGCGATCAGCTCGAACGCGTGCCCGGCGCGCCACGCCCGTGCCCTGGTGACGGGAGTTTTGCCAAGGCGGATGACCAGGGCGCGCGGCTTAGTGGGCAGCGAGGTCAAGGAGTTGTAGCTGATCGCCGGCTGGGCGATCGGCGACTTGATGGTCCGGCCGGCGGGGTTGACCGGCCACGTCCACGGGCCGACCTCCAGCTGGCCGTCGATGTACGCAGCAGCCGTGGCGTTGTCGGCGGTGGCCCAGCGCTCCGCGGTCACCGGGCTGGCCGCGTGGTCCGGTGTGGCGACGACAGCGTACTTCCGGTACACCCACTGGCCGGGGCTGACAGCCGGGCCCAACAGCGCTGCCGCTGCCGCCCGGCTGGCCAGGACCTTGGCGGTCAGGCCCGCTGTTTCGCCGCTGGGCGAAGGTGAGTTCTGTGTCATGTCACGGTGCCGGTTCGGCCCCCTCTGGGTCACCGGCTGTTCGGGTCCCGCTGTGGGCTTTCTTGATCACGAAAGTGACGAAGGTGAGAGAGGTGCTGGCGACCTTGCCGGTGACCTGCCAGCAGCCCTCGGTGGGGAAGAAGACCCCGCTGGCCTGAAAGCCGGTGTCACCGTAGCCGGATGGGACGCTGGCCGTCAGCGGCGGCGCCGGTGCATCGAGCCGCCGGCCAGTGATCGTCAAGGCGCCCGCCACCTTGCGCCACCAGCCGGATTTCATGTAGATCGAGCCGTCCGGCTGGATGAAACCGCGCCGTGCCACGATCACCCCATGGGGCCACAGGCCGGCCACCCACAGCTTGCCGTTGCCATGGGAATCCGCCCAGCCGAAAAGGGCGCTGCGCGGCCTGACCGCTGAGCCGGCCGGGCCGGGAATGGTTTCTGGGCACCGCCGGGCGTCCGCCATGGTGACGTGCTGTGCCGGGCGTGGCGTCGCGCTGCCGGCTGCCGGGCGGCCGGGCGGTTGCCGGTGCAGCCCACCAAGACGACGGTACCAGCCAGCGCGCAGGCGAACCGGAAGCACATCCGCGGGGACATCCCGATCATCCCTTTCGGCACGCACCCCGAGTGCGGCGGATGACCGCGGGCCAGATACCCCGGGCTCATGCCGTCACCGGCATCGTACAGCCGCGCCTGGCTGGCCAGCCTGCGCCCGCGGATGCCCCGGATCTGAAGTCGCGGCCCGTCTCATAAGAGGCGCCCGATTCGGGGTCGTCTCGTGCACAAACCTGTGCACAGCGGTGCTCAGGTTCTTGGCCCGGGTCCCAGGAGAATACCCGTGTGAATGGGCACATCGTCTACCTGGTGGGAGGCGCACCGCGGGTGGGGAAGTCCGCGCTGGCGCAGCGCTTGCTCGCCAGCGACGGGATCCCGTGGCTGCCCACTGATGTGATCCGGACGGTCGTGCGGCGCGTGGTCCCAGAAGTTGATGCCGCCGATCAAGATCCCGTCGCCGCCGCCGCGCTCGCCGAGGTCATGTACCCGCACATCGAGCAGGCGGCGCAGGTGTGCACCGAGGAAGCCAGCCGCTTTCTGATCGAGGGCATCGAGCTGGCGCCCTCCTACCCTGCGCGGCTGCGGGCGGCGCTCGGTGACACCGGGATCCGCGCGTGCTTCCTTGGGCATGGCTCCTTCTCGGCCGAGGACCTCGCTGCCTACCGCGGACCGAAGCCGCAGTCGGAGAGCGACTTGTCACCCGAGGAGTTGCGCGAGTCTGCCCGCTGGATCCGGCACCGCAGCAGACAGCTGCGTCAGCAGTGCGACGCCCTGCATGTGCCGTACGTGGACGTCGGGGAGGCCGGCTTCGAGGCCGCGATGGCCGCCGCCCGCGACCCGAGAAGTCGACGCGATCGCCGCGCAGCGCCGGCGACTGCCGATGGTCAAGATGCCCGGCTACACCCTGGAAGGCGAGGAGGGACCGGTCCGGCTGGCCGACGTCTTCGGCGGTGGGTCACAGCTGATCGTCTACAACCACATGTGGTTCCCCGGCGAGCACTGGCAGTGCCCGGGCTGCACCGGGTTCACCTCGCAGTTCACCAGGTTGGAGTTCCTGGACAGCTACGACGCCCGGTTCGTCATCGTCACCCCGGGCCCGATCGAGGAGGCGCTTGCGTACAAGCGGCGGGTCGGGAACAAAATGACCTGGTATTCCACGGCGACCAGTCCATTCGGCAGCGACGTCGGCGCGCCGCCCGGCGGCGGGTTCGCCGTCAACGTGTTCCTGCGCGACGGCGAGTCCGTGTACCGCACCTGGCACACCAACGGCCGTGGCACCGAGCAGCTCAGCCACAGCTTCGCGCTGATCGATCTGCTGCCCTACGGCCGAAAGGAGGAGTGGCAGGACTCGCCCGAGGCTGGCCGCAGTCGCCCACCTACAGCCGGTGGGCCAGCTCCGAAGACATTGCCGCGCTCTACGGCCCGGATGCGTGAGGCCGCTACCTGCCCACGGACAGACATGGCATGGGCAGGCCCGCTGCAGCTGAGGATCGATGACGACTTGGGTGAGAAGCGGTGCTCATCAACGTGAGGCCCCTGTATACGTGATCGCGGTCAACTTATCGCTGAGCCGCAAGTAGCCGCCGTTAGGCACTCTGTTCCCGGTCGGCTGGCTGGTCGTTGAAGCCGCGCCGGAACGGCGGCTATGGTCGCGAGCGCCGCAAGTCAGCTCGGGGGGGCGAGGAGTTCATCCATGACCACCGAGCTGCCGAGGCGGCCGTAGGTGGTAGCCCCGCCGCGCCTTTGTTGAGTCTCACTGCCTGCAAGGTAAAGCGCTATTCAAGCGCCGTTCAAATTGCCACCAGGAAAAGTAACGCGTTATTGACGTTGCCCCCAACGGCTGGTAACGCAGGCGGTGTCGGCCATCGTCACCGCGGCCTGTCCTGCGGCTGGACGCTATGCCCGGCACCGGGCCGCAGTGCGGTAGCGCGGAGGGGGGGATCGCCATGACGCGAACCGGTGTAATCGTTGCGCTCGGCGCGCTGCTGAGCATGCTCGGAGGGGCCGTGACGGCCTCACCGGCCCTCGCCGGTACGGGGACAAGGCAGCTCCACTTTGCCGTTACCAGCCTTCAGTTCACGTCCGTCACGTGCGTGGATCCCTCGGATCCCTTGTGCGCGGTGGTGCGGTCGACCATCGTCGCCGATGCCAGCAGCAACCTGTCCACGGGTAAGGCTCCTTCCAGGCGACCATTACTGTTGACTTCTCACCCGGGGGGACCTGCAACATCGTCGACGAGCCCGGCGCGTTCACCTTTGACAACGGGACGATCTTCACCCATTCGCACCACGAGGACTGCGCCATACACGGCCTGCGCATCGACACGACCTTCCAGGTCACTGGAGGGACCGGAGCCTTCGACGGCGCGACCGGAGGCGGGCACGAGTTCTCCGCGGTGAGTGCCAGTGCCGTATCGCCCGTCATCTTCAACGGGACGATCACCTTCTAGTCCTACAGGCAACCG
>DASYQM010000177.1:0-7240 GCA_036005525.1 Streptosporangiaceae bacterium
TTCTGGGCGGCGCGCGAGCCAAATGGTCATCGTATGTTCCTCCTCTCCGTCGGCGGGCGATGACGGCCGCCCGTGACTTGGTGGGCGGGCCTGCCCTGAGCGGGACCGGGCGTCTGGCTGGTCTCGGTGTGGCGGGCTCGCTTGCGTCCTTGCCGGTGAGCCTCGGTCACGGCAGGGTGAGCGGGTGTACGCAAATTGGGGTGATTGGCGGGGCAAGCCCGGCGCCCCACCGTGGCTGGTGCGGTCATCTGCTTGCAGGCGATTGTGTGCAACTGCTGCCTGTACCGGATCAGCTCTCCGCCGGACGCAACCGTAACGCAGCGGACCTGCCCGGACCGCCGGAGAGGGCCGGCGCAGCCGAGCGCACCTGTATGCCCGCCCGAGTCGATGCCGGTACCCGCACACGCGTGCCCGGCCGGCCGTTCATTCCCGGCGAATTGCTCGTGGAGCGCCTGACACGCCGGGCATCCTGATCCGGATCGCCGCGGGACAGGCGGGCCGGGCCTGGGTCAGCGCCGACGTGGGGAGGGTGCGAGCAGGCCGAGGGCGCGGGCATGCTCGACGGCCTCGCCACGACGGTGCGTGCCAAGCTTGGCGTAGAGCCTTTGTATGTGGGTCTTGACGGTGTTCCTTGAGACGTACAGTTCGCTCGCGATCTCCGGCACCGACAGGTTGGTCGGCAGGTAGCGCAGCACGCGGATCTCGCTGTTGCTGAGCGGCTCGAGCGGCGGCTGCGCTGCGGCGGGCGGCGGTGCGGGCCTCTGTCCGGCGAGCAGGCTGCGGATCTCGGCGATCAGGGCGGCGTGCGCGGTGCGGTGCCGGGCGTGGCGCTCGAGCAGCCCTGGCGCGGGGTGTAGTAGGAACGGCAAGAGCACGTCGTCGGGTTCTGCCAGATCGAGCGCGCGCTCCAGTGCACGCTCGGCAGCGCCGGGGTCGCCGAGCGCGTCCCGGGCGATCGCCTCCAGCAGGTAGGACTGAACGTGCAAGGTGGGAGAGATTACCGGAGTGGAACCGTCCAGGGCCGGCGCGAGCGCGGCGGTCGCCGCGTCCGGGTCGCCTTGGGCGAGTCGCAGCGCCGCCACGGCAGTGCGGATTTCCCGGCGGTCACGGTTCTGTTCGCCAAGGTCGGCGAGTGCCTGCTCGGCCTGCTCGGTCTCGCCGAGGCGCACCAGGGCCAGCAGCTGCCACGCTCGCGCCGCCGTAACGAGGTAGTGCGGCGCGGCAAGAAGCCCGCCCAGCCGCTCAGCGGCCCGGAAGGCGGTGAGCGCGTCGGCGTCACGGCCGCGTGCCAGCTCGAGCAGCCCGCGGACGGCGTGGACCCTCACCCCCGCCGCGGGCTCGGCGTCCGGTCTGACGGTGCGCTCGGCGCGCTGGACCCAGGGTTCTGCCTCCTCCGGTCGCCCTTGCCCGGTCAGCGCGCCTCCGAGTGTCTGGTAGGCGATGCTGGCGGCCGGCTCGTCGGTCCAGCCGTGCCGTTCGGACAGCTCGACCGCCCGCCTGCCACGCTCGGCCCCCCGCGTAAACGACCGCGAGACCTCAATCGCCGCTTGATACGTCAGGCCGGTGAACTCCAGATAGGGCCGCCCGATCCGGCGCGCCAGCGTGACGCCCTGCTCCAGGTGCGGCTCGGCCTCCTCGAACCGGGCCGTCCCGTACTCGGCGATGCCCAGGTTGATCAGCGCCAGCGCGCGCAGGTCCTCGCCCAGGCCGGGCCGCGCCGCGCCTGGGGCCCCGGCCCCGGCCTGCAGCCGCCGCGCCTCTTCGGCGACCCCGGGCAGGTTGCCGCGCTGGCGGGCCAGCAATAGCCCGGCCATCCCGAGCAGAAGTTCTACCTGCCCCCGGCGGCCAGCGGGCACCGTCAGCGATCCCAGCGCTGCGACCGCCAGGTACCGCTTCGCCTCCTGCAGCGATCCCTGCGCCAGTTCGTCGGCCGCGGCCAGCGCCGCCAGCTCCGCATCCGCGGCACGGGTCTCGGCGGGGAACCCGGCCAGGAGTGCATGCACGGTCGCGGCCTGGCCGTCCAGATGCAGTGCGGGCCAGTGATCGGCGAGCAGGCGGCCGGCGAGCTCCCAGTCTTCCGCGCCTTGGGCGTGCCGTATCGCCTCCACCGAGAACCCGTGCTCCGCGTACCACCCGGCGGCCACCCGATGCAGCGCGGTGACCTCACCAGGGGCGGTGCGCCGCAGCTCCCGTTGCAGCAGGTCGGCGAACAGCCGATGGTAGCGGAACCACGACCGCGCTGCGTCCAGCGCCACCACGAACGCGTTCGCCTCCTCCAGGTCCTGCAAGATCCGCTCGCCGCCCGAACCTGCCGTCAAGGCGTCGGCCAGCCCGCCGCTGACCCGTCCCACGAGACAGGTCCGCAACAGCAGCCGACGCACCTCCTCGCTCTGCCGGTCCAGCACCTCAGCCAGCAGGTACTCCGCCACCGTCCGCTCGCTGCCGGAAAACTCGGCCACGAACCGGTCCGGATCGTCGTGCCCGGCCAGCGACAGCGCCGCCAGCCGCAGACCCGCCGCCCACCCCTCGGTCCGGTCATACAGCATGCCCAGCGCCGCCTCGCCCAGCTGCACCCCCGCGGTCGCCAGCAGCTCCCGCGCCTCGGCTAGGCTGAACCGCAGGTCGGCGGCGCGGAGCTCGGTCAGCTCGCCTTCGAGCCGGAGCCGGTGCAGCCCCAGCCGCACGTCATGCCGGGTGGCCAGCACGACCCGCAGCGCGTCCGGGGCGCGCATCACCAGCAGCTCCAGCTGACGCAGCGCTTCGGCCGAGCCCAGCTCGTGCGCGTCGTCGATCACCAGCCACACCGGCTCCGCCAGCGACGCCAGGTCCTTCAGCAGCCGCTCGGCGATCGCCCAGCCGTCCAGGTCCGGTGCCGCCGTCACCGCCCGCACCAGCGCCGACCCCGGCGAGGTCTGGCGCAGTGCCCCGAGCACCGACAACCAGAACCGCTGCGGATCCCGCTCGCCACGCCCCACGAGCACCCACGCCGCGCTTGCCCCTAGACCCGCTTTCCCGATCCACGACCGCAGCAGCACCGTCTTCCCACTGCCCGGCGGTGCCGACACCACAGTCACCCGGGCCGACGCGCCGAGCCGCTCGAACAGCCCGGGACGAGAAACGACTCCTCCCGTGCTAGGACGGGCAAGGCGGCCGGCGCCGACGCCCGATCCCTCGGCAGGCCCCATGGCCCGATCCTCACACGACCCCAACCAGCACGCACCTCGACAAGTGCGGTCCCGGCGAAACCGCCCCAATCAGGCCAGCCACCTCCAGCGCCACCCGCGCCCCGATGCCGCATGCGAGCCCGTACCGAATCGTCCTGACCGAGCACGAGCGCCGCCGCCTGGAAGCCGCCGCGCGCCGGTATACGTCACCGTAGTGGGAGGTGGCCGCGCCCGGATTGTCCTGTACGCCGCGGAGGGCCTGGGCAGCGACGAGATCGCCGCTCGCTTGGACACCCCGCCCCAGGTGGTCTCCAAGTGGCGCACACGGTTCTTTGACCAGCGGCTGGCAGGCCTGGGTGACCTACTACGCGGAGGACGTCCCGCGGACTTTCCCCCTGAGGTGGTGGTCGCGGTCAAAGCCCGGGGCTGCGAGCTGCCCGCGGCGACCGGGGCGCCGCTGGCCCGCTGACACTGCGCAGATCTGGCCCGCCAGGCAGTCCACAGGGCATCGTCGCCTCCGTGTGACGTGACCGCACCGAACCTTCAGTCGCGTTCCGATTCCAGGAGCGTTGTCTGGCGCGCAGGACCGATCTGTCCTTGGCCTTTCGCGCAGGAGCGCACAAGCGTGTCGTTCACAGGCCGATACTGATCACGAGGGTCAGACGCCGGGCTGGAGGCTTTCGAGCAGCACTGGGGCGCCGCTACCCGGTTATCGTGAAGCTCTGGCGCGCGCACTGGGCGGAGTTCACTCCGTTCCTGGCCTTTCCCGCCGGACGTGCGCCGCGTCGTCTACGCGACACATCTCATCGAGTCGATCAACGCTCGTCTGCGGAAAGTCACCAGTAACCGCGGCCAGTTCCCCTCCGAACAGGCCGCCCTCAAGGTGCTCTACCTCGCCGTACGCAACCTCGAGGAGTTCCGCTCACCGCAGGTCGGCACCGGACTGGAAGAAAGCGCAACAGACATTCACGATCTACTTCGAGGGACGCATCCCCACACCATGACCGCCACGATCACTTACACAAACCGTCTGACGCTCCCGGCCGAAAGTCTTCGGACCGGTCACGTTCTGGCACGAGGCTTGCCTGTCACGGGCGGGGCATGGGCGGGGCGGCACGGAGTTGTAGTCAAAGTTGTAGTAAGACGTGGCGTGATGCGCCGGGACGCCTGAGACGCGGTGAGACGGTCCGGCTGTGTACGCCGCGACTGGATGGGATGTGTGAGACGAGGTGCGAACGGTTGGACCGGGCTCGGGCGGCTCATAACCCAGAGGTCGGAGGTTCAAATCCTCCCCCCGCTACGGAGAATTGCCTTATGGCGTAGGCCCTTTCCTGATGGGAAGGGCCCTCGTCGTCTCCGGCCTGTAGTAACGGGTGTAGTAAACGCGGGCTGGGCGGGGGTCAGGGGCCGGGACGCGGTGGGACGCGTGGGACGTGTTGAGACAGGGCGTATCGCCTGAGATGGGATCGCTGGGTGGCGCGCCTAGTGATCGCAAGCCGTGATGGTCCCCGGGGGCGTGACGCTACTTGCGTGGGTGTTCGGAACGACCCGGGGTGGGATGCCGGGCACGGGGTCGGTCGATGTCCAGCGTTAGCGGTTCGACGGCGTGGGTGGGCGTGTTGGCGTCACTAGAGCCATGCTTCGCCGTTGGCGAGGTCGTCTTCGCCGGGGTGCTGGGCGAGGATCGCTTCGAGTGCGGCGATGATTTTCGCGGTGTCGGCTTTGGTGCGGCGGTATCGGCCGGGTATGAAGATCATGCCGTAGTGGCCGGCCCCGCCGGGGGTGATGGCTTCGTGGTGCAGGGGGCGGAAGTCGCGCAGGTGTTGGTGACCACGGCGCGGTGTTCGGCGCGGGCGAGCGCGAGAACGTCGGGGTCGGAGAGGGCCTCGCGGTCGGGGTGTCCGGCGAGCGGTTGCACGTCGTGTCCGCAGGAGCACAGTTCGCGGGCGATGGCCGGGCCGAGCATCTGGTCCAGGAGCAGTTTCACCGCCCGACGGCTGCCTGCCCGGCCTGGTAGGCGGCGCGCGCCTCGGCGGCCTCCTGCTCGTTGGCCTCGATCTGCTGATCGATCTCGGCGGTGTAGGCGCCGTAGTAAGCGATCGCGGCCTGGACCAGTCCGAGGGGAATCTCCAGGTAGCGCGCCGACTCGGCGGCCTCGCCGCGGTTGTCGCGGACGACCACGATGACCTCCCACACGTCCTTGCCGGTCCCGACGAGCCGGGCCCGGCGACCTGCCGGGCCGTCTGCGAAAGCGGATCAGCGGATGCTCGTCCATGCGCAGGCCTTCCTCCACGTAGCGCTGCGCCAGGGTCCGCGGAGGCAGGTGGACACGCCGGGCGCGGGCGCCCAGGCGGGTGAGCGTGGCGTCGTTGAGGCGCACGCTCAGCGGCTGACTCATGTAGCGCACTGCAGTGCGACGTAACACAAGGTGCAACCGTGGGATTCCTGGGGGGCTTGGCTGGTAAGGCGGCTTCCAGGACGCGACGCGTGCTGCCGGGCCGTAGACCACAGCGGCGAGGGTGGCGGCGGCGGCAGCAATGATCGGGCGACCAGTCCCTTCCCCCCGCGCACAAGGTGTCGGTGCGCGCACCTAACAGCGCCGCATAGAAGGCCACCTTCGCCGCGGCCGGGGAGCGGGCATGCACCGCGCCAGGCGCCGTGTCGAAGATCGCCGTCTGCTCCGGTGCGGGCGGATGGGCTTGCTGAGGGGTCAGGTCGAGCAACCGCAGCAGCCGGGCATTTTCCGCCTGCAGCCGCCCCACCTCGCCGCGCAGCGCCGCGAGCTCCGCATCCAAGACGGCAGCGCGGTGCTCGGTTTCTGTCGGCACCGGTCCATACTCTCGCGGGCATGAGGTCGCTATCCGCCGCCCGGCTCGAGGAGATGATCGAGCAGGCCACCGTGGACTGCTACAACGACTCCGAGCAGGCATGCGGGCTGTTCACCCTGCTCGACCAGGCGCTGGCCGTGCCATTCAAGACCACCGTGCTCGGCGTGCCGGTTACCGTGACAGCGCTCGATCTGGCGGTTGGCGATCGCATCGTCGCTCTCATCCGCCGCAACGGTGAGCGGCAGCGTATTCCGTTGCTCGACCTGCCGCTGCCCGACCCGCCACCGGCTGGGGCGGAGTGGGCCGCCGCCTACCGGCACTGGGCGATACGGTCCGGCAGGGCGTGAGAGACGGATGAGCGAATATCAGTACTACGAGTTCGCGGCCCTCGACCACGCCCTGGACACTCGCGGGCAGGCCGAGCTGCGGGCCATCTCTACCCGCGCGACGATCACGCCGACCAGCTTCATCAACACCTACGAGTGGGGCGACCTGAAAGCCGACCCGCGCAAGCTCGTCGAGCGCTACTTCGACGCGTTCCTCTACCTGTCCAGCTGGGGCACCCACCGGCTGATGCTCCGGCTGCCGGTGGCGCTGCTCGACGAGCAGGACGCTGCCTCGTACTGCGTTGGGGACTCCGCGAGCGCGTGGACCAGCGGCGAGCACACCATCATCGATCTGGCCGCCGAAGATGAAGACGGCGTATTCGAGGAGGACTGGTCCTACGGCGGCGGCGAGGGACGCTTGGCCTCCGTCGTTCCGGCCCGGGCTGAGCTGACGGTCGGCGACCTCAGGCTGCTGTATCTGGCCTGGCTGCTGTGCGTGCAGGTCGGCGAAGTCCCCGAGGACGCGGTTGAGCCGTCGGTGCCGGCGCGCCTAGATCGGCTCAGCGCGTCACAGCAGGCTGCTGCGACGTTTCTGCGCATCGACGAGGACCTGATCGCCACCGCCGCATCCGTGGCTGGCGAGGACCGTGACAACACCGCTGCCTCGGCCAGCCTTCGCCGTTGGCTCGCCACGGTTGCGGAGCCCGAGAAGGACGCGATGCTGCTGCGCATTGCTCGCGGAGATACCCGCCGGACGCGGGCAGAACTGCTCGGCAGATTCCGTGCGGCGGCGCTGGCGCCCGATCGTGAGGACCGCGTCCGCCGAACCGCCGGTGAACTGATCACCCAGGCTCAGGCACGCCGACACGCCAGGGAACGCGCCGCACAGCAGCGCCGAGCCCAGCAGGTCGCTGCCCGCGAT
>DASYQM010000178.1:0-3113 GCA_036005525.1 Streptosporangiaceae bacterium
ACCGCCCGGCCGATGCCGCCCACCACCTGCTCCGGCTCGCTGACCCCGGCCAGCGGGACGAACACCGCGCCGGAACCGAAGCGCCGGCCCGCCCGCTCCCCCACCGCCAGCGCCAGCCGGGTCTTGCCGACCCCACCCGGCCCGGTCAGCGTCACCAGCCGCACCCCCGGCCGGGCGAGCAGGCCGGCCAGCTCGCCGATGGCGCACTCCCGCCCGACCAGCGAGGTCGCATCCACCGGCAGCGGGCGCGGGCCGCGCTCGGCCAGGGTGTGGATCGGCGGGAAGCCGGCCGGGAGGTCAGCGTGGGTCAGCTGGTAGATGAGCTCCGGCTCGGCCAGGTCGCGCAGCCGGAACTCCCCCATCCGTTTCAGCCCGAAACCGCCGCCCAGCCGCCCTGCCACCAGGTCGCGGGTGGTCTTGGTGACCAGCACCTGCCCACCGTGCGCGGCCGCTTTCACCCGCGCACAGCGGTTGATCGGCGCGTGGTCGACATAGTCGCCGTCCTGCACATGCGCTTCCCCGGTGTGCAGGCCCATCCGTACCCGCAGCGCCGCCCCCGCCGGCCACTCCTCGGCGTTCAGCCGGAGCTGGCATGCGCCGGCCGCCTCGACCGCGGCCACCGCGCTGGCAAAGGCGGCGAAAAAACTGTCACCCTCCCCCCGGGAGGTGACCACCACCCCGCCACGCCCTTCGATCACGCCGGTGACCAGACGGTTGTGCCGCTCCAGCGCCGCCTCCATCGCCTCCGGCACCGTCTCCCACAGCCGCGTCGAGCCCTCGATGTCGGTCAGCAAGAACGTGACCGTCCCGGCCGGCAGCTCCCCGGCGCTGATCGCCGCGCCCGCGAAGCTCTCGCTCAAGAGAACGGCAAGGTCGTCGGCCAGCAACCGCTCCAGTTCCCGCGGCGTGGCGAAGGCCCGGTACGACACGGTCCCGGCCGCGCGGATGCTGTCGATGAACGTCCGCATGCGCGGCTCCTGGTCCGGGGCGGGGCGCTTGAGGTACAACAGCATGGGCTTGCCCGCGGCCAGCCGGTACTCATCTTCCAACCCCGAGATCTCCATCCCCGGCGCCACCCACCCGTACCGCTGCCAGTAGATGCCCACAAACACCTGGCTCTGCTTCAGGTAGGCCCGATACATGGGCCGCGGCGGGTGCGGCCGGGCGCCCGACTCATACCACACCGGAACCAGGTGCAGCCGGGCGATCGCCCGCCGCGCCGCCGCCCGCTCGGCGGCCAGCTCCTCCAGCGTCGAGGAAATGAACACCCGCACCCGCTGGTCGGGCGTCAAGATCACATCCGTCTCGGCCATCACCTCCCAGGCTAGACCGCAGCCGCACCGTCACAAAGATCATCTACCTCAAGCGGGACCCGCGAGGCTGAACTGTCCCCGCCCTGGCCTGCTCGGGCCCCCTCGGGCGGGAGTGGCATCACACTGCCTCGACGTGATCCGTGAGGCCCGAGGCGGTCTGGCCTAGCGCCCCTGATACCGCCGCCACCACATCTTCTCCCGCGGGCGGGTGAAGGCCGGCGGCGAAGGCGGCCAGCTCGTCGAGGCGCTCAGCGAAGCGGAACCAGGCAGAGCGGCGGTGCGGGAGCAGGAAGCTGGCCCGGTGGGGGAGCTGGAAGTTGGCTCCTGCCGTGGCACCAGGGTGATCGGGTCCGACCGGCAGGCGGGCGAGCAGGTGGCCGAGTGGCTTGATGGCCCCGAACATGAGGCCGACAGCGGCGTGGGCCAGGATCTGGCGCTGTTCGGGCGTCTCATGGCCGAAGGCGAAGTAGCGCGCGATCATCTGCAGCACGAGCTCATAGGTGGCGTTGAACAGGTCGGAGCACCCGCCGGTGGTGGCGTCGGTGATGTAGACGTCCGGTTCGATCCCCTCTACCGCTCTCATCCCGGCGGCCACGACGGGATATACGGGTTCGAAGCCCGGATCCTCCTCGCGCATCGCCAGGTACTCGCCGAGCACCTGCAGGAAGCGGCCGTAATGGGCGGTCGTCCAGTCTCCGGTCGCCCCCTCCCCTTGCTCGACGATGCGCTCCAGGGCCCGGTTGGCGCCCTCTAGGCCGGTGATGGGCCCAAGGTCGGGCCAGCCGAAGGTGGTCTCGTCGGCCTGCTGGAACGCCGGGCCGATGAACAACCGGTCCTCGCCCAGCTTGTCAGCCAGGTGGGCGAAACCCCGTTCGACAGCACGGTACAAGTGACCCTGCGTAGCGAAGTCCTGGCCCCGCGGCACGACCTCCCCGGGCCTCATCGGCGGCGGCGGCGGCCCAGCAGGCACGAAGCCCTCAGCGTCGGCGCGCTCCATCCCTTCCGGCCGCTCCAGGTACACAAAGTGCTGCAACGCCGCCTCGCCGAAGGGAAGCAGGCGAAGCTGCACCCCCGGCGGATAACCCCCCGCCTGGTGCGGCATGTGCGGCCGGCTCACATACGGGGCAGACCCAACGGCCGTCAGCAGGTTCTGCACCACGGCCCAGTGCAGCATCTCCTCGCCGGCGATGCCGAAGATCACCCCGCGCCAGCGCTCGACCGCCGTAAGCTGGTCGTCCCGAAGACCCGGGCCCGCCGTGCTCTTCAGGCTGAACGCGGCATGCAAGTACTCGCACATCAGGCCGTGCTCAAGCTCAGCCGCCAGGCACAGAAGGTAGGTCAGCTCCTTGCGGTCCCCCACCACGATGGTCGGCTCTCCCGCCATGGGAGAAAGCTATCGCCAGCGATGGCCGTCCTCAACGGCGAGGACAGAACGGCGATGCTGCTCGCTCGTGACGAAGGTTGGCCATCTCGAGACAGCTGGGCAGCCACCTTATGGCGCGCCGCACCCTGCCACCGAAGGTGGTGCTCCTGATAGGCCCGAGGGTTGCACTTAGGGTTGCAGTTCAGTCGCGTCCGGCGTGGTTCAGCGACGTACGCGCGGGCCGCTTGAGCTGCGCTGCGAACTGGACCGAACCCGGCCGGACTCGCCTTGGTCAAACTCTGAATCGAAAATCGGAGCTTAGCCAGGCGGGCGGCAGTACCCGGCGGAGTGCAGCGGAGCCGGGTGGTAAGGGGGTGAGGGTCAGGCGGCGGCGTCTTGGAGCAAGACCTTCTTGCCGGATAGCCGTTCTAGCTCGG
>DASYQM010000179.1:0-13728 GCA_036005525.1 Streptosporangiaceae bacterium
CCCGCTCACCGAATCGAACCGGACCGGCGCGGCCGGCTCCACCAGCCCGGTCTCGTACAGGACGTGGGCGCTGGCCAGGGTGGCATGCCCGCACAGGCTGACCTCCGCCACCGGTGTGAACCAGCGGAGCCCGTATCCGGCTGCCCGCGGCTCGACGAAGGCCGTCTCCGACAGGTTCATCTCGCCGGCGACCGACTGCATCCACCGCGCCTCCGCCGGGCCATCGAGCAGGCATACCGCCGCCGGATTGCCCGCGAAGGCGTCCTCGGCAAACGCGTCCACCTGGAATAGCCGCATGCCCGCAGCATACGGGCACGCGGCCCGGCTCAGCGGGGGGTCTCCGGGCCAGCCCGGAAGGCGGGACCGTGTCCCGGCACGATCGTCATGGCCACCGCGAGGATGCGCTCCCTGCTCGCGTGCAGTTCCGCCTGGTCGGTGGCCAGCGGGTCGGCCGCCGGGCCGTCGGGGCCCCACCAGGCGTGGGTGCAGGCGTAGACGCCGTCCGGCGTGGCGGCCAGGGTGGCGATGTCCTCGCCGGTGTGGCCGGGGGCCGGCACCAGGCGGACGGAGCCGGTGAGGGCGAGATCGCCCGGTTCCCTGGCCACCCACAGGTCGCCACGGTAGGTCGCCCAGTGATCGTGGATGTCCGCGGCCGGGAACAGCGCCGCGTTGACGGTGTGGTCGGGGTGGTGGTGGCTGAACACCACGTCGGTCACGTCGCCGGGCCCCGGGCCCTCCGCCGCGAGCGCGTCGAGCAGCGCGGCCCGGTCGGCCACCATCCCGGGATCGACCACGATCACGCGCAGGCCATCGATGATGAGCACGACGGTGCTGGCGACCCGGTCACCCTCACGGTCCTCCCGCACGTAGCCCTCGTGCAGCACATGAACCCGGGCGGTCCCGGTCTCCGGAAACCCTGGTTCGGTCATGACGGCTGACAGTACCGCCCGGGGCGCTCCCGTGAGTTCTTCAGGGCGGGGATCACGGGGCCTATGCGGGACCGGCCGGCACCGGGCTGGGCGGCCGGGAGGGCGCAGCCTCGTCGGCGACGCCAGGAACCTCGGCCAGGCTGGCAGGCAGGTCGTCCGGGACCGGCGGGGGAGTTCCCCCGAACGCCGGGCAGATCGCCTGGTGCGCGCACCATTCACAGACGCGCCCGGGCCGTGGCCGCCAGTCGCGGCGCTGGTGGGCGCGCTCGATCGCCTGCCACAGCGCCTCGACCTTGCGTTCGGTGGCGAGCAGGTCGGACTCGTCGGGCTGGTAGCGCACGATCTCGCCGTTGCCGAGGTACATCAGCTGGAGCATGGACGGCACCCGGCCCTGCGCACGCCAGATCGCCAGCGCATAGAACCTCATCTGGAACAGTGCCCGGGCCTCGAACTCCTCCGGCGGGGAGGTGCCGGTCTTGTAGTCGACGATCCGGATCTCGCCGCCCGGTGCGACGTCGAGCCGGTCGATGTAGCCGCGCAGGTGCAGGCCGGACGCCAGCTCGGCCTCAACCGACAGCTCGCGGTGGGCGGGCTCGATCCGCCGCGGGTCCTCCAGCGTGAAGTACCGGTCGAGCATGACCCCGGCTCCCTCCAGCCAGGCCGCCAGCTCCGCCTCGTCCGCGAACAGGCTGGCGAGCTCGGGCTCCTCGGCGGTCAGCCGCTCCCATTCCGGCCCGACGAGCGAGTGAGCCGCCTGCGGCGTACGGTCCGGCGCCGGCTGGTCGAACAGGTGCTCGAGAACGGCGTGCACGAGCGTCCCGCGTACCGCGGCCGGGCTCGGTGGCTCGGGCAGCCGGTCGATGACACGGAACCGGTAGAGGAGGGGGCAGGTGAGGAAGTCGCCGGCCCGGGACGGAGACAGCGACCGGGCCGGGCGCGCAGCGGTGGCGGGTTCCGGGCTGGCGCCGGCCGTCGTCTCATCGCCCATGCCTGGAGGGTAGGGGACAGGTCCGACAGTTGCCGTGATTTCGGCGCGCGTCGCCCCGGCGGACCGTGAGACGCGGTCCCGCGGCCGCGCCGGCCTGACACAGAGCGCCTGGGCCAGGACGTAGCATCGAGCATGTGGCAGGCATGACACCGGGTGAGCCGAGACCTCCTCGGCCCGGCCCCGCCGAGCCGAACCCAGGAGTGAGGATCGCCCGGCCCTTTGGGATCCCGGTTTTCATCTCGCCCTACTGGTTCCTCATCGCAGGCTTGTTCGTGTTCCTGTATGCGCGTGGCCTGGTCGAATCGGTACCCGGCACGCTCCGTTATGTCGTCGCCGCCGCCTTCGTGGTGCTCCTGTACGCGTCCGTGCTGGTCCACGAGCTGAGCCACTCCGTGGTGGCGAGAGGATTCGGCCTGCCGGTGCGCAGGATCCTGCTCTACCCGCTCGGGGGGTTCTCGGAGATCGAGCGTGAGCCGCCCACACCGGGCCGGGAGTTCCTTGTCTCGGCGGCGGGGCCGGCGGTCTCGCTGGCGCTGGCGGCCGGAGGGTACGCGCTGTACCGGGGGGTCCACGGCGGCGGCGTTCTCCGGGTGCTGCTCTTTCAGCTGGTTATAGCGAACGTGCTGGTGGGAGTCTTCAATCTGCTCCCGGGCCTGCCGCTGGACGGCGGCAGGATGCTGCGCGCCGGCGTGTGGAAGCTGACCGGCCGCCCGGGGCAGGCGACGGTGGTGGCGGCCTGGGCCGGCCGGGTGCTGGCGGTCGGCGTGCTGGTGATCCCGCTCGCGCTGTATGCCAGGGCGGGCAACGGCATCCAGCTCTTCGACGCGGTCTGGCTGGCGGTGATCGCGGCCTTCATGTGGACGGGCGCCGGCCAGGCGCTGCGCGCGACCCGGGTACGCGAGCGGCTGCCGGGCCTGCAGGCGCGGACGCTCGCCCGCCGCGCCATCCCCATCCCGGCGAGCCTGCCGCTGGCGGAGGCGATCCGCCGCGCGGACGCCGCCCAGGCCCGCGCCCTGGTGGTGGTCGACCATGAGGACAGGCCGATCGCGATCGTGAACGAGACCGCGGTGATGGCCACTCCGCCGCAGCGCAGGCCGTGGATCGAGGCCGGCACGCTGGCGCGCACCATCGACCCGGGCCTGGTGCTCCCGGCCGACCTGTCGGGGATGGCCCTGGTCGAGGCGGTGCGCCGTTCGCCCGCGAGCGAGTACCTGCTTGTCGAACCGTCCGGCCAGGTCTTCGGGGTGCTCGCCACCGCCGACCTTGATCACGCCTTCGCCGGGAACTGACCCTGGCCCAGCGGGCACCGCTACCCTGTCGGGCGTGATCCGACAGCGCCGCGGCCCGTTCGCCCCTGGCGACCAGGTCCAGCTCACCGACCCGAAGGGCCGCCAGAACCTGGTCGTCCTCCAGCCAGGCAAGTCGTTCCACACGCACCGGGGTTCGCTGGCGCACGACGACCTGATCGGCTGCCCGGAAGGCAGCGTGGTGCGATCCTCGGGCGGGACGCCCTATGTGGCGCTGCGGCCGCTGCTCGCCGACTTCACCATCGCCATGACCAGGGGAGCGGCGGTCGTCTACCCCAAGGACGCCGCCCAGATCATCGCGATGGCCGACATCTTTCCCGGCGCCCGGGTGCTGGAGGCCGGGGCGGGCTCGGGTGCCCTGTCATGCTGGCTGCTGCGGGCGGTCGGGGAGGCCGGGCTGCTCGTCTCCTACGAGCGCAGGGCCGACTTCGCCGACATCGCGCGCCAGAACGTCGAGCGGTTCTTCGGCGGCCCGCACCCGGCATGGCAGCTGCGGGCGGGAGATCTGGCCGATATGCAGGCGGCCACCGGGGCGGCAGACGAGCCGTTCGACCGTGTGGTCCTGGACCTGGTGGCGCCCTGGGAGTACGCCGATACCGGCGCGCGTGTGCTGATCCCCGGCGGTGTGATCTGCTGCTACGTGTCCACCGTGACGCAGCTGTCGCGGACCGTGGAGGCGATCAGGGAACAGGGGAGCTTCGACGAGCCGGCCGCCTGGGAGTCGCTCACCCGGGGCTGGCACGTCGACGGGCTCGCGGTGCGGCCCGACCACCGGATGATCGGCCACACCGGCTTTCTGGTGACGGCGCGCCGGCTGGCCGCCGGGACGACCCCGCCGCCCCGTCGCCGCAGGCCGGCCAAGGGCGCGCGGGACGCGGAGGCCGGATCGTAACCAGCCCGGCGCAGGCCCGGCGATACGTGCCCGGACGCCGGCGATGGCCGGGGAGGCCCGCCGCCAGCCCGCCCGTGGCGGCAGGCCCCGCCCGTGGCCGTCGCCGACCACATGATCACCAGTCGCCAGAATCGGGCCCCGGCGGACTGGCCAGGTTACGAGAACGCCGCGGATAGGTAGGGTCTAGGTGGGACCTGCATTCGGAAGGAGGTGGGGGCGTGGCCAACCGTGATGACGGCTCGCTTTCCGCGCGGCATGACGACCAGGTCAAAGGCCTCACCACGCAGATCTCATTCCTCGAGGAGGAAGTAGCGGTTCTGCGTCGCAGGCTTGCCGACTCGCCGCGGCAGGCCAGGCTGGTTGAGGAGCGGTTGCGGGAGGCCGAGGCCAGGCTCAGCTCTGTTACCGGGCAGAACGAGCGCCTCGCCGAGACGCTGCGGGAGGCGCGCGACCAGATCGTGGCGCTGAAGGAGGAGGTGGACCGGCTCGCCAAGCCGCCTTCCGGCTTCGGCGTGTTCCTCGGTGCCTGCGAGGACGGCACCGCCGACGTGTTCACCGGCGGCCGCAAGATGCGGGTCAGCGTCAGTCCGGCGGTTGACCTCGACACGCTGCGGCCCGGCCAGGAAGTCGTGCTGAACGAGGCGCTCAACGTAGTCATCGCCCAGGCCTACGAGACGATCGGCGAGGTCGTCATGCTCAAGGAGGTCCTCGAGGGCGGCGACCGGGCACTGGTCATCTCCCACGCCGACGAGGAGCGGGTCGCGCGGCTGGCCGAGCCGCTGCGGCACATGACCCTGCGCGGCGGGGACTCGCTGCTGCTTGAGCCGCGCTCCGGCTACGTGTACGAGCGGATCCCCAAGGCCGAGGTCGAGGAGCTGATCCTGGAAGAAGTGCCCGACATCACCTACGCCGAGATCGGCGGCCTGTCGGCCCAGATCGAGCAGATCCGCGACGCCATCGAGCTTCCCTACCTGCACGCGGACCTGTTCAGGGAGCACCACCTGCGCCCGCCGAAGGGCGTCCTGCTGTACGGCCCGCCCGGCTGCGGCAAGACGTTGATCGCCAAGGCGGTCGCCAACTCGCTGGCCAAGAAGGTGGCCGCCCGGACGGCCGAGCAGGAGCGCGAGGGCAAGAGCTTCTTCCTCAACATCAAGGGGCCCGAGCTGCTCAACAAGTACGTCGGTGAGACCGAGCGGCACATCCGGCTCGTGTTCCAGCGGGCACGCGAGAAGGCCAGCGAGGGCATGCCGGTCATCGTCTTCTTCGACGAGATGGACTCGATCTTCCGCACCCGGGGGTCGGGGGTGTCCAGCGACGTCGAAAACACGATCGTCCCGCAGCTGCTCAGCGAGATCGACGGCGTCGAGGGCCTGGAGAACGTGATCGTGATCGGGGCCTCGAACCGGGAGGACATGATCGACCCGGCGATCCTGCGGCCCGGGCGGCTCGACGTCAAGATCAAGATCGAGCGGCCGGACGCGGAGGCGGCCAGGGACATCTTCTCCAAGTACATCCTCGCGGCCCTGCCGCTGCACCCCGACGACCTGGCCGAGCACGGGGGATCGCCCGCGGCCACGGTGGAGGCGATGATCCAGCGTGCCGTCGAGCGGATGTACAGCGAGACGGAGGAGAACCGCTTCCTCGAGGTGACCTACGCCAACGGCGACAAGGAGGTCCTGTACTTCAAGGACTTCAATTCCGGCGCCATGATCGAGAACATCGTGGACCGCGCGAAGAAGATGGCGATCAAGGAGTTCCTCGAGACCGGGCAGAAGGGGCTGCGCATCGCCCACCTGCTGACCGCGTGCGTGGACGAGTTCAGCGAGAACGAGGACCTTCCGAACACCACCAACCCCGACGACTGGGCGCGGATCTCCGGTAAGAAGGGCGAGCGGATCGTCTACATCCGGACCCTGGTCTCCGGCAAGCACGGGACCGAGGCCGGACGGTCGATCGACACCGTCGCCAACACCGGCCAGTACCTGTAGCCGCCGCGCCCGCGTACCGGCCGGCCGGATGGGCAAGGTGGGCCTGGCCAGGGCTTTTGGCTGTCGGCCGGGCTGGGCGGCTGCTGCCTGCGGGCTCCGGATCGGGCCACGCCGGCCGGCCCGGTGTGGAGAATGCTCACGCGAACCCCCGTTAGGCTTGCCGATATGAGCGTTCGCCGGGTGATGGGGACAGAGACCGAGTATGGCATCTCGGTGCCTGGCCAGCCGGGCGCCAACGCGATGGTGAGCTCATCGCAGGTGGTCAACGCCTACCAGGCGGCCACGTCGGCCCGGGCGCGCCGGGCGCGGTGGGACTTCGAGGAGGAGAACCCGCTGCGTGACGCCCGCGGGTTCGACCTGACCCGGGAGGCCGCCGACGCGACCCAGCTGACCGACGAGGACCTCGGGCTCGCCAATGTGATCCTGACCAACGGGGCCCGGCTGTACGTGGACCACGCCCACCCCGAGTACTCGGCGCCCGAGACCACCAACCCGCGGTCGGCGGTGGTCTGGGACAAGGCCGGCGAGCGGGTGATGGCCGAGGCGGCGGCGAAGGCGGCGACGGTGCCCGGCACGTCCCCGATCCAGCTGTACAAGAACAACACCGACAACAAGGGCGCCTCGTACGGCTGCCACGAGAACTACCTCATGCACCGGGCGACGCCCTTCGCCGACATCGTGCGGCATCTCACCCCGTTTTTCGTCTCCCGGCAGGTCGTGTGCGGCGCCGGCCGGGTCGGCCGGGGCGCGGACGGCCGCAACGAGGGTTTCCAGATCAGCCAGCGGGCCGACTTCTTCGAGGTCGAGGTGGGCCTGGAGACGACGCTCAAACGGCCGATCATCAACACCAGGGACGAGCCGCACGCCGACCCGGAGAAGTACCGCCGCCTGCATGTGATCATCGGCGACGCGAACATGAGCGAGGTCAGCACGTACCTCAAGCTCGGCACCACCTCGCTGGTGCTGGCGATGATCGAGGACAAGTTCCTGGACACCGACCTCGCGCTGGACGCGCCGGTCGCCGAGCTCCGGGCCATCTCGCACGACCCGTCCTGCCGGCACCTGGTCGCCCTGCGGGACGGCAGGCGGATGACCGGCGTCCAGCTCCAGATCGAGTACCTGGAGCGGGCGCGCAAGTACACCGAGGACAGGTTCGGCACCGACGTCGACGACATGACCGCGGACGTCCTGGACCGCTGGGAGTCGGTGCTGAACCGGCTGGCCGAGGACCCGATGCAGGCCGCCGGGGAACTGGACTGGGTCGCGAAGCTGGAGCTGCTGGAGGGCTACCGGTCCCGCGACGGGCTCGGCTGGAGTCATCCGCGGCTGCAGCTGGTCGACCTCCAGTACTCCGACGTGCGCCCGGAACGCGGCCTGTACAACCGGCTGGTGGCACGGGGCCGGATGCACCGGCTCGTCACGGAGGCCGAGGTCACCCGGGCGGTGGAGAATCCGCCCGATGACACCAGGGCCTATTTCCGGGGCCGCTGCCTGCAGAAATACCCCGATTCGGTCGCCGCGGCCTCGTGGGACTCGGTGATCTTCGACATCCCCGGCCACGACTCGCTGCAGCGGGTGCCGACGCTGGAGCCGTTGCGGGGAACCCGCGCGCACGTCGGTGACCTGATCGACCGGTCCCGGACCGCCTCGGAGCTGGTGGCGGCGCTGACCGGTCAGGGCTGAGCCCGCTGCCGGGCCGGGAGGACCGTCCCGATACTGGAGCCTGATTCCAGGGTTGGGCATGCTGTCGGCAGGCGAGGATACGGTTGAGGCGGGGAGGAGCCCCGAGGACGACGGAGGTTTCACGGCATGGCGACAAAGGACACCGGCGGCCAGCGGCAGACTACCCGGCGTGGCGAGGACACCGAGGAGAGCAGCGCGCAGGCGAGCGAGGACGTCAAGGAGCGCCAGGAGAAGCTGGCCGACGACGTGGACGCGATCCTGGACGAGATCGACGAGGTGCTGGAGGAGAACGCCGAGGAGTTCGTCCGGTCCTACGTCCAGAAGGGCGGGCAGTGAGCGGCGCCGGGCGCGGGCGCCGGCCAGAGCAGTAGGGTCAGGGGCAGGCACCAACGCTCACCAACCGGAAGGATCTCCGTGGGGTTCGACTACTTCGGCGAACGATTCACGGCTGCGTGCATGGCTACCGGCACGTCGTCCTTCGCCGACTTCCTCGCCGCCTGCGCCCCCGGCCTGCTGCCCGGCACCGGCCACCAGGCGGTCCGGGTGGCCGGCGGCCCGGCAGGCCAGGGGATTGGCCTGGACCTGCCCCACGCGACCACGATCGTCGCGGCCGCCTTCGACGGCGGCGTCATCATGGCCGGAGACCGCCGGTCCACCGCCGGCAACCTGATCGCGCAGCGGGACATCGAGAAGGTGTTCCGCAGCGACGACTACTCCTGCGTCGGCATCGCGGGCGTGGCCGGCGTCGGGCTCGAACTGGTCCGGCTGTTCCAGCTCGAACTCGAACACTACGAAAAGCTCGAGGGACGGTCCCTGTCGCTGGAAGGCAAGGCGAACCGGCTGTCCGCCTTCGTCCGGGGCAACCTCGGCCCCGCCATGCAGGGCCTGGTCGTGGTCCCGCTGTTCGCCGGGTACGACGAGGAAACGAGCCAAGGCCGGATCTTCAGCTATGACGTCGCCGGCGGCCGGTACGAGGAGCACAAGTTCCACGCGATCGGCTCCGGCTCCGTCTTCGCCCGCGGTTCGCTGAAGAAGCTCTACACCGACGGCATGCCCACGGACGACGCGGTCACCGTCTGCATGCAGGCGCTCTACGACGCCGCGGATGACGACTCGGCCACGGGCGGCCCGGACCTGACCCGCCGCATCTACCCGGTGGTGGCCACCGTCACCGCGGACGGCTTCCGCCAGCTGACCGAGGACGAGGCGGGCGGATACGCGCAAACGGTCGTGGACGAGCGCATGCGGTCACCCGCGGGCCCCAGGGCACCGCTGCACGGCCAGCAGAACGAATAGCTCCCGGTGCCCGCCGTCGCAACGACATCGCCCACCCCGCCCAACGCCACTAGCCATCACACACGAGTAGGGGAACGCCAGCGGTGACCATGCCGTTCTATGTCTCGCCCGAACAGGCGATGAAGGACAAGGCGGATTACGCGCGCAAGGGCATCGCCCGCGGGCGCAACAGCGTCGTGCTCCAGTACGACGAGGGGATCCTGTTCGTCGCCCCCAACCCCTCCGGCGCGCTGCACAAGATCAGCGAGATCTACGACCGGATCGCGTTCGCCGCGGTCGGCCGCTACAACGAGTACGAAAACCTGCGAGTCGCCGGGGTCCGCTACGCGGACACCAGGGGCTACCAGTACGACCGGGCCGACGTCACCGCCCGGGGACTGGCCAACTGGTACGCGCAGATCCTTGGCACGATCTTCACCGAGAGCAACAAGCCGTACGAGGTGGAGATCGTGGTGGCCGAGCTGGGAGAGAGCGCCGCCGGCGACCAGATGTACCGGATCACCTTCGACGGCTCGGTCGCCGACGAGCACGGCTTCGTCGCCATGGGCGGCCAGGCCGACCAGGTCTCCGCGGTGCTCAAGGAGCGGTACACCGAGGGCATGCCCCTGTCCGGCGCGCTGGGGGCCGCGCTCGCCGCGCTCGCAGGCCAGGCCAACGGCGAGTCTTCCGAGGTCAACGCCGGCCAGCTCGAGGTGGCGGTGCTCATGCGCGGCAGGGCGCACCGGGCGTTCCGGCGGCTCACCGGCGCCCGGCTCGAGGAGCTGCTGTCCGCGGGCGGGCCCGCCACCCGGCAAACCTCCACGCCACCGGAGGACGACGCGGACCAGTGAGCCGCCCTAGGCCTAGGCGCGGCCCGGGTGCGCGTGCACGACCACCCAGACCGCATGCACGTCGGCGCCGGTGGTGTTCCAGTACTGGTGGGGAACGGAGGAGTCGAACGCGATCGAGTCGCCGGGCCCCAGCTCGAACGTCTCGAACCCGACGCTCGCCTGCAGGCTGCCGCTGATGATGAGCCCGTACTCCTGGCCGTCGTGGCGCAGCGGCCGCCGGGCGTCCGTGGAGTGCCCGCTGGGCTCGTAGATCACCTCGAGGAAGTCGACCCGGTCATCGGCCCCCGGCGTCAGCCGCTCCCACCGCACCCCACTAGCCAGATCGATCGTCCGCCTCCGCCCGGCCCGCTGCACCAGCCCGTGCCCGCTGGCCCAGTCGGCGCCCGCCCCATTCGCGGCCCCATCCGGCGCCGTCCCCTCGGGGCGCAGCTGACCGTCGCCGTGCGCGGTCGCCAGCATCGCGTCCCCGGGGACCGCGGACCCGAACAGGAAGTCGAGCGAGGCCCGCAACTCGGTGGCGATCGCGTACAAGATGCCGACCGAGGGCGCCGACAGCCCACGCTCGATCTGCGAGATCAAACTCGGCGAGCAGCTGATCCTGCGAGCCAGCTCCCTAACCGACAGCCCACGATCCTCCCGCACCCGCCGCAGCCGCGGCCCAAGCTCCGCCCCCGGATCGAACCCCGCCTCCCGCTCAAGCCCTCTCATCCCGCACCGTCTTCCTCCGACGCAGGCGACCGGCCCGACGCCACTTCTCGCCCATCCCGCGGCGGTAGCCGGGCGGGCGGTGCGGCTTGCCCGAATCGGCGTTTCTGCTGCCGAGTCGGGTAAGTCGTATCGTCGGCCAGATGCTCCGCTTGACAGCCACACTGTACAGCCGTTTAATCATGCTGTACATAGGCTCTGCGGCAGCAGGAGACCCCATGGTTGCGCCTATCCCACCGGTTCCCGCTCTCCCACAGACGCCCGCTCCCGGGCGCATGGGCGTGGACTTCGAGCAGCGGGTGGACTTCGCCCGGCTCCGCGAGTACCGGCTGGGCCGCGCCATGGCCGCCCTGGAGGCCAGCGACCTGGGCGCGCTGCTCGTCTACGACAACAACAACATCCGCTATCTGACCGGGGTGGCGATCGGCGAGTGGACCCGGGACAAGCTGTGCCGGTACGCGCTCTATACCCGCACCGGCGAGCTGTTCCTGTGGGACTTCGGCTCGGCGGCGGTCCACCACCGCATGTACTGCCCGTGGCTCAAGCCCGAGCACTGCATCGCCTCCTACACCACGATGCGCGGGGCAACCCCGCCCGAGGCCCACCTGCCCGAGCGCGCGGTCACCGAGATCAAGGGCATCCTGGCCGACGCCGGCGTCGCGGGGATGCCGGTCGGGGTGGACTTCGCGGAGCTTTCCATGCTCTCCGAACTTCAGCGGCAGGGCGTCGACGTGCGGGACGGGCAGCAGGTGATGCTCGACGCCCGGCAGCTGAAGTCGGCCGACGAGATCACGCTCCTGACGACCGCTGCCGCCATGGTCGACGGCGTCTACCAGGAGATCACCGACGCGCTCAAGCCGGGCGTGCGGGAGAACGAGATCGTGGCGCTGGCGAACAAGCGGCTGTACGAGATGGGCTCCGACGACGTCGAGTCCATCAACGCCGTCTCCGGCGAGCGGTGCAACCCGCACCCGCACAACTTCTCCGACCGCATGATCCGCCCCGGCGAGCAGGCGTTCTTCGACATCATGCACTCCTTCAACGGCTACCGGACCTGCTACTACCGGACGTTCAGCGTCGGCAGCTCCACGCTGGCCCAGCGGGATGCGTACGCACGGGCCAGCGAGTGGATGGAGGCGGCCCTCACGGCGATCAAGCCCGGCGTGTCGACCGACCAGGTGGCCAGGCTCTGGCCTGCCGCGCCGGAGTTCGGCCTGCCGGATGAGAAGACCGCGTTCGGCCTCCAGTTCGGCCATGGCCTGGGCCTGGCGCTGCACGAGCGGCCGATCATCAGCCGCCTGTCCTCGCTGGACGCCCCCATGGAGATCCAGAAGGGCATGGTCTTCGCGGTGGAGACCTACTGCCCGGCCAGCGACGGCGTGTCCGCCGCCCGGCTCGAGGAGGAGGTGGTGGTGCTGGACGACGGCGTCGAGATCATCACCAGGTTCCCCTCCAAGGAACTGTTCGTCACCAACCCCTACTGAGGACATCCCCGACGCAGTTGCGAGGCGCCATGGACGAGGCAACCGCTCTCGGCCTGTACCAGACCATGACCAGGATCCGGCAGTTCGAGAAGCGCGCCCACGACCTGTTCCTGCAGAACCTGGTCAGGGGCACCACCCACCTGGGGGCAGGCCAGGAGGCGGTCGCGGCCGGCGTGGCCGGGGCGATGCGGCCGGACGACTACACGTTCGTGACCTACCGAGGTCACAACCACGTGCTCGCCAGGGGCACCGCGATGACGCCGGTGATGGCCGAGCTGCTGGGCCGGGAGAACGGCCTGATGAGAGGCAAGGGCGGCTCCATGCATCTGCTCGATGTCGCCAAGGGCGTGCTCGGCTCGTACGCGATCATCGGCGCCCAGCTAGTGATCGCCAACGGCACCGCGTGGTCCGCGCAGTACCGGGGCACCGGCCAGGTCACGGTGTGCTTCTTCGGCGACGGCGCGACCAACATCGGCGCCTTCCACGAGGCGCTCAACCTCGCCGTGGTGTGGGCGCTGCCGGTGGTCTTCGTGTGCGAGAACAACCGGTACATGGAGTACACGGCGATCGAGACGGTCACGGCGGTGAAGCACCCGGCCGCGGACCGCGCGCCCGCCTACGGGCTCGCTCCGCAGGTCGTCGACGGCAATGACGTGGAGGCGGTCTACGCCATGGCCTCTGGCGCGATCGAGAAGGCGCGCCAGGGGGGCGGGCCGTCGCTGATCGAGGCCCTCACCTACCGCCACGGCGGGCACTCCCGGGCCGACCCGGGCAAGTACCGGCCCAGCGAGGAGGTAGCGGAGTGGCTGGCGCGTGACCCGATCCCCGCCTACCGGCAGGTGCTGATCTCCCGCGGGGTGGGCGAGGCAGTCCTGGACGAGATCGACGCCGAGGCCAAGGCAGCCGTCGACCTGGCGACCGAGGAGGCGAAGGCGGGCGCCGAGCCGCGGCTGGAGCTGGCCTTCACCGACGTGTGGAGCGACGGCAGCTGGGACTGGAGAAACTAGATGAGTACTGAGGTAGTGATGCCACGGATGGGGGATACGGTGGACGAGGGCACCGTCAACATCTGGCACAAGTCGCCGGGCGACCAGGTCACCGAGGGCGAGCCGCTGCTGGAGATCGGCACCGACAAGGTCGACACCGACATCCCGGCCCCCGCCAGCGGAACGCTGGCGGAGATCCGGGTAGCCGTGGACGAGACCGTACCGGTCGGGACGGTACTGGCGGTGATCCAGTGAGCGTCATTACTTACCGCGAGGCGGTGGCCCGGGGCATCGCGCAGGAGATGCGGCGCGACGACCGGGTCGTGTTCCTCGGCGAGGACGTGGCGGCGGCCGGCGGCGTGTTCAAGGCCACCGTCGGCCTGCTGGAGGAATTCGGGCCGCAGCGGGTACGGGACACGCCGATCAGCGAGCAGGCCATCCTGGGCGCGGCCATGGGCGCGGCCATGACCGGCCTGCGCCCGGTGGCCGAGATCATGTTCTCCGACTTCCTGGCCTGCTGCTGGGACTACCTGGCCAACGAGATCCCCAAGGTGCGGTACATGACCGGCGGCCAGCTCGCGGTGCCGCTGGTCATCCGGACCGCCAACGGTGGCGGGCTGGGCTTCGGCGCCCAGCACTC
>DASYQM010000180.1:0-50243 GCA_036005525.1 Streptosporangiaceae bacterium
GGCGAACGAGGGATGGGGACTTTTAACTGGCCACCACCGGGGACCTAGACCTGGCCACACCCGGGGACTTTCTCATGGCCACGGACAGGGACACGAGTGGCTTAATCCGCGGGTTGAGAGCTCATGCTCTTGACGGCGCACCTGCCCTAGCCGCTGGCTGGCCGATAGTGCGGCTCGCCCGGAGCGCCCGGTCCAACTCGGGCCGACGGCCCAAGCTTGTCGCGGATCTCGAACAAAATTTCGTATAATTGGCTATGGCATGTGCAAAGGCGCCGTGCGCACCGTCGCTGGTTCCGACGCCGATGGGTGTGGCCGGACACCTGCTGGCGTGGGAGAACAACGATGCTGACGGCCCGCGGTGGGCCTGGGCGGGCTGGGCGTGAAAGTCCTGAGGTCCACGCGCCCCGTGTCTTGCGAGCGATCGAGCACGTAAGTGAAGGCGATCACGAACAGCCCGGGCTCCAGGTGCCTGACGGTCCGGCCAAGGCAGCATGCTGTGCCGACGGTGCTGCGGGGGGCGATGTTCGTGCCCTGGCAGGCACCGGGCCGGCGGGAGCCAGCCCGGGTCACCGCGGGCGCGTTCAAGGCGGCGGGCCTGCCGGTGCCCGGGCACCCGGCGCAGTTCAATATCTACCAGCTCACCCGGCGGGAGGGTCTGGCGTGGACGCCCGGCCTGGATGCTCATATCCGCCGCCGCGGCGGCGAACTGCTCGGCCACGGGGACCTGATCCTGGTCGATATCGACTCCCCCGCGGCCGCCGATGGCAGGCCGCTGGTGAACGCGCTGCGCTGGCTGGCCGACCGCGCGGTGGAGGCCGGAGGGCTGCTTGACCTGTCCGCCACCGTATCGGTGCGCACCCCCGGCCACCCCGCAAGCGGCCACTTGCCCGGGTGGCACCTGTGGTACCGGGCCGACCCCGGCCGCCCCGTGCACCTGGGGCCGCTGGCGCGCTGCCACGCCATCGAACTGCGCACCCGGGGCACCTGCCCCGGATCACCGGGGTATGCGATCTGCGCGCACCCGGACGAACTGCCGGTGCTGCCGCATTGGATTGCCGCCCTGGCCGGGCCGCCCCCCGCACCGGCCACCACCATCACCGGCCACGGCGCCGCGCACGCCCACGCCAGGCTGCAGGGCCTCATCCGGCGCCTGCTGGCCGCCCGCCACGGCGAACGAAACCAGCTGCTGTTCTGGGCCAGCCTGCGAGCCGGTGAACTGGTCGCCGACGGAGACCTCGATGCGCGCGCAGCTGCCCGGGCGCTCACCGTCGCAGCCACCCAGATCGGGCTGGCCCGCGAGGACGGACCGCGGGCAGTCGCAGCCACCATCCGGTCAGGATTCCAGCGCGCCGGGGCAACGTATCAGCCCCCCTGATCACTCCGCCACGGACCACCCCCGCGGTGCCGCGGCAGAACTGGCCACGGCCCGGGCTAGAGCGTCACACGCCGCTGTGCCGAATACATGCCACACCTCAGGTCCGTTCTGGAGACTCGCCAGGTCATCAGCGGTTCGACTGCCTGGTTACAAGACGGCTGCTCTGCCAACTGAGCTACACCGGCGGGGACACGGTGCATGCTAGCCGACCCCGGCACTGGCGTGCCCACCCCGGTTCTGGCCTGGGCGTATGCCGCTGCTCCCGGGACCGTTCCCGGCGGCTCTGATTCCGGCCGAGGGCAGCTGACCGCTAGGTTCCTGGCATGCCAGTTCGCTACGACAAGCTGGTCCGCGACAGGATTCCCGAAATCATCCAGGCGCAGGGGTACCACCCGGTCACACGGATCCTGGACGATGCGAGCTACCAGGCGGCGCTCTTGGCGAAGCTCGCCGAGGAGACCCGCGAAGCAGAAGAAGCCTCCGCGGCCGAACTCCCCGACGAGCTCGCCGACATCGTGGAGGTGATCCAGGCCCTGGCCGCGACCGTCGGCATGTCCCGGGCGCAGCTTCTCGCGCGTGCCGCCGAGAAACGCACCCGCCGCGGCGGCTTCGAGAAGCGGATCTTCCTCGAATCCGTGGAGCTGGTGAACGGGCCGTAGGAGGCGCGAGCTCGCTTCGGTAAGCGTACGGCGAAGAGCCGGTAACGCGGCGGGCTCAGATCATAACCGGCCCCGGCGGGCGCTCGTTCCAGGCAGCGGTCCGCGGCGCCTGTCATCGCCGGCGCGCGATCGGCAGAACGTACGTCGGCGCCGACGCCGATCAGGCCGCATGCACAATGAAGGAAACCGGCAGGCTTGGTTGCCCGTAAGGTAATCAACTGCCAGCCGGACATCGAGGCGCTGGAAGTCGGCACACGATATGACCCAAGCGGATGCTCCCGTCCTCACGTATTCCTCGGCGCCGGGGCGCTGGGTGCTGGCGATCACCGTGCTCGGCTCGGGGATCGCGGCGCTGGATGCCACGGTCGTCAACATCGCCCTGCCGACCATCGGGCGCGATTTCCACACGGGCGTCAGCGACCTGCAGTGGGTGATCAACGGTTACACCCTGACGCTTGCCGCGTTCCTCCTGCTCGGCGGCTCGCTGGGCGACCGGTTCGGCAGGCGGAAGGTCTACCTGATCGGCATCGTGTGGTTCGCCGTGGCCTCGGCGGCGTGCGGGCTCGCTCCCAGCGCCCTGTTCCTCATCGTGACCCGGGTGCTCCAGGGTGTCGGCGCGGCGCTGCTCACGCCGGGAAGCCTGGCGATCCTGGAGGCGTCGTTCGTGCCCGATGACCGGGCCCGGGCGATCGGGGCCTGGTCAGGCCTGAGCGGCGTCGCCATCGCCGCCGGGCCGCTGATCGGCGGCTACCTGATCTCGGCCGCGTCCTGGCGGTGGATCTTCTTCATCAACGTCCCCATCTCGGCCGTGGTCGTCGCGCTGGGCGCACGGCACGTTCCCGAATCGCGTGACGTGACCGTCACCGGCAAGATCGATTACGCGGGCGCGCTGGCCGCGGTGGTGTTCCTGACCGGCATCACGTTCGCGTTCATCGAGGGCCCCACGCTCGGCTGGTCGTCGCCGTCGGTGCTCGTGATGACGGCCGTGGGCGTCGCCGGGCTGGCCGCCTTCCTGGTCCGCGAACACCGTGCGTCCTCGCCGATGCTGCCGCTCTCGATCTTCCGGGACCGGCAGTTCGCGGCGACCAACGCCGTGACGTTCATCGTGTACGCGGCGCTGGTCGGGGCGACCTTCCTGCTTCCGGTGGTGCTCCAGGTCGTGTCGGGTTATTCGCCGCTCGCCTCCGGCCTCGCGCTGCTGCCGCTGACCATCATCATGCTGGCGCTGTCCGCCCGCTCCGGGAAGCTCGCGGCCCGGATCGGTCCCCGGCTGCAGATGAGCGTCGGCCCGGTCGTGGTCGGCGCCGGCCTGGCCCTGCTTACGATCAGCACGCAGGGGGCGAACTATCTGGTTTATGTGCTGCCGCCGGTCGTGGTTTTCGGGCTCGGGCTTGCGATCACGGTCGCGCCGCTCACCTCGACCGCCATGAACTCGGCGCCCGCGGAGCACTCGGGTATCGCATCCGCGGTCAACAACGATGTGGCCCGGTTCGGCGGCCTGCTGGCGGTCGCCGTGCTGCCGGCGCTCGCGGGCATCACCGGCACGGTCTACCTGCACCCGGCCGCGCTCGCCGCCGGCTTCCATACCGCGGTGCTCATCTCGGGCATCACGTGCGCCGCGGGCGGGGTGCTCGCCGCGTTCACGATCACCAACCCCGAGCGGGCGCCCCGTCCAGCCGGTGCGCCCGAGCCCGAGGAATGCCTCCATTGCAGCCTCGACGCGCCACCACTGACCACCAGCACCACGGGAAGATAGCCGTATCGGTGCCGTGGAACATGCCGTCCGCGGAGCACCCGAACGGAAGACGGTCAAGATTCGCGAACGCGCGGCCGGTTGCCACCTGGTCCTCCATTGCCTCGGTTTTCGAAGGCGGCTATCAAGAGGGGATGACTCCCACGGAACCTGAAGGTGTCGCCCAGTGCTTCGACAATTGCGCGAGCGCCAGAGGCCGGCGGGCTCGCCCGGGATCCGTCCGCGGCCTCTCCAGGACTCTCCTCGACCTCCTGGGCCGGCAGCGAATCGCCGGCCGGACGGTGCTCGAGGTGGGCTGCGGGCTGGGCGGGCTCACGCTTGCGTCGGCTTCGCGCGGGGCGGAGCGTGCCACCGGCGTCGACCTCTCCCCCGTGGCGATCCGGGAGGCCTCCAGGCTGGCCGCCGAGGCTGGGCTGGCGGATCGTGTGACGTTCGCCGTTGGCGATGGGTCCAGGATGGACCTGGCGCCCCACGATGTGGTGGTGCTGGACAAGGTGATCTGCTGCTATCCGGATGTCGATGCCCTGCTCGACAACTCGCTTCGCGCGACGCGCCTCGCGTACGGCTTCGTGGTCCCATTCTCGTCGGGGTGGCGCGGCGTCCTGGCCCGGGCCGGGATCGCGGGGGAGAACGGCCTGCGCCGGATGAGGAAGCAGTCGTTCCGGGCATACGTGCACGACCTCGACCGGATTGAAGCCAGGATCGCCGAGGCCGGACTCAAGCGGGTCGCCGCAACCGGCCGCTTCGTCTGGTACCTGGCGGTCTACACCCGTAATGCTTAACGAGCGCTGGGGCGCGCCCGGGTGTCAGGCGGCCACGTGGGCCCTGCGCGGTCGCCCGCGTGCCCGCTTATCGGCAGTGATCACACCGTGCTGGAACAGTTCGCCACCCCAGACACCCCACGGCTCGCCGCGCTCCAGCGCCCCGGCCAGGCAGGCGGGCCGCACCGGGCAGCGGCGGCACAGGCTCTTCGCCCGCCCTATGTCCTGCGGCTTCTCGGCAAAGAACAGTTCCGGGTCGCTCTGACAGGGCAGTGCCATTCCGCCGGTGTCTTGCGGCCGCATGCTCGTGCTGCCCCCTTCCGGCTTGCAGTGCGGGCCCGCAGCTTCGGCCCGCTCCTGCAAGACTCGCCATAAGCCCCGGTCGGGCGCATCAGGCAGACGCCCTACTTCGGGGGAGGAATTGGCCTTAGGCCCCGGGACAACGCAGGGAGCAGACGCGCACGCGTGCCAGCGCCGCTCGTGATCAGCCGCAGATCAGGGCGGCCGAACGCTCGGCGGGATTGCCCGGCTTGGCCGTGGTGCCCAGGTTGGCCGGAGCCGCCCAGGTCGGCCAGAGCCGCCCGAGTCGGCCGGAGCCGCCCAGGTCGGCCGGAGCCGCTCAGGTCGGCGAAAGGCGCCTAGGTTGGGGCATCGATGCCCAGCCGGGCGGCCTCGCGGGCCGCGGCCGTCCGGGACGAGACGCCGAACTTGGACAAGACCGCGGAGACGTGGTGGTGCACCGTCCGCTCGGAGATGAACAGACGGCGGGAGATCTCCAGGTCGGGCAGGCCCTCGGTGAGCAGCGCCAGAACCTCCTGCTGGCGTGCGGTCAGCCCCGCCGGAGCGGCCCGCGTGGCCGGGCGGGGCCCCCGCGGGATCGCTTTCATCCCGAGTTCCCTCATCGTGCGCCGGGCCGCGGCGGCGGTTGCCCGCGCGCCCAGGCCATCGAGGGCAGCGAGGGCCAGCCTGAGCCCCGCCTCATCCGCCGAGCGCAGCCGGCACAGGGCCGCGTCGTAGGGCCGGCCGAGCCGGTCCCATGCCGCCGCCGCGCCGTGCCAGTCTCCGGCCATCACCCGGCCGAATGGTCCCGGAAGCTGAGCCGACTGCGGGAGGCTGGGCAGCCAGATCGCGACCGACCCGAGCGTCCACGCATCGACGTGCCCGACCGCGTGGTCGTAGCCCGCCCGGGCCTCCTCGGCCGCGAGGTCAGGCCGGCCCGACAGCCATCCCAGCTCCGCCCGGACCGCCCGCACCGGCACGATCCACAGCGGCTCGCCCGTTCCCTCGGCCAGCGCAAGCGCCTCGTCCAGCAGCTCCCATGCCCCCGCGTCGCCGCGGCGGCCGCGGATGGCGCCCAAGACCCGCAGCGGGTTCAGCCGGTTCACGGGCGAGATGCCCTGACGGGCCAGCATCTGGACGCAGATGTCCGCCGCCTCCTCCCACCGCCCCAAGAGCATGAGCGTGTGGGCCCGGTTGCCCCTCATGCACGTGCTGAAAACACCGATCTCGCGCCCGTCGCAGTAGGCCATGCCCTCGTTGTAGTAGCGCTCCGCCTCCCCGAAGCGGTGCAGGGCTGACGCGATCATCTGGAGATTGGTGTAGGCGCGCCCGGCCGCTTCCTGCAGGTCGGCGTCGAGCGCGATCCGCAGTGCACGCTCGACCGAGGCCACCCCGTCCCGGCGCGTCGCCAGAAGCGCGCACCCGATCGTGTTCAGGGCGTGGCTGATGACATCACGCTGGTGCAGGTCCTCGCCGAGAGCTTGCGCCTTTTCGCCAATGGCGACCGCGGCATCACTTCGCCCCATTTGCATGAAGCGGGCGCTGAGGTTCGCGTACGCCCAGGCCAGCTCCTGGCCGGGCGGCAAGGCCTCGAGGACTTGGACGGCTTCCTCGGCAGCCCGGTCCGACTCCTCCCCGCGGCACAGTCGCCAGAGCGTGGTGGAAAGCAAGCGGAGGTCCTTCCCGACGCTCAGGTGATCGCCCAGCTCGCGCCGGATCCGGAGGGCGCTGCGCAGTGCCCGCTCCGCCTCTTCCCACCGATCAAGCAGCGAATACTCGCCCGCGGCGCCCTCGTGCAGCGCCGCCAGACCCGGCCGGCCGTCTTCCCCGGCGTACCGCAGGGCGCGCTCGAACTGCGCCGCGGCCTCGCGGTGTGCGCCCAGCGAGGAGGAGCGCCGGGCCGCCTCCGGCGCGTGCCGCAGCACGGCCTGCCGGTCCCCGGCGCCCTCGGCGTGGTGCGCGAGCAGGGCGGGATCGCCATCGCCGCGTTGCTCCAGCTCCGCCAGCAGGCGCGCGTGCAGCTCCAGCTTTCGGTGCGGCGCGATCGCTGCCTCCACCGCCATCCGGACCAGCTCGTGCCGGAACCGCAGGCCGGTCCCATCGGGCACGAGGATCCCGGTCTCCAGGCACTCATCGACCCTTGAGCCCGGGCGCTCCAGGACCGACGAGAGGACCGACCGGTCCACCCGTGCGCCGATGACCGCGGCGGCCTCCACCATCGCGCGGGTGCCGTTCCCCGACCGGGCCAGCCGGGCCGCCACCGCGTCGCGGACCGTCGCCGGCACCGACGGCCACCCGGCGTCAATGATCTCGCTCACGTAGAACGGGTTGCCGCCCGTGACCCGGAACAGCTCGGCGGCATCCACGTCCCGCTGCCCCACAAGCGCCCGCACGGCGTCCACCGACAAGGGCGGCAACTTCATCCGCCGGGTGGCGCGCTGCGTGGCGAGGTCACCAAGCACCATGCGCAGCGGGTGATCGCCGCCGAGTTCCTCGTCACGGTAGGTGACCAGCAGCAGCGCCTTCATGCGGCCCAGCCGCCGTCCAAGAAAGCTCAGCAGGTCGATCGTTGCCTCGTCGGCCCAGTGGACATCCTCCATCACCGCCACGGTGAACGCCGCCGACGTGTCGAGCTCGGCCAGGAAGGCCCCGAACAGCCGGTCCCGCTCAGCCCCCCGGTGGCACAGATCGGCGAGCTCGCCGCCAAGCTGCGAGCCGATGTCGAACACCGGGCCAAGAGGCCGGGGGGTCAGCAGGCCATCGCAGGCCCCCCACAGCCAGCGGGCGCCCTTCAGGCGCCGCTGGAACGCCTCAAGCAGGACGGTCTTCCCCATGCCGGACTCCCCGGCCACCAGGACCAGACGGCCGTCGCCCTGCCTCGCTTCACCGGCGTACTCGGCCAGCGTCCGCAGGAAAGAGTCCCGCTCCAGCAATTCCATCTCTTGACCCCCAGGTCCCCCGCGAGGGTTGTGGCCGTCCAGGCAAGTGCCGTAACTCCGGGCCCAGAACTTGTCGTGCTTACGGGGCCGCAACTCCAACACCCTGACAACGGGCCGGCCTGCCCTCAGGTTCGGCCTGCGCGACGTGAGTCACGTCACCAGCCTGGCTGAACGGCCGCGTGCCCAGCAGGGCACGCGCCGGCCATCCCGGCGCGTGTGGTCGGATGCCTTAACGGGCGCGGGCGGGGCGCAGGCGTGCCAGGCCCCTGCGGCGCGGCACGAACCAGCGCGCGGACCGCTCGGTGCCGCCATCGCCGCCATCGCGGGCGGCACGGGCGGCGCGGGCGGCGCGGGCCCGCCGGGCGGACCTGGCCTCGGCGATCAGGGCGCGGCTGCGCTGCTCGGCCAGGGCGGCGGCGAAGGCTGGGTGGTTGTACATCATGGCGTCCTCCTCGGTGAGTCGTTCTGGGTCCAGCCTGCGTCGCGGCTGGTGAGAGGACATCCGTGGCGACCACGGAACCACCACCCATTCACCACGGATCCAGCGCGGATCGGCGAGGATGGGGAGATGGGGGACTACCCGGCTGGGATGTCGCAACGCGAGGCGGAAGTGCTCGAGGCACTCGCGGCACACCGCAGCAACGCGCAGATCGCCGGCAAGCTGCACATCTCGGTCCGCACGGTCGAAAGCCACGTCTCCTCGCTGCTGCGGAAGTTCGGTGTAGCGGACCGCCGTGAACTGGCCGAACTTGCCCGGACCGTGCTCGCCCCCGCCACCCAGCCCGGCGGCCCGCTGGGGCTGCCCGCATCGTGGACCAGCTTCGTGGGCCGGGACCGCGAGCGGGACGCCATCAACGCGGCGCTGCAAACCTCCCGCCTGGTGAGCCTGGTCGGCCCGGGCGGGGTCGGCAAGACCCGCCTGGCAGTCGAAGTCGCCCGGGACGCCGCGCCCTCCTTCCGGTCCGGGTGCGCGTTCGTCGATCTGGTCCCGGTCGCCGAAGGATTCGTCATCCAGGCGGTCGCCGCGCTACTTGGGGTGACCGAGGAGCCGGGACAGCCGCTGGACAGGGCGGTGCTCGACCACCTGGCCGAGGGCCGGTGGCTGCTGGTGCTGGACAACTGCGAGCACCTGCTGGCCGTCGTCGCCGCGTTCGCCGAGCGGCTGCTCGCCGCCTGCCCCGGCGTGACCATCCTGGCCACGAGCCGCGAGCGGCTTGCGGCCGGCGGCGAACGCACGGTGCCCATCCGGCCGCTTTCCCTGGCCGATGATCCCGACGATGCCGTGGGCTCGGAAGCCGGGGCGCTGTTCCTCGACAGGGCCCGGGCCGTGGCGCCGGACTTCGCGGCGGACCGGTCGGCCGTTGCGGAACTGTGCGCCCGCCTGGACGGGATGCCGCTGGCCATCGAGCTTGCCGCGGCTCGCAGCGCGTCGCTGGGGATGGCGGGCCTTCGGTCAGGCCTGGACGACCGGCTGCGCCTGCTGGCCGGCGGCCGCGGTGCGGACGCGCGCCACCATTCCCTGCGGGCGGTCATCGGCTGGAGCCATGACATGCTCGACGACGACGAACGGGCGGTGTTCCGCCGGCTGGGCGTGTTCGTCGGCGGGTTCGACCTGGACGCGGCCAGCGCCATCGCGTCCGACGGCGACACCGCGGCCCTGGCCGACCTGGTCGGCCGGCTGGCCGACAAGAGCCTGCTGGCGAGTGCGAACGGGCAGGGCGGCCGGTGGCGCATGCTGGAGACCGTGCGCGCCTACGCGCTGGAGCAGCTGGCGGCCAGCGGCGAGGAGACCGCGACCAGGGAACGCCACCTGCGCTGGGCCGCGCAATCCGCCGCCAGCCTCGAGGGCAGCGCCGAGGCCGACCAGGAGTGGCGGGCCGGCTTCGACCAGGTGGCCGACGACCTGCGGGCTGCGCTCGGCGCCGCCGCCGGTGCGGGCCCGGATGGCCTGGGTCACCGCCTGGCCCGCAGCCTGGGCCACCTCGTCTATGCCAGGCGCTTCCTGGTCGAGGCGCTTGGGCACTACCGAGCCGCCGCCGCCCGGGCTCCCGATGCTGGCCAGGCCGCGGCGGACCTGCGGGCGGCCGCGGATGTCGCGCTGGCCACGGGCCGCGGCGATACCGCGTTCGGCCTGCTGCTGGAGGCGGCCGACCAGGCATCGGCGGCCGGCGACGACGGTGCCCGGGCCGCCGCCCTCGCCTACGCCGTGACCGTGGCCGACCGGTTCGCGGCATCGTTTTCTGACGAGGTGCCCCATGACCGTCTCTGCGATCTGCTCGCGGCGGCGGAACGGGCCGCGCCCCCGGGCGAGCCCGAGGTGGCTGCTCTGCTGGCGGCGGCCCGGGCGTGGAACGCGCGTGCGGAGAAGGAGTCGCCCGACCCGGCGCTGGCCGCCGAGGCCCTGGCCGCCGCGCGGCGCTCCGGCGACCCGGTGCTGATCAGCGGCGCGCTGGCCGCGGCCGTCGCGGCCGCGGCAGAGGCCGGCCAGCTCCGCTTGAGCTACCGGCTCATCCAGGAACGCGCCGTGCTGGTCGACCGGCTGCCCCGGCACGATCCGTGCACCGGTGCCGAGATCGTGGATACCATCCACACGGCCGCCGACAGCGCCGCGATCGCCGGGGAGCTGCCCGCCGCTCTCGCCTCGGCCCGGCGCGGGCAAGGGGATTCGATCGTGGTCGGGCGGCACTACATGACGCTCGGCATGGCCATAGTCCCGCTCGTGCTCCAGGGCAAGTTCGACGAGGCCCTCAGCGAAGCGGCCGTCATGTGGGACTCGTGGCAGCGCGAAGGCCGGCCAGCCTCCTCCTGGCTCGCCCCGGCCTGCTACGCCGCGGTCCTCACCCACGGTCTGCGGGGCGATGAGGAGGGCTGCCGTGTCTGGCGTGCCCGGGTCAGCGAGATCACCTCACGCGGTGACCCGGCGGCGAACCGCGGCCTGGCCGGCTTTGCGGCCTTCGCCGATGCCCGCATCGCCCTCCACCGGGGCCACATCGAACAGGCCGCCGGTGCCACCGCTGGCCTCGGGATCGGGTCGCGTCCCTGGTTCGGCGCCCGCCACCTGCAATACGACTCGTTCGCCCTCGCCATCGCGGTCGAGGCCGCGGTGATCCAGGGCGTGCCGGATGCGGCGGACCGCCTGGCCCGCGCCGCACCGGCCGCTGGCGAGAACCGGTGGGCCGCCGCCTGTCTGGCCCGCGCCGCCGGCCGCCGCCCGGGGAACACCGGCTCCCTGGAGGAGTCGGTGGCGGGCTGGGAGCACCTCGATGCCCGGTTCGAGCGGGCGATCACGCTCCTGCTGATGCCAGGCAGGGAGGCGGAAGGGCGCGCCGAACTCGACGCGCTCGGCTGCCCGCCCCCGGCGGTCTGACGCCTCCGGGCGGCCCATGGCCACGTGGAACGCGGCTGGCAGTGCTGGCGCGTGTGGTTGGCTTGGTCCATGTCTCCGGCTTCCACGTTCCGCGCACAGTTGACGGCCCGGGAAACGCTCTACGGGGCCTGGTGCACGATTCCCTCGCCGCTCAGCGTCCGGCTCCTGGCGGCCGCCGGAGTCGACTACGTGGTGATAGACCTGCAGCACGGCGGCGCGACCGAGCATGACCTGCCCGGGCTGACCAGCTCGATCCGGCTGGCCGGCGCGACTCCCATCGGCCGGGTCCGGCACGCGCACCCGGCCGACATCGGGCGCGCGCTCGACCTCGGCTGCGAAGGTGTCATCGTGCCCAATGTCAACTCCGCGGCCGAGGCCCGCGAGGCTGCTCGCGCCTGCCGCTACCCGCCGACCGGATACCGGTCCGGTGGCGGGGCGATGACCGGCGTCGGCGAACCGTTCTGCATCATCATGGCCGAATCGGCGGAGGCGGTCGCGGACCTGGAAGCGACGCTGGCAGAAGACGGCGTGGACGGCATCTATGTCGGGCCCCGGGATCTGTCCTACTCGCTTGGCAGCCTGCTGGACCCGGACGACCCGGTCCTGAAGCCGGCCCTGGAACGGATCCGCGCCGCGTGCGCCGCGGCCGGAAAGCCGGTCGGCATCCACGCCACCGACGGCGCGACGGCCCGGCGGTACCGCGACGAGGGCTGCAGCCTGATCACGGTCGCCTCGGACGCCCTCGCCATCTCCCGCTGCGCCGCGACCGAACTCGCCGCGGCCCAGAGCTAGCGGCGGCCCGGAGTTAGCGGCCCGGAGTTAGAGGCGGTCCGGAGCTAGGAGTGCTCGGGCCGTTGCCGGCCGGATCGTAGAAATGGGCGTACTCCCACAGCCCCCGTGTGACCAGCACATCGTCGGGCAGCGGGCCGAACCGGCCCGGCGCCAGCGCCGTCACGCCCGATGGCGCGGCGCCGCTGGTGATCCATTGGGCCAGCGCCTCGCCGAGCGCGGGCGATGAGGAGAACCCCGAACCGTTGCACCCGCTGACCACCCAGAGCCCCGTCAGCTCGGGCACGGGCCCGGCGACGAACCGGCCATCGGGGCTCATCGTGAGCAGCCCGCCGCGGTGGTCGGCGACCGGGACGCTCGCGGCAACCGGCGCCTCCGCCGCGACCTGGTCCGCCAGGGCCCGGAGCACGCCGAGGTCGAGTGGCAGATCGTCGGTCGTGAACGAGGCCGCCTGCTCCCGCGGATCGGCCGGCAGCGGATCGGCCTCGAACCCGCCCACCATCAGCCCGCCGCGGGCCGGGCGCAGGTACACGGCGGCGTCGACCACCCTGGTGATCGGGTCGGCCGGGTCCACCTCGGGCGCGGGCGCGGTGATGAGCAGCTGGTGCCGGACCGGGGCGACCGGCCGCCACGCGCCGGCCAGCCCGGCGACCTGCCGCACCCAGCCGCCGGCCGCGTCCACCACCACCGGCGCGGCGATCGACCGCGCGGCCGTCTCGACCCCGGCCACCCGGCCACCCGTTACGGATATCCCGATGACCGGCTCGTTCTCCAGCAGCACCGCCCCGTGGAGCCGGCCGGCCTCCAGGTACGCCCGCACCAGGCTGGCCGGCTCCTCGATATAGACGTCCTCGGGGCACCACAGCGCGAACTCCTCGCGGGCCGCCCGGTAGTAGCCGAGCGCGCCGGCCAGCTGGGCCCGGCTCCCCTCGCGCACGTCGGCGCCCCAGCGCACCGACTGGGCCAGCTCCCGGCGCAAGAGCTCACGATGACCGGCGGTCCGCGCGATCAGGAAGCTCCCCGGGCGGGCCACCTCCAGCGGCACACCCGCCCAGTCGGCGAAGCCGATCGCCTTCTCGATACTGCGCCGCGCCAGCACGGTCCGCAGCTCGTCGGCCTGCACCGACTTGAACAGCCCCGCGGCGCGCCCCGATGCCTGCGAGCCCGCGGTCGACCGTTCCACGACGGCGACCGACCGGCCCGCCAGCGCACAATGCAGAGCGGTGCTCAGGCCAAGCGCACCGGCTCCGATCACCACAACCTCGGCGTCCACCAGGCCAGTGTGCCCCAGCCCAGCGAGCGGAGCCGGGAACCCGTTCATACTTGGGGTCGTGACGGACATGCAGCGGATCCTGGTCACCGGCGCGACCGGCAAGGTCGGCCAGGCGTTCATCGGTAGGCTGCTCTCGTCCAGCGACGACCGTTTCGCCGGATTCACGGTTCGGGCGCTCTGCCACAACCGGGCTCTCGACCCCGGCCCCCGTGTCGAGGTCGTGACCGGGTCGATCGACCGGCGCGAGACCGCCGACCGGGCTGTGGACGGCGTGACGCACGTGCTGCACCTGGCCACCAGCAAGGAAACACCCGAGACCATCATGGACGTCGCGGTCAAGGGCCTGTTCTGGCTGCTGGAGGCCTGCCGGGCGAGCCGGGCGTTCCAGCAGTTCATCCTCGTCGGCGGGGACGCGGGGCTGGGCCACTTCTTCTACCCGCACCCGGTCCCTGTGACCGAGACCCAGCCGCACAGCGCCTACCCGGGCTGCTACGCGCTGTCCAAGGTGCTGGAGGAGGTGATGGTCGAGCAGTACGGGATCCAGTACAACCTGAACGTCTGCTGCCTGCGGGCGCCGTGGGTGATGGAGAAAGACGACTTCAGGTACCAGCTGTCGTTCGGGGAAGACGTGTTCGGCGGCCCGCGGTGGCGGGATCTGGTGGGCGCGGAGCAGGCCGACGCCTACGTCGCGAGCGGCACCGTCCCGGTGATGCTCGACGAGGAGGGCCGCCCGGTCAAGCGAAACTTCGTCCACGTCGACGACCTCGCCGACGCGATCCTGCTGGCGATCGACAACCCCGCGGCGCGGCGGCAGACGTTCAACATCAGCATGGACGAGCCGGTCGACTACGGCGAGCTCGGCGCCTACCTGGCAAAGTCACGCGGCCTGCCTACCGTCGGCGTCCGGACGCCCTACCACTCGACCTGGCTGGACAACGCCAAGGCCAGGTTCCTGCTCGGCTGGCGGCCACGGTACGACCTGGAGCGCATGGCCGACGCGGCCTGGAGCTACCGGCGCGCGCCGGACGACCCCCGCGTGATCTGGTACCCGGGCTAGCCGCGTAGCGCCAGCGCCGGAGGGCACCGGCCAGCCACGCAGCGCCCGCGTCAGGGGCACGGGCCAGCCACGCAGCGCTCCCTCAGCCCTTGAGCGCCACCACCTCGTCCAGCCCGGCCTGGAGGTCTTCAACCAGGCCGCCGGGGTCGGTGATCGCCAACGTGTCGCTGTTGATGCCGATACAGCAGGTCCCGTCGTGCGAGATCAGGGTGATCATCGCGGCACACCCGGGCAGCGGGCCGAACGGGTACATGTGCGTGATCCGCGAGCCCGCGACGTACACCGGGTAGGGCACTCCGGGGATGCTGGACACCTGGACATCGTTCGTGCTCGTGAGCCGGCCCGAGACGACGCTGACTAGCGGCGCGGGCAGCCAGCCGACCAGCGGGGCGAGCGCCGTCGTCACAGTGTCGGCCGTGGCACCGCTGGCCGCCCGGGCGGCCAGCACGAACTGCCTGACGGCCGCGATCCTGGCCGCCGGGTCCCGCTCGGCCATCGGTGCGGCGAACCTGGCGCCCGTAAATCTGTTGCCGCCCTGCGGGTCGTCCTGGTTGCGCAAGCTGATCGGGAACCCGACGCTAAGCCGGTCGAGCGAAGCGCCGAACCGCTCGTGGTAGCGGCGGAACCCGCCGATCACCGCGGCCAGCAGACCATCGTTCAAAGAGCCACCGGCCGCCTTCGCCCCGGCCTTGAGGTCGGCCAGCGGCACGTCGGCTATCTCGAAGTGCCAGCCGCCGCCGCGCGTGGCCAGCAGAGCCGAGCCGGCCGGCGGGGCCGCGCTCTGGCCCACCCAGCGGGTGGCGCCCACCGCCCGCCCCGCGGCCCGCGTGGCCGTCTCCGCCGTCCGTGAGACCGTCTCCCATGGCCGGGTCAGCGCGCCCGCGACCCCGGCGCCCTGCCGCAGCGCGGCCGAAGGTACGGACCGGACCGCGCCCGCGACCTGACCGGCGAACACCCCCAGCCGCGACGCCCCGCCGTCCGCCGACGGAACCGGCGGCTCGGGCCGGTGCGGGTCGTGCTCGGGACCGCGGCTGTGCAGCCGCACCATCAGCTGCACCGCGCCGAGCCCGTCGGTGACGCTGTGATGGCTCTTGACCGCGTACCCGGCCCGGCCGTCGGCCAGGCCCTCCACCAGCAGAGCGGACCACAGCGGCCGGTCACGGTCGAACGGCGCGGCGGCGAACTCCTGCACAACGTCCAGCAGCTGGCGCATCAAGCCGGGGGCGGACAGCTTGACCCGATGGACGTGCCGCGACAGGTCGAAGCCAGCATCCGGCACCCACACCGGCGTGCCGAGCGCGAACGCCGGCTCCACCACCCGCTGCCGCATCCGCGGCACCATCCGGGTGGCCCACTCGTGCGCGGCGAGCAGCCGGTCCCAGTCGGGGGCGGGATCGAGCAGCTCGAGCAGGCTGACGTTGACCCGCAGCCGCGGGTCGGCCGACTCCGCGCGCCACATTGCCGTTTCCAGCGGGTTCATCTGGGTGGCGGAGCCCCACTCCAGCGGCGCCGCGGGTGGCGCGGGGTCAGCCAGCGCCGTGGCCGTCACCGCCCCGGCGCCGGCGCCCGGCCAGTTCGCCAGCGTCGCCAGGTACTGCCCGCGCACCTCATCCACGTGCTGGTCGAGATCCTCGGTCACCCAGCCGGTCGTCGGGATCGGGGGGAGGACCACCACCTGCACCGTGCCCGAGTGGATCGTCCGCGCGCTGCGCCACATCAGCTCGCCGGAGTTGCGGATGGCAATCGGCACGATCGGCACCCTCGCCTGCATGGCAACGTGGAAGGCGCCCTTCTTGAACGGCCCCAGCGCCGGGGTCGCCGACCGGGTGCCCTCCGGGGCGATCACCAGGGAGATGCCGTCACGCAGCTTCTGCACGGCCGGCTGGAGCGCCTTGACCGCCTGGGCATGGTCGTGCCGGTCCACGAACGCCACGTCGGCGAGCCGGAACATCAGCCCGAACGCCGGGCTGCGGGTCAGCTCCCTCTTCGCCACCCCGGTGAACCCGCCGTGCAGCAGCTTGGCCAGGATGAGCACGTCCAGCTGGCTCTGGTGGTTGAACAGGAACACGGCGGGCCGGGTCGTGAGGTGCTCGGCGCCGCGGACGTCCAGCCGGACCCCGGCCAGCACACTGCCCAGCTCACCAGCCAGGGTGGTGCCGAGGTCGACGGCCTCCCGCCGGGAACCCGTGACCGCCCCGAGCGCCGCGCCCGCTGTGAAGCCGCCGAGCATCCCGGCCAGCCCCGCCGCCGTGCGGGCGAGATCGACCACCCCGGGCCGGCCGCGGGAGCGGAACCGGGCCACCGGCCACCCATAGTGCCGCGCCGCCTTCTCCAGTCCCCGGCCCGGGTTGATGGCCCGCGGCCGCCCGGCGGCCTGCAGGAACGGCACGTCCTCGTCGCCGTTGGAGTAGGCGTAGCTTTCCGTCAGGTCGATGCCGTGCTCGGCGGCGAACGCGCCGACCGCCTCGGCCTTGCCCGCCCGCCACAGCAGCGGCCCACCGGGACGGCCGGTGGCGATGCCGTTCACGATCTCCACCGGTGACACCAGGATGTGCTCGACGCCCATCGCCCTCGCCGCAGGCTCCACCTGGAACCGGGTGGCAGAGGAGGCGAGCACGACCGTGTGCCCGGCCCGGCGGTGCGCCTCGACCAGCCGCCACCCCTCCGGGTACAGCGAGCCGGAGATGCCCTGCACGAACAGCCGCTCCCCCAGCTCGGTGAGCTCGTCCTCGCTGCGCCCGGCCCACACCCGCATGCTCAGCGTGGTCAGCCGCTCGAAGTCCTCCTCGGTGGTCACGCCGCGCAGGCCGGTCAGCAACAGCTGCCCCAGGTCGGTCGGCGCGATCTGCCCCGACCTCAGGTAATGCCGGGCGAACGCGGCCAGCGAGTACCCGTCGATCAGGGTCCCGTCAAAGTCGACGAACGCCCCGACCCGCGGGCCCTCCGGCCCGGCCTCGACGTCGGCGAGCAGCTGCTCCTCCGACCACAGCGTGGCCACAGACTGGCTAGGGTTCGACACCGACCGCCTCCCGTCTGCTCGCCGCATCGATCTCGTCGATCACGGTCAGCCGCTCCACCTCATCGCGCAGCCGCGCGGCGAAGGCCTGCCTGCTCGCGGTCAGCTCCTCGCCGCCAGGGCCGATCAGGTCCAGGTTCGCGGCGAGCTTCAGCGCGCTGGAGAACAGCTCCCGCGACAGCGACTCCGGCCCGTGCAGCCGTCCCTGCAGCAGCATCTGCTGGCCGACGCCGCGGCATTCGTCGAGGAACTCGGAGTCCGCGATCGGCCGACCGGGGGGCCGCGCGGCGAGCCGTTCGGCGACCACGAGCTGCGCGTCCAGGAACGATCGCAGCACCCGGTTCGCCACGAGGACCGGCGAACGCTCCAGCACGGCACGCCCGTCGGCCACCGCCTCCCAGCCGGGACCCAGCCGCTGGAGCTCGGCGCGGAGCTCGACGCGGTAGGCCGCCTTGTCCGGGAAGAAGAATTCGAACTTCAGCTGGTCACGCAGCCGCATCGCCTCGTCCCAGCGATCCTCGGGTCTTCTCAGCAAAACGAGCTCCGCCACCGCCCGGTCGATGAAGTGGTGAATGGCGCTGTTGCGGTAGAACGCCGCGACCAGGTGCTGGCCCCGTTCGATCGCGTAAACCGGCTCCTCCCCGCCGGTGTAGATGGTGACCACGTTCTGCTGGGCCAGCGCGTCGAGCACCCGGCGCACGCCGTCCTCAGTCTGAAGCACGTCGCCCGAATGCGGCAGCCCACGTTCGGCAAGGTAGGCGCGCAACGGTTCCAGGACACCGCGCACCTGGCCCAGGGTCAGCGCGCGGTCGCGGACGCCCAGCAGCGCGAGCGTGACCAGCGCGGTCGCCGTCACCGGGGTGACCCGGTTGATCCGGACGGCCACCTCGAACGCCATCTTCTGCACCGCGAGTCGGCGCGCGTCAGGATCGTCGGCCCGGCCGCTGGGCCCGAGCGCGGCGGCCACCGAGAGCGGCTCGCCGAAGCAGATGTAGACCGCGCCGATCTTGGTGAGCTGCCCCCTGGCGTACGACGCCAGCCAGCTCAGCCCTTCCGGCTTCTTCGCCGCTCCGCGCTGCTCGGCCGCCATCGCCGATACCTCGCGGAGCTGGTCGTACGTGATCGCGACCGGCACCAGGTAGGCGTCGTCGGCCCGGCCGCGCGCGACCGCCTCGGCGACGTATGCCAGGAGCCCGTAGCGCGGCGGGCGCAGCTTGCCGGTCCGCGACCGGCCGCCCTCCATGTACCACTCGAGGTTGAAGCGCTTGGCCAGCAGGTAGCCGAGGTACTCGCGCAGCGCCAGCTTGTAGATCTCGTCGTCGCCGATGCTGCGCCGGATGAAGACAAAGCCGGCCCGCTTGGCCAGCAGGCTGAGCGGCCAGATCCGGAGGTTGTCGCCGCCGACCACGTGGTTACGAGGGAAGTCATGCTCGGCGAGCACGTCGGCCAGCAGCAGCGGGTCCGCGTACGAGCGATGGCTGGGCAGGAAAACCAGCGCATGGCGGTGGTTCAGCTCACGCAGCCGGTCAAGCCCGGCCGTGTCGGCCTGGACGTCCCACGCGTAGACGTGCAGCGGGCGCAGCGCGCCGGAGAGCAGGTCGACTGCGACCGGGCTCATGGAGGCGACCAGGCTGTCGAGGGCCGCCCGGCTGCGTTCCGCCGCTTCCGGCTCGGTCAGGCCCAGCCGGCCGGCGAGCGCGGCGACGTCGGCGTGGAAGCCCGGGCTGTCCTCGATCGCCTCGACGACGTCCTTCGGGACCTTGTAGCGGTAGCCGAGCATCGCGCGTTCGGCACGATCCAGCGCGAGTCTGGCCTGCCGGGACACGAAATGCGCGAACGAGCCGGAGCCGCCCCAGCGCTCGCGCAGCGCCGCCACGGTGGCGGGCTCCGCGATCACCAGCCGGGCCCGGTCGGGCTCGCGCCGCATGATGGTCCGCTGCCAGAACACCGGCGGCCTGCGCGGGTTGACCTGCGACAGGAGGTCGGCCCAATGGACCCGCCGTTCCCCGTCGCGCTCGCGCGGCAGCCACGCGACGCGGGCAGCGGTGATGACCGTGTCCGGCGGCGTCACGGCCAGGGACCGGGCCAGGTCCGGGCCGTCCAGCGGAAGGACGGCGGACGGCCGCACGTCCACCTCACGCAGCCGCCGCTTCACCAGCGCGCGCTCCACCCGGCTCCCCAGCTCGGCAAGCAAGATCAGCGGCGCCCCGGCGCTGGCGGGGCCGTCACCTGGCGCGGACGGTTCCGGCCGCAGGACGCCCATGCCTGCCTCCTTCCCTCATGGACATCCTGGCCCATACTGCGACCGCGGTCACCCTGCCCTGCGGGCGCTACGAGGGGGTCACGCTCGTGATCACGACGACGGCGCCGGCCGGGCAGGCAGCGATCGCGCCGGCTCCGGGCACAAAAAGCCGCTTGCCGGGCCGCCCTTGCGAGCGCCCGGCAAGCGGCTGTTGGGAGGGTTCTCAGTCCGCCGGGCCGGCGGTGAGGGTCACCGTGGCGGTGTGAGACTGGCCGGACTGGTCCGTCCAGCCGATGCTGATCTTGTCGCCGGGGTGGTACTTCGCGAGCACCGACCCGATGCCCGAGGAGGACGTGACGGTGTGACCGGCAACCGAGGTGATCTGGTCGCCCGCGGCCAGGCCGGCCTGGTCGGCTGCGGATCCAGACACGACCCCGCCGATGGCGACGCCGCCGCTGCTGGCCGAGCCGCTGCCGAAGCCACCGAGCCCGCCATTGCCGCCGGTGCCACCGAAGCCACCATCGCCGAAGCCGCCGGCGTATCCGCCGCCGATGCCACCGATGTAGCCGCCGAGGCCACCGTTGCCGCCGAAGCCGCCGAAGCCGCCATTGCTCCCGCCGAAGCCACCGTTGCCGCCGAGGCCACCGTTGCCGCCCAAGCCACCCGAGCCGCCGCCGAAGGCACCGGTGCCCGAGGGGGAGGTCTGCACGCCGAGGAACGCGGTCTCGCCAATGTGCACGGTGGCCGACGGCGTGCCCGTCTCGATCTGGTCGGCGATCGAGGACGCCTTGGTGATGGGGATGGCGAACGCCTGGGTCCGGGTCTCCGTTCGCCCCGTCTGGCCGACGCCGGATGGCGAAGCCGAGGCGGCCGTGTTCATGCCGACGACCTCCCCGTCGGTGTTGACCAGCGGCCCGCCGGAGTCACCCGGCTGGATGTCGGCGTTGTGGCCGATCATCCCGGTCAGCCGCTCGGCGTCACCGGCTCCCTCGTCGGAGGCGGTGATCGCCCGGTCGAGGGCCGTTATCCTCCCGGTGACCACCGACGGGGTACCGCCCTTGCCGCCGGCGTTGCCCAGCGCGACCACCTTCTCGCCGGTCTGCGGGACGTCGGGGCTGAGGCTGACGGTCTGCAGCCCGGACGCGTCCTGAAGCTGCAGCACCGCGACGTCATGGCTCTTGTCGTAGCCGACGACCTTGGCGGTATAGGTCCGCCCGTTCCCGACGTCGATGGCCTTGATCGAGGTCGCGCCGTCGATCACGTGGTTGTTGGTCAGCACCTCACCGGTCGAGGTCAGCACCATCCCGGTGCCAGCCGCCTTGCCGCCCTGGTATCCCATCGTGGACACCACGTCGACCAGGCCTGGGTTCACCTTCGCGGCGATCTGTGACGTGGTCAGCACGGTGGCGCCCATCGCGTCCGCCGCGCCCAGCCCTGCGAATATCAGCGCGGCCACCCCCGGCCGACGCGCCAGCCAGCAAGGCGCGGCGCCGCCACGGCCGGCCGTCCCGCCCGTTGCCCTGTTCCTGTTCCGGACCGCCAATGACCGGCTCGTAGACCGTGCCCATCTGGGATTCGCTCCTCGTAGGTATCATCGTGCTCGTCTGCCATCGATGGTGAGGCGCCAACCTGGAGGAAATCTTCAAGGAGCTTAGGCGTCCACTCACTCTTTTCTGAGAGTTCACTGAACGTCAGCTGAGCGGGCCGCGGCGATGGCCACCGGCCGTGGCCTCAACACCACCCGGCCCGGACGTGCCTATCGGATCATGGCCGCACCGAGCAGAGGGGAACGCATCGCTCGATGAGGTCGTGGGCTACCTGGCGCCACACCTCAAGGCCGGTACGGGCAATCGGCATGCCGAAGCTCTGGGCGTAGACCTCGAGCCGTGGCACGGCGGTGCCCAGCACGTCATAGCCCAGGTCCTCGAGCGCCACCCGGGCGTCGGTGGTGGAGTGCGCCCGGGTAATGCAGCGGTTCAGCAGCACAGCCCAGCGGGCGGGCCGGTCCCGGACGGCGCCGACCTCGCTGATCTCGTCCCGCACCGGGGTGGTCCGGTTGATCTCGATGGGGCTCGGCGCGCACGGAATCAGGATCTCGTCCACGTACCGCATCGCCGAGCGGGCAATGCCGGCATGGTCCTCCAGCTGCGGCGCGTCGATGATCACCACATCATCGGCTTCGGCGATCTCGGGCAACCGGCGGTGCAGCTCGCGGGAGGGCAGGGCCACGATCCGGAACGGGAAAGCCGCCTTCGGCGGCGGGAGGCGCGGGTTCATCGCGGCGAGATCGGACCACTCCAGCGCGCTGCCGGACGGGTCGGCGTCCACGAGCAGCACGCGGTTCCCGGCCTGCGCGAAGACGTGCGCCAGCCACACCGCCGATGTTGTCTTGCCCGTGCCTGGCTTGAGGTTCGCCAGGGCGACACTCAGCCCCGTCACCCCGGCATTATCGCAGCGTACATCGCGTTTCGGTAGCCGAGGGGGGTGCACTATGCGCACAGTACGCATAGCGCAACTAAGGGTCATCGGAGGAACGTCCCACCCGTCCCCCGCGTTCCACACCATCACACGGCGGTTGGCTGCGGCACGCAGACCCGGCCTTGCCGCGTTGTGCGACGGGCGGGCCAGGCCGCGCCGAGAGCCTATTGCAGTATTACCGTAGCTACGGCATTACGGCGATCCGCCAGCCGTCATGTGCTGCTCTGCAGCTACCCCGCAGACTGCGCCCTCTCCTCTTCGCGGGAAGAGCCGAGGACGTCGTCGAGGGTCTGGAGGAGCAGATCAGCGTGCTCGCGCTGGAAGACGAGCGGCGGCCGGATCTTCAGTACGTTCCCGGCCGGGCCGGTCGCGCTGATCAGAATCCCCCGTTCCCGCATCGCCTCCGTCACCCGGTCGGCGCGGCCCGCCGCGGGCACGCGCTCCCCGCCGACCAGCTCGACGCCGAGCAGCAGGCCCTCGCCCCGGACGTCCCCGATGACCGGGTGGCGCCCGGCGAGCGTCTCCAGGCCCTGCCGGAGGTAGGAGCCGGTCTCCGCCGCGTTGGCCACCAGGCCCTCGTCCTCGATGACGGCGAGGACAGCGAGCGCGGCCGCGCAGGCGACCGGGTTGCCGCCGAACGTGCTGAACAGCTCGACCTCCTCGGGCACGGCCGCCAGCAGCTGGGAGCGGACCACCAGGGCGGCGACCGGGAAGCCGTTGCCCATCGGCTTGCCCATCACCACCATGTCGGGCTCGATCCCCGAGGGCTGGAAGCTCCATAGGCCGGTCCCGTACCGGCCGTGACCGGCCTGGACCTCGTCGGCGATCAGCACGCCCCCCAGCGCCCGCGCCCGCCGGGCCACTCCGGCCAGGTAGGCGGGCGGGGGGGCCAGGATGCCGTCGGCGGTGAAGGCCGGGTCAAGGTAGATAGCGGCGAAGCCGTGGCCGCCGAGCGACTCGGCGGCGGCGTCGATGTGGGCGGCGTACCGCTCCGCCCAGCCGCCGGTGTCCCGCCGGTAGGCGCCCCGGTACCCGTCGGGCGCGGGGACGGTGGCGACGTGAGCGGGCTGCTCGCCCTTGGCCCACTCCTCCGGGGACAGGGCGTGCGTCGCCTCGGTCAGCCCGTGGTAGGCGTAGGCGGTCACCACCGCGCCCGCCCGCCCGGTGGCCGCGCGGGCGATCCGCCAGGCGAGGTCGTTGGCCTCGCTGCCGGAGTTCACCACCAGGACGGCGTCCAGCGCGGGCGGGAGGGTGGCCTTGAGCCGCTCCGCCAGCTCGACGATCGCCTCGTGCAGGTAGCGGCTGTGGGTCGCCAGCAGCCGCTGCTGTTCCGCCACCGCCCGCACCACCCGGGGGTGGCCGTGGCCGACCACGGGCACGTTGTTGTAGCAGTCGAGGTACCGTCGGCCGTCCGGGTCGAACAGCCACACGCCCTCGCCGCGGACCAGGTGCACCGGATGCTCGTAGAACAGCGGCGACCGGGGGAGCGCCCGGCGCCGCCGCTCCAGCAGGTCAGCGGTCCCGGAATGGCGGTAGGGGAGCCCCCGGCAGGCGTCCCGGAACCGGCGCGCCACGGCGTCGGGCCCCATCGCCTCGATGGCGTCGAGGAAGGCGCGGGCCCCGGGCTCGCTGCTCGTTATGTATGCGGCGTTGTCCGGGTAGAGCCCGCCGTGCCAGGCGGCGACCGTCACCTCGGTGGCGAGCCTGGCCGCGACCAGGTCCGCGAGCAGCGCTGCCTCCTCATCCTCCAGCGGCGTCACCGACACGTAGCCGCCGATCATCGCCTCGGCTACGTCGATCGCGTCGTCGCGGCCGTGCAGCACGTCCGCCACCGACACGGCGAGGTCGCAGACCAGCGGCGCGTGCGTCATGTCGCCGAAGTCCACGATCCCGCTGACCCGTAGGTCTTTGCCGAGCAGCACGTTGTCCAGGCTCATGTCGCCGTGTATTACCTGGGCGCGCAGGGTCGGCAGCACCGGCTCGACCCGGGCTTCGAACCTGTCCAGGACCCGCTCCACCTGGGCCCGGCGTGCGGCGTCGGATACGTGGCTGAGCAGCAGCCGGAGCTTGGCCGCGTGGGTGAGGTCCCACAGGATCTCGTAGTCGGCCGCGGGATGGAAAAACCCCCGCAGCGCCCGCCCCAGCCGGGCCGTGGTCTGCCCGATGGCCCTGATCGCCGGGGTGGTGAGCGCCGTGTTCGAGGTCACCCGCCCGGGCAGGAATGTGAACAGCCGGACCGGGTAGTTCCGGCCGTCGGGGCCGCGCACCTCGGCCCAGGACTCCCCCACCGTGTCCGGCAGGACCCGCATCACCGGCAGGCCCGGGTCCACCCGCTCGATGTGGCGGAGCGCGGCCGCCTGCATCTCCACGATGGACAGGCCGTCAGCCGGGTTGGAGATCTTGAACAGGAGCCGCCGACCGTCCGCGGTGTCCACCCGGAAGTTCTGGTCACGTTCGCCGGCGAGAGGGGTGAGGGCCGATGATTCCACGCCGAAGCGGTCGCGGAGGATCCGCTGGGCAGCCTTCATCTCGAAGGCGGGCGGCGTGCTTGCGAGCGGGTCAAGACGCTGGGCCATAGGGCCGAAGGCTATCTTGCGGCCCTAGGATCGTGGAATGCCCATGCCAGTGGCGTTCGATCTGTCCGGCCGGGTCGCGGTGGTCACCGGGGCGGGCAGCCCTGACGGGATCGGCTTCGTCTCCGCCGGGCTGCTCGCGGAGCTCGGCGCCGCCGTGATGATCGGCGGCACCACCGACCGGATCGAGGCCAGGGCCGGCGAGCTGCGCGCGGCCGGCTTCGACGCGGCCGGGTTCATTGGCGACCTCACCGGCGAGAATGCCGCGTCCGCTTTGGTGACGGCCGCGCTGGACCGATGGGGGCGCCTGGACATCGTGGTCAACAACGCCGGCATGACCTCCGCCGCCAGCCCGGTGTTCGAGTCCGGCACCGCCGAGACGATGGACCTGGCGACCTGGCAGGCGGCGCTCGCCCGCAACCTCACCTCCGCGTTCCTGGTTACCAAGGCGGCGCTGCCCGCCATGACCGCCCGCCACTGGGGGCGGATCGTCATGGTGGCCAGCCTGACCGGCCCGGTGATGGCGATCCGCGCGGACGTCGGCTACGCCGCCGCCAAGGCCGGCATGATCGGCCTCACCCGGGCGATCGCGGTAGACGTGGCCGGGCAGGGGATCACCGTCAACGCCGTCGCCCCGGGCTGGATCGCGTCCGGGTCGCAGCTTCCGGCCGAACGCGGCGAGGGCGAGGCCACCCCGGCGGGCCGGAGCGGCACGCCCGGCGAGGTCGCCGCCGCCGTCGCCTGGCTCGCCAGCCCCGGCGCCTCCTACATCACCGGGCAGTACCTGGTCGTGGACGGCGGCAACTCGGTCACCGAGCAGCGCGCCGCACCCGGGCATCCCTGACGCTCACCCCACCCTGACCGGAATTCGGCGAAACGGATTAGCCCCCCGCCGCGGTTGCGATTGCGACGCGAGGCCCCGCCATCGGGGAGTCCGACGACGTCTCGCTGCGGAACAACTGACCGTCATGGTGCGGCCCGTGCGCCGCGCCATGTACTGCCCGTGACACGCAAAGGCCGCCCTTACCGGGTCCGGTAAGGGCGGCCTCTCGGCGGCAGCGCTCAGGCCGCTACCGGCGCCTGCACGGTGGCGGGCTCCAGGGCCAGCTCGAGCACCTCCCGGACGTCGCTGACCGGGTGGATCTCCAACTGCTCCCGCACGCCCTCGGGCACGTCCTCCAGGTCGGGCTCGTTGCGCTTCGGGATCAGTACCGTGGTGATCCCGGCCCGGTGCGCGGCGAGCAGCTTCTGCTTCACCCCGCCGATCGGGAGCACCCGGCCGGTCAGCGAGACCTCGCCGGTCATCGCCACGTCGCTGCGGACCAGCCGGCCGGACAGGAGCGAGGCCAGCGCGGTGGTCATCGTCACCCCGGCGCTCGGCCCGTCCTTGGGCACGGCGCCCGCCGGCACGTGCACGTGCACGCCCCGGTCCTTCAGGGTGCCGACCCGCAGCTCCAGCTCCGCGCCGTGCGAGCGCAGGTAGGACAGGGCGATCTGGGCCGACTCTTTCATCACGTCACCGAGCTGGCCGGTGAGGATGACCCCGGTGTCACCGGTCTCCCGGTCGGCCAGCGACGCCTCGATGAACAGGACGTCGCCACCGGTGCCGGTGACAGCCAGCCCGGTCGCCACGCCGGGGACGGCGGTCCGTTCCGCCGACTCCGGGGTGAACCGCGGGTGCCCGAGGTAGCCGTGCAGGTCGTCCGGGCCGACCGTGACCGGGAGCTGCGCCTCGCCGGACGCGAGCCGCGCGGCGATCTTCCGCAGCACCCGCGCGATGCTCCGCTCCAGCGCCCGCACGCCCGCCTCGCGGGTGTACTCGGTGGCCAGCCGGCGCAGCGCGCCGTCGGTCAGCGTCACGTCCTGCGCGTCCAGCCCGGCCCGCTCCAGCTGCCGTGGCAGCAGGTGGCCGCGGGCGATCGTCACCTTCTCGTCCTCGGTGTAGCCGTCCAGCGGGATCGGCTCCATCCGGTCGATCAGCGGCTCGGGGATCGCCTCGGCGATGTTGGCCGTCGCGATGAACAGCACGTCGGACAGGTCCAGCTCGACCTCGAGGTAGTGGTCGCGGAACGTGTGGTTCTGCGCCGGGTCCAGCACCTCGAGCAGGGCGGCGGTGGGGTCGCCGCGGTAGTCGGCGCCGAGCTTGTCCACCTCGTCCAGCAGGATCACCGGGTTCATGGAGCCCGCCTCACGGATCGCGCGCACGATCCGGCCGGGCAGCGCACCGACGTAGGTGCGCCGGTGACCGCGGATCTCGGCCTCGTCGCGGACGCCACCCAGCGCCACCCGGGCGAACTTGCGGCCCATGGCGCGGGCCACCGACTCGCCCAGCGAGGTCTTGCCGACGCCCGGCGGGCCGGTCAGCGCCAGCACCGCACCGCTGCGGCGGCCGCCGACCAGCGCGAGGCCCTTGTCCGTGCGGCGCTTGCGGACGGCCAGGTACTCGATGATCCGGTCCTTGACGTCGTCGAGCCCGGCGTGGTCCGCGTCGAGGATCGCGCGCGCGGCGGCGATGTCATAGGCGTCGTCGGTCCGGGTGTTCCACGGGATCTCGAGCACCGTGTCCAGCCAGGTGCGGATCCACCCGGCCTCCGGCGACTGGTCGGAGCCGCGCTCGAGCTTGGCCGCCTCCTTCAGCGCGGCCTCCTCCACCTTCTCCGGCAGGTTCGCGGCCTCGATCCGGGCCCGGTAGTCGTCTTCCTCCGAGCCGGCCTCGCCCGGCTTGCCGTTGAGCTCGGCCAGCTCCTTGCGGATGGCGGCCATCTGCTGGCGGAGCAGGAACTCGCGCTGCTGCTTCTCCATGCCCTCGCGGACGTCGTTCTGGATGGTCTCCGCGACGTCCAGCTCGGCGATGTGGTCACGCGCCCAGCCGACCAGCCGCTCCAGCCGCTGCTCGGGGTCGACGGTCTCCAGCAGCTCGTTGCGCTGCTCGAGGCTGAGGTAGCCCGCGTACCCGGCGCTGTCGGCCAGCGCCGACGGGTCGGTCAGCCGCTGCAGGACGTCCACCAGCTGCCACGCCCCGCGCTTCTGCAGGATCGTGGCGGCAAGGCCGCGGTATTCGCGGCCCAGCTCCTGTGCCCGGGGGCCGCCCGGCGGCTCCTCCAGGACGGTGCCCTCGACCCACAGCGCGGCGCCCGGCCCGGTGGTGCCGGTGCCGATCCGCACCCGGGACAGGCCACGGACGACCGCGGCCTGCTCGCCGCTGGGCAGCCGCCCGACCTGCTCCACGGCGCCAAGCGTGCCGACCGGCGCGTACTTGCCGCCCAGCCGGGGCACGAGCAGAACCCGCGGGCCGTCCTCGTTGCCGCCGGGCGTCTCTGCGGACATCTGCGCCGCCTCGATGGCCGCCCGTGCCTCGGAGCTGGAGATATCCAGCGGCACGACCATGGTCGGCAGCACGACCGTGTCATCGAGTGGCAGCACCGGCAGCGACAGCGTTGTGCTCATCGGTTCACTTCCTGAACTCTGTAGGTTGTAGCTTCAACAACAAACGGCCGGGATTGTTTCTTGCGGCGTTCGCCATCAGCGGACGTCTGCCGCGCGGCCAGCAGCGCCTTGATGTACACGTCCTGGTCGGCGTGACCGGACGGCGGCTAGCGCAGCGGCGGCAGCTGCTGGCCCTCGCCGAGCACCGTGCGGAACTCGTCGCCACGCTCGGCCACCCGGTCCAGCATCGTCCGGATCGTGAAGCCATCGGGCCGCAGCGACGGATCGTCGAGCTCGTCCCAGGCGATCGGCGCCGAGACCGGCGCGCCGGCCACGGCGCGCGGGCTGTAGGGCGCGACGAGGGTCTTGTGGTGGACGTTCTGGGTGTAGTCGAGCCGCGCCAGGCCGCCCCGGTCCTTGACGTCCCATTTCCAGCTGACCAGCTCAGGCACGATCGCGCCGACCGCCTTGGACAGCTGCTCGGTCCAGGTGCGGGTGTCACGGAAGGTCAGCCCGGCGGCGACCGGTATCCAGACCTGGATGCCGCGCCGCCCGGTGACCTTCGCCGCCGCCCGCACGCCGAGGTGCTCCAGCGCCGTGCGGTGCAGCCGGGCCAGGACGAGCACGTCGTCCCAGGAGGTGGCCTCGCCGGGGTCGATATCGATGAGGGCGTAGGTCGGGCTGGCCGGATCGCTGGCGCGCGCGGTCCAGGCGTGCCATTCCAGCGCGCCGAAGTTGGCGGCCCATACCAGCGCCGCCGCCTCATCGGCCACCAGGTAGGTCGTGGTCTCGCCGGGCTTGGCGTCCGGGTTGCGCCAGCGCGGGATCCACTCCGGCGCGTGGTCGGGCAGCTGCTTGTGCCAGAAGCCGGGCTTCGCCGTCCCGCCGGGGAAGCGGTGCATGTTCAGCGGGCGGCCCGCCAGGTAAGGCAGGACCACGGGTGCGATCCGGGCGGTGTAGGAGATCAGCTCGCGCTTGGTCACCGGCGGCTCGCCGTCCCGGCCCGGGAACAGCTCCTTGCCGAGGTTCGTCAGCCGCAGTTCCCGGCCGAACGCCTCCCACCTGCCGCCGGCGCCGAGGCCATCCAGGGCGGCAAGCTCCGCGGCGGTGGGGCCCGCGATGCGCGGTGGGCGCAGCGCGACCGACGCCTGCCCGGGCGGCAGGTCGGAGCGCCAGATCCGGTCCGGGTCGGCCCGCACCTGCTCGTTGGTCCGCCCGCTGAGCACCGACTCCGGGTAGTCCTCCGGGTTCCAGCCGCTGACCGCGTCGTCATCGGCTTTGTGCAGCAGCAGCCACTGGTCGGATTCCCGGCGGTCCCCGCGGTTGTCGCCGCGGCGCACCAGCACCAGCCGGCCGCGCAGCTTGCTGCCGTGGACGTCGGCGTGGAAGTCCCCAGCCGCCACCGCGGCCGCGGGGTCGTCGGTGCCGTGCGGCTCCCACGTGCCGATATCCCACACGATCACGTCGCCACCGCCGTACTGGCCCCGCGGGATCACGCCCTCGAAGTCGAGGTACTCGATCGGGTGGTCCTCGACGTGGACGGCCAGGCGCTTGACCGCCGGGTCCAGGGTCGGGCCGTTGGGCACCGCCCAGCTCACCAGCACCCCGTCGATCTCGAACCGCAGGTCATAGTGGACCCGCCGGGCGCGGTGACGCTGCACGACGAACCGGCGGGGCCCGCCGCCCGGTCCCGGCGGCGCCGCCCCGGCGGGCTCCGGCGTGCGGGTGAAGTCGCGCTTGTCCTGGTAAGGTCCCAGCCGCCCGCGCCCGGCCGGGCGCTCCTGCCGCGACCGGCCGAGGTCACCGTCGCCCCTGGCCACAGGCCGATCCTCCCATCACTGCCGGCCGTGCCTCAGCACGGCCGGGCCCGTGGCCCCGCCGCGGGCCGGGCTCAGGCCTGGATCCGCTTGTTCCCCGGGTCGTACATCGGGCGCAGGGATGCGACGGCCGGATAGACCGCATCCCCGATCTGGACCGTCCACTCGCCGGAGTCCAGGTAGGCCTGGTTGATCGGCTCGTCGGCGTCGATCATCGCCAGCCCGACCGCCCCGCCCAGCGTGAACCCGTACGACGCGGAACGGATGTACCCGGCGGGCCTGCCATCCCGGCGGACGACTTCCGCGTGGAACATGAGCGGCTCCGGGTCGGTCACCAGCACCTGCACCAGCCGCCGCCGCAGCGGCCCGCGCGCCTTCTGCGCCAGCACGGCGTCACGGCCGATGAAGCCGCCCAGCTTGTCCAGCGCGACCGCGAAGCCGAGCCCGGCCTCGAGCACGGTGTCGGTGTTGTCGATGTCGTGGCCGTAGTCGCGGTAGCCCTTCTCCATCCGCAGGCTGCCCAGCGCCTTGAGGCCCGCGTGCCGCAGGCCCACCGCCTGCCCGGCCTCGACCAGCCGGTCGTAGACGTGCACGGCCTGCTCGGCCGGGATGTACAGCTCGTACCCGAGCTCGCCGAGGTAGGTGATCCGGATGCACAGCACCCGGGCGAACCCGATGTCGATCTCGGCCGCCGCCCGGAACGGGAACGCCTCGTTTGACACGTCCGCGGAGGTGATGCTGGCCAGCAACTCCCGCGATCGCGGGCCCTGAACGTTGATCTGCGCGTAACCCGACGTCACGTCGGTGACGAAGGCATGCGCGTCGCCGAGGTGGCGGCGCATCCAGGTTTCCGCGTGCCGGTGCGCGGTGTCGGAGGCGACCACCCAGAACCGGTCGTCGGCGAGCTTGGTCACCGTGAGGTCGGCCTCCAGCGTGCCCGCGGGGCTGAGCCACTGGGTGTAGGTGATCCGGCCCGGCTCGCCGTCGACGTGGTTGGCGGAGATCCGCTCCAGGACGCGCCCGGCGTCGCGGCCCTGCACGTCGAACTTGGCCATGAAGGCCATGTCCATCAAGATCACGCCGGTGCGCGCGGCGTGGTGCTCGGCCTCCCAGTAGCCGAACCAGTCCTGCCGCCCCCAGGACAGCTCCCCGGCCATAGGCTCCGCGCCTTCCGGGGCGTACCAGTCGGCGCCCTCCCAGCCGCTGACGTCCTTGAAGTACGCCCGCTGCGCCACCAGCCGGTGGTGGACCGGCGACACCTTCGCGCCACGCGCGGTCCGCATGGGCCGGCCCGGGTAGTGGGTCTCGTACACCAGGCCCAGCGACTCGACCGTCCGGGTCGCCCGGTACTCGGGGTTGGCCTGGTAGCGGTGCAGCCGGTCGATGTTCATCGCCGTCACGTCGATGTCGGGCCTGCCGTCGGCGATCCAGTGTGCGATCACCCGGCCGATGCCCCCGCCGGTCAGGATCCCGATCGAGTTCAGCCCGGCGGCCACGAAGTAGTTCCGCAGCTCCGGCGCCTCGCCGACGATCGGCAGCAGGTCCGGGGTGAAGCTCTCCGGGCCGCAGAAGAACTTCTTGATGCCGGCCTCCGCCGACACCGGGACCCGGGACATCGCCCGTTCCAGATAGGGCGCCATCCGGTCCCAGTCCGGGGGCAGTTCGCCGAACGAGAAGTCCGCGGGGACCCCGTCCACCTTCCACGGCGCGCAGACCGGCTCGAACAGGCCCAGCATCAGCCCGCCGCCTTCCTCGCGGTAGTAGCCGTAGTTGGCGGGGTCCTCCAGCACCGGCCAGCCGCTGTCCACCTCGCCGATCGGCCCGGTCAGCAGGTAGTAGTGCTCGGCGGCCTGCAGCGGGATGTTTACCCCGGCGAGCTCGCCGAGTTCACGCGCCCACATCCCGGCGCAGTTGACCACGTATTCGGCCTCGATGTCGCCGCGCGGGGTGCGGACGCCGGTGACAGCACCGCCGTTATGAAGGAAGCCGGTGACCGGCACACCCTCGATGATCCGCCCGCCCCGCATCCGGGCACCCCTGGCCAGCGACATGGTCACGTCGACCGGGTTCACCCGCCCATCGGCCGGGATGTAGAAACCGGCCAGCACGTCATCGACCCGCGCCAGCGGGAACAGGCCGGCGACCTCGCGCGGCGAGATCTCGTGCACCTCCACGCCGCACAGCCGGTTGAACGCGGCGACCCGCCGGTACTCCTCCAGCCGCCCCGGCTCGATGGCGAGTTCGATCAGCCCGACCTGCTTCATGCCGGTCGCGAGCCCGGTCTCCGCCTCCAGCCTCAGGTACAGATCCCTGGTGTACATCCGCAGCTCGGTCGAGGTCTGCGAGGTCGAGCCGAAGGTGGCCATGAGCCCGGCGGCGTGCCAGGTGGTGCCCGAGGTCAGCCGGTCGCGCTCCAGCAGCACGACATCGGTGATCCCGAGGTGCGCGAGATGGTAGGCGACCGAGGTGCCGATGATGCCGCCGCCGATAACGACGACGCGGGCACGGTCAGGGATGGCGGAGGTGCCGGGCACGGTCACGCGAGCAAGTTCCGATCGGTCAGGGGCTCCTCGCGGCGGCGCTTCCGGCCGGGCGCGCCGCCGCTGCATGAGCATATGTCCCGGGCCAGGCCGGCCGGGAATCCTCCCGCCGGGTGGATCCAAGGCTTGGACCCTGCGGCAGAGCGCTTCGCGTTACCTGGAATGGCAGCGCTGCCGGAAGTAAGCGATGGCCAATATCACTCTGGCGCCGTACTCGCTCGAAGCTGTGCGATCCTGCGGACGTTCCGCTCAATGCGGATGAGATAAAGCGGTATAACGATGGCTATAGGCGGGCGGCTGCCCTGGGCCCGGGACGTGAGCGGGCGCTCACCGGAAACGGCTGAGCGGGCCGGCGCAACCGAATCCTGCCGCCTGCGGGCGGCGGGGATCCCGCGGGGTCGACAGGGCCGGCCGGGACCGCTGCGGCTGGGGGAGGAGCTATGGCCGACGCGGGGAACAGGCTGACCGCACCGGGAAACCGCGTGGCCGGGACGGGGTTCATGCGCCGTCTCCGCGCCGCACGGGACCGCAGCGGCGTCGACGAGCCGCGCAGGTGGCGGGCGCGGCCACTGATCTGGGTTCTGACTCTCCTCACCATCCTCGCGGCGCTCGCCTTCCTGCTGTGGCTGGCGTGGTCCCTTTATGTGCTGATCCACGGGGCGCCGTCGGCTTTCGGGGCCGACCCCGACCGCAGATGCCTGGACCTCGGCTTCTCCTGCGGCGCTCTTTCCAATTTCGCGACATCGGGCCTGCTGCTCGCGATCGCGTCGGCCTTCGTGCTGTACCGGCTTTATGCATTGCTGCGGCGCTACCAGGACAGGGCACGAAACGAATCGCGCGAGCTCGTGCCTACGGCGGGGACAATACTGGACCAGGTCGTCGGCCGTGACGAGCTGTGCAAGGTGCTGATGGCGGATCTGCACGACCGCCGGACCCGGCCGCACGTGCTCGTCGGCGGCGTAGGCACGGGAAAGACCGCGGTGCTTGTCAGGCTGACGGAGTTCCTGGCCGAGAAGGGCGCGGTCCCGGTGCCGGTCCGGCTGCGGGACGCCGGGAACGAACTGGACTTCGAGCACCTGGCGCGGGACCGCTTCCTGAGCGAGGTCAACCAGTATGTGCTCAACTCGGCCGAGGGCGAGACCATCTGGCGGCGGCTGCGCAAGGACGGCAAGATCGTCGTGCTCGCGGACGGCCTGGAGGAGGCCCTCGTGGGGAGCAGCGCCGAGCTGGAGCGGGACAACATCATCCGCGCGGCGATCCGGAAGGCGCACCAGGAGCACCTGCCGCTGATCATCGCCTCGCGCCCGCACGATCCCCTCCGGGCGACGGAGGCGGCGATCCTCGTCCTGGAGCCGCTGAGCTACGAGGCGGCGCTGGCATACATCGGCAGCGACGGAACCCGGGAGAACGACCGCAGGCTTGCCTGGATCGTGGAAACCGCCGACGTGGTGGAGGCGCCGCTGTACCTGCAGATCACCCGGGAACTTCACGTCAAGGGCCTGCTGGAGCCCTCGTCGGCGGGCCAGCACGGGGTGGTCGACACCCGTGGCGCCGACGGGGCCACGCTGCGGCTGGGACTGCTGCAGACCTGGGAAAGGGCGCTCATCCGTGGCCACCTCTACGAGGACGTCCCGCTGAACCGGGCCGAACGGCACGCGGCCTTCGAGCACGCGTCGGCGCTGGCCTGCATCGGGCTCAAGCACGACCGGCTTGACGTCGAGTTCGACGACCCCATCGGCGACAAGATCTCCGCGGAAGTGCAGCGGCGGCTCGCGCGGATCGACGAGCAGGTGGGGCGGACGCCCGGGGTCGGGAGCGTCGATGTGCGGCTGGCCGCAGCCTGGGCGGCCCAACTGGAGCTTGTCGAACTGCGCGGGAACAGCGTCCGGTTCCCTCACAGCCTCATGCAGGCCTACCTCGGATCGCGGCTGATGGACGCCGCCCTGCAGGACCCGGGCTACCGCGAGGAGGCCCTGCGGCACCCACAGCCGGGCCGGGAGTTCCTGATCGCGCTCGTCCTGCACTCCCGGGCGGCCAAGCAGCCCGGTACCCGGGGGCCCGGGCCTGGCCGCCGCCAGCTCCGCACCGGCCTGCGGCTGGCCCGCCGGGTGAGCGTGCCGAGCGCCCAGGACGAACCCGCCGGGCTCGGGCTCCTGCCGCAGGCCGCCGCCAGCCGCGATGACAACAAGGTCCTGGACATGTACGCGGCCGCGCTCGAAATCGACTGCGTCGCAGCCGAGCCCGCGCACACCGCCATCGCCGAGCAGATCAGTAACCAGTGGACCCAGATCCACGCGCACGATCCCAGGACCCTCGAGGAGGGCAAGCTCGGGCTGGTACGCCGCTTCGGCGAGGCGGCGCGCAGGATCGACGCCCGGCGCCGACAGGGGGACACCTTCTCCGCCGAGCCCGCCTACCAGCAGCTCTACGCGATCGGCCAGCGCGAGCGGTCCTATCCGGTCCAGCTCGCGACGGCGCAGGAGATCGGAGCCGGTGGCGACGCCGCGTACAAGGCGCTGCGGCAGGTGCTCACCGCGCCGTGCCGGACCTGCGAAGCCGAGCGGGGCGCCGGGCACGCGGCCGGGACCAGTGATCACCCTGCTGGGCCCGCGGGCGACGGCGACAGCTGGCGGGCATGGATCATGAGTGCCTGGCTGGCGCCGATGCTCGCCGGCGCGACCGACGCGGCGGCCACCGGGCACGAGCACCGGGTCCTCGCCGGCCAGGCGCGGGACGACCTCGCCCAGTGGCTGCGGCACATCGGGCACGATTCGCGGCGGCCCGGGGAAGAGGACCTGCCCATCTCGCTGGAGATCGCGCTTGCCCAGGGGTTCAAGTACGCCGCCAACCGCCGGTCACCGCATCCCGACGACGGCAGGGAAGCGCGCATGTACCTCGCCGAGCAAGCCCTGGAGATGCTCAAAGGCAGCCGCTTCTGGTTCTCCCAGCTGACCCTCATCCAGGCGCTGTGCCTGCTGAACATGTCCGATGGCCGGCGGCCTTCCGGCGACAAGCACGGCGCCAAGCCGGAAGCGACCGTCCAGCACTGGCTCGACGTCGCCGGGCGCGAGCGGGCGGACCGCGGCCCGCGGGCCGGCGCGCCCGCCGGACCGCACCCCTTCGTCCGTGAGGCATCCCAGCTCGCCGTCCTGGCACTCAAGACGGGCCGTCCCCAGCGGTACTGCTGGATCGACGAGAGCGGCGTCGTCGCCCAGGTGGGCTCCCGCAACACGGGCATCGAGACGGGGCACCGGAACCGCAAGCTGTGGATCCCGCCGTCCGCCGGGTGGACCGCGCTCAACGGGCGTGCCCAGCAGTTGGTCGCCGACGTTCTCCTGCTGCTCAACCTCGCCGAGCGGGGCGATCAGCCGCGGGACCGCGAGCGGCGCCTCAAGCGCGCGAACCGCTCCGACCTGCCGCCGTGCATCACGCGCTCCCGGGACTCCCTCAATCCGGGGCGGACCGTCGGCACGGCTGTCTCATCGGCACCGGGCACCACCTGCGTGGACGGCTGCGCCTTCGAGCTCTGCCCCTATCCGCCGAAGGGTGTGCAGCCGCGAGTCGAGATGAGCGAGGCGTTCTGCCGCCGGCAGCAGACGCTGCTGCTCCGGCGGTCCCCGGGCCCCCGCCGGGCCCCCTGGCAGCAGATGGCGCCGGCGCAGCTCACCGCGTTCTGGGCGGAAATGGGCGATCGCGCCCGGGGCTCGCGCCCCCGCGCCGCGGCCACCGACCGGAGCCGCAGCCGCCCCTCGTGATCACACGGTCCCGGCCACCCCTCCATGATCACGGACGATTGCGTGCGCATATCGCCGGAAAGTGTCCGTGATCATGGGCTGGACGCGGGGGGTTCGGTGAGGGCGGCGAGCACCGCCGGGAAGGCGGCATCGGCCCGGTCGGCCAGCTCATCGTCGGTCAGCAGCTGGACCGGATGGGGGACGTAGACGACGCGGCAGCCCGGCATGCCGAGCCGGCGCGCCTGCTCGATCGCTTCGTCGGCGAACGGCGCCGTCGCGACGCCCACGGCGGGGATTCCGCGCCGCTCAAGATGGACGAGGTCGTACAAACTGCACGACGTGCACGAGCCTCAATCGGCGAGGGCCTCCACGACCAGGTCGGCGCGGCCGGCGATCTCGTCGATCAGCCCGAGGGCGGCGGGCTTGGAGAAGATCTCCTTCGCGCTGCGCACCGTCACCGCGCCCTCCGCCCGCAGCAGCGCCTCCATGCGGTCGAGGAACTCGGCGCCCCGGTTCTTCCGGATATCCAGCAGAACGGCGGTGCATCCGCTGATGCCTGCCGGGCGCGGCGCGAGCGGCTCCGCCGCCCTGACGCGCTCGTCGAACGGGCTCACGTAGTCAACCGACACGTGGCTCCACCTCCCGGGAGACGATCTGGGATCCCATGCCGGTACATGGGCCGAGGACTGCAGAGTAACGCCCGGCCTCGGCACCGGCCACGACCAGCACGATGGCCTCCGGCGCCGCCCACTTGGGTATCTGGGCGGCGGGATCCGCCGCGTGGACGGCGGGCGTTGTCTCGCCGCGGCGCAGCTCTCTGGCCGGCCTGCGCACCGCCTCGAACATGAACTGGCGCAGGCGCTGCTTGGTCCAACCCGCGGCGCGGAACATCTCCGCATGCTCGGGGCAGATCACGAACACCGACGGCTCCTCCAGCGGCCACCAGTTGGTGCTCCAGGCGCTCGCCGCCGCCCAGCCGAGAACCCAGGCGAGGTCCTCGGGCGTGCGGCTGCGGTGATCGGAGATCGACAGCGGCGCGTCGCTCCCGATGACCGTGACCACCGACTGGCCGGGCTGGAAGCCGCGTTCGACATGCAGCGGCTCCCACGGGCTCACCTCCTCGTCCTCGGCGATGCAGAAGCCGATCTTCCCCATGTGCCCAAGGGTCGCCCGGTCCAGCCTGCCGGGCATCGCTCCCCCGGTGAGGGTGACGAGCAGCCGCAGCGCGCGCCCGACGGTGAGGTTCGCGCGGCATCCGGGCCCGAGCGCGCCCATGCCGCTGTTCAGCCCGATCGCCTCCCGGGCCGGCCCGTTCACCACCACGAGCTGCCCGGCCGGCTGAGTGGTGACCGCCTGGCCGTGCAGGTTGAATGCGGGATCGAGCGCGGCCCGGGCGGCCGCGACGACCACCGGGAAGTAGGCGGGGCGGCAGCCCGCGAGGACGGCGCAGGCGGCCACCCGCTCCAGCGTCGCCTCACCCATCGCCGGCGGGACCAGGCCGAGGGACGAAGAGCCGTCGGCCGCGCCGAGCATCGCCTCGACGCGTTCCGGCGTCGGCGGCACGACGGGCAGGCCGTCGGTCCAGCCCCGCTCGAACATCTCCTCGATGTCGTCGGTGCCCGCGGGGGCGGACATCGCCGCCGCCAGCTCCGGGTCGATGGCCGCCTTGGACGAACACCCCGGCTTGAGCAGTGGCTCGGTGGCCTCCGGGATCGCGAGTTCGGCGCCGAGGAGCGCTTCCGCCTGCCCAATGAGGGCTGCGAGGGCCCGATGATCCCAGCCGGTCACGCTGCGCGCGATCGTCCCGGCCCGGTCGACGAGAACCGCGGTCGGCACCGAGACCAGCTGGTAGGCACGTGAGGTCTCATACGGCGGGTCCTCGGCGGCGACCTGGCCGGCCCAGCCGAGACGGCGCGCCACCCGGACCGCGACCTCCAGCGGGTCCTCGAACACGGCGACGGCGGCCAGCCCGGCCTCCTGCCAGGCCCTGCACAGCGGCCCGAGTCTGCGCATGGCCATCGCGGAGGTGGGGCAATCTTCGTTAACGAACAACAGCAGTGCGCAACCGCCTGCGGTGAGGCCGCCGATGGTGACCTCGCCGGGGCCGGTGCCGCGGACCGCCAGCGCCGGCGCCGCCCGGGGCGCCTCGTCCCGGCGGGGGTGGCTTTCCGTCATACGCTCTGCGCTACCACAGCCGCTGCGGCCGGCGGAAGGTCCCCGCCGCCGTGTCCTCGCCCGCGCCCCTGCGGCGGGGAAGGACCATCAGCCCCATGGTCTGGCCGCGCAGCGCCGCCAGGCACAGCGACATGCGCAATGCTCAGCACGGCGACCGCGGCTATAGCCGGGATGGCCTTGCCAAGGGCAGCCCTCCATCAGACTGCACTGGGACCCGTAACTCATCGGTGGCGCGCCGCTGGGTATGGGATCGTGACGCGGCGGCGGTGAGTTGTGGTCCCCTGCCGCGTCTTAACGGGCGTGGCAGGCATGGTTCGCTGGGCCCGGATGGTGGTGGTGAGCGCCGACGGCACCCGCTGGAAGATACCGCTCGCCGGTGAGGGCCCACCCGACCTGGCCTTCGTCGCAGCACTGGCGCGGTTTCAGCTGATAGCACGCCGCGCCGGGGGGCGGGTCTGGCTGGAGGACGTGTCGTCGGCGATGGCGGAACTGCTCGACCTGGCCGGCCTACTCGGGGAGGTGGGGGGCCAGGCCGAAGGCGGGGAAGAGGCGCTCGGTGTCCAGGAAGAAGTGAAGCCCCGCGATGCGGCTCCCTGAGATCTCCAGGACCTGGAGTGCCCATGGCGCATGCCCGCCCTGCGGGTCCGGCTTGTAGTGGCCGAACGCCGGGCAGCCGTTGGCCGCCTTCGGGATGAGCAGGGACCCCCGGCAGCCTGCCCCGGGGCCCAGCATGAACCGGCCGATGTCGCCGGCTCCGCGCAGCCACATCGCGAACGGAGGCATCGACTGGATTGCGTCCTCGTGCAGCAGCTTGACCAGGCTGTCAATGTCGTAGCTCTCGAAAGCCTCCACGTAGCGGGCCAGCAGGGCGCGCTGGTCGGCGCCGACGGCCGCCTGAGGTGTGTCGGCTTCGACCGATGCCAGGGTGGCCCGGGCCCGCTGCAGCGCGCTGTTGACCGCCGCCACGCTGGTGTCCATCAGCTCGGCTGCCTCGGCCGCGTGCCAGCGGAGCACCTCGCACAGGATCAGCGCGGCCCGCTGGCGGGCCGGCAGGTGCTGCAGGGCGGCAACGAAGGCGAGCCTGATGCTGTCCCTGGCGACGGCCACCTCCGCCGGGTCGGCCTCCGGCGGGAGCACCCGCTCGTCGGCGATCGGGGACACCCAGCTTCCCTCGGGCAGCACCGCCTCCAGGGACGAGTCCACCGGGGGGCGGGAGGGCCCAAGCTCCATGGGACGGGCCCGGCGCTGACGGCCGCGGAGCATGTCAACGCACACGTTGGTGGCGATGCGATACAGCCACGACCGGACGCTCGAGCGGCCCTCGAAGCGCTCACCGGCCCGCCAGGCCCGCACCATCGTCTCCTGCACCGCATCCTCGGCGTCGAAGCCCGACCCGAGCATCCGGTAGCAGTAGGCGGTGAGCTCCCGGCGATGGCCTTCGAGGTCGTCGGCGGCGAGGGTATCGGGACGGACGGTCACAACTCCGAATGCTACGGCGGGGTTCGGACAGTATGTCACCGCGGGGTAAGACGTTCGGCCGCCCGGGAACTCATCGCACGCCGCCGGCGAGCCGGTGTCCAGGTGCGGCAACGTCATGCTGGCTCGCGACCAGCAGGCCCGACGGCCGCCCGCACCTGGCCGGAGTGGGCGCGATGTGGTTCGAGGGCAAGCTCTAGGTCGTCGGCGGCCCCGGAACGCGCAAAAGCCGCAACCTGGCCGGCAACCCGAACTGCGCGGTGTCGGTGTCGCTTCCCGGCCTCGACCTGGTCATCGAGGGCAGCGCCGCCAGGGTGACAGACGCGGCGATGCTGACGCGGCTCGTCGAGCTCTATGCTGCGCGGGGCTGGCCGGCCACGGTCAGCGGCGACGCCCTCACCGCTCCGGACAGCGCTCCCAGCGCCGGGCCCCCGCCCTGGGACCTTTACGCGGTCACGCCGGCGACCGCGTTCGGGGGTGGCCTCCGCCGAGCCGTACGGGGCCACGCGCTGGCGATTCGGTGCGTCATGATCCAAGGTCCTCGACCCGGGGGCAGCCGCTGGCGTCTCGGTCGAGCCATTCCCGCAGGGCGCGTGTCGCCTCGACGTCATTGCGGTTGTAGGCCAGCAACCAGTCGCGGGCCCGGTCTGCGGCGCGCGAGTCGCCGGGATCGACCGCCTCGTCGTAGCGGATCATGGACTCGCCGCCCCCGGGGTCGGCGACGTCCCAGCTGAAGCTGCCGAGCGGGGCGACGCGCTTGAGCCCGGCCGCCGAGCCGGTCAGAAGCTGGGCTCCGAACACGCGGAGCAGGTCGACCCACTCGTCGGAGCCGGTGAAGGCGGCGACCGCGTCCGCCAGGCCAGTGGCGGTGCCGATGCGCCGCATCTGGCTGTTCTCGGCCGCCGCGTGATAGCAGTACGCGCGGAAATCCACGCCCGCGGCGGCCGCGTCCCGGCGCAGCCCGGTCAGCCACCGCCAGAACCTGGTGAACAAGGCGGCCTCGGTTTCGCTGCTCAGCGGCTCCCAGGCGCAGAACGGGCGATACCCGGCCGGCGCGATGCCCCGGCCCGAGCGGTCGGTGACCAGGGCACCCCACAGGTAGACGCCCTCCTCGACGTTTTCCATATCGATGTCGACCTCGACGTCCCCGCGGGGAACCCGCACCCGGTCGACGCCGCGGCGCCGGTAGGCGGGCGAGCTGCCCAGAGCGGCGCGGGCGGCATCGATCTGCTCGGGCAGGTCGGCCATCGGCTGGCCGCTGTAGGCGGCCGTGCGGGCGCTGAGCGCCCGGGCGTCGCCGAGCGTGGCGATGCCTGCGGCAGCCAGGCGGGCCAGCTGTGCCCGCTTGCGTGGTCCCACGATGTCCGCCACCGGCGTGTCATCCGGGACGGTTCCCAGCGCCGCGGTAATCGGCCGCAGGTCGACCCTGGCGGCGACCAGGGTGGCGGTGCGGTGATCGAGCGCGGCGAGCCCGGCCCGGTCGGTGACCCCGTGGTCGCGATGGACCCGCCACGCGCGCCAGCCCATCCGCGGCAGCAGGCTCACGTCGCCGGAACCGGCCTCCAGCCGCGGGCCGCACCATGACCACCAGGGGCACTCCGAGCACTCGCCGATCCGTACCGGCACCACCAGCAGCGCGGCCCCGGGGTCGGCCAGGTGTTCCGCGGCAGCGGCGAGGATGTCCAGCCGGAAGCCGAACTCGAAGTCGTACACCTCCATGGTCGAGCGCTGCCGCGGGCGGCCACCCACCGAGAGCGTCCGCCAGATCGGAGCGTCCAGGTCATACCAGGTGACGACGCCTTCAACGCCGATGATGCCGCCCCAGCGGCCTCCCGGGGCGGCCAGGTGAGCGGCCTCAAGCATGCGCTGGTAGTGGGCGAGCTGGAGCAGGTCGTCTTTGTGTTTGCGGGCCGACGAGCCCGGGTCGGCCTCCGCCGCCTCCCAGCCCGGGTGCTCCAGCGGCGAACAGAGCGCCGGAGTGCCACCGGGATCAGCATTCAGGCAGCGGTGGTGCTTGATGTCCACCGGCCGGTATCCGGCGCGGCCGGCCGGGCCAGCGCTCCCGCCAGGGCCAGCGCTCTCACCAGGGCCGGCGCTCCCGGCTACGGCCACCAGCAGGTCGGGTTCGCCCACCCGCCGCCCGGCCAGATCAGGGGGCAGGCGCCCACCCACGATGAGCTGCGCCCCGGCCCGGATCGCGGCGAGCGTCGCCGCCTCCCGCGCGGCCCGGCGCTGCCCGGGAACAATGTGCGCGTCCGGGCGGACGGCCACCAGCCTGGCGACCACGTCCGCCTCGAACCGCCGGCCGCGTGCCAGTCGCCGCTCAACCAGCCGTGATGGCGGCAGCGGGTCGCACGGCCGGACCGCGTCCCACTGGGCGCGAACCGGGCACTGCTTGGCCACGTAACCGCCCTGCGGCGGCACGGCCGACACGTCGTAGCGGGTGGCCACGGCCCCGATGGTACGGCCCCCTTCCGTCAGAAGCCGGTGACGACGGCCTTCCCTTCGGCCGGCGCGTCAGCGGACGGGCGCCTTCATCTGGTCCCACGTCTTGGGCAGGTCCGAGCCGCTGATCCGGAAGAACTCGAACCGGGTCTTCCCCATCATCGGCTGCAACCGGCGGGTGATCCGGCGGTGTGGATCGGATGACGCGAGGGCATCGAGGCTGGCCTGGTCCTCCCATACCGAGAAGGTCCAGAACGTCTTGCGGCCCAGCTCAGCATCAAGCGCGTAACCCACTAGCCCGCTGGCGCGGGCGAGCTGGCGACGGATGGCCATGGCGTCGCGCAGGAAACCGGGGATCGAGCGGTGGCTCTTGAGCGGCAGCCGCGAGGCCATCGCCACGTACTCCCGGCCGGAGTTGACCGCCTGGCGGGCAGTCCAGGGCAAGGCAGGCATGGGAACCTCCATTCGCAGGTAGTCTTACCAGTGGTAAGATAATCTGGCCACTGGTAAGATGTCAAACGAGGACAGGAGGATGCCTCCGGTGACGCGCCAGTACCACCATGGGGACCTGCGGCCCGCGCTGCTGCGCGCGGCCGTGGAGACGATCGGGGAAGCCGGTCCCGCCGCGATGAGCCTGCGTGAGGTCGCCCGGCGGGCCGGGGTCACCCACGCCGCGGCGGCGTATCACTTCGGGGACAAGGCCGGGCTGCTCACGGCGGTTGCCGCGGAGGGGTATCGCATGCTCGGCGAGGCGCTCCGGGACGCCGGTCCCGGCTTCCTGGAGCTGGGCGTCGCCTACGTGCGCTTTGCGGTGAGCCACCGCGCCCACTTCGAAGTCATGTACCGGCCCGAGCTGTACCGCCCGGACGACGCCGATGTCCGCGAGGCGAGGGCCGCCGCCGCGGTGCTGCTTTACGGTTCAGGCAGCCCAGATTCCGGTCAGCTGGCCGCGGGAGTCGCGGCGTGGTCGCTGGTGCATGGGCTCGCCACACTGTGGCTGAACGGAAACCTCCCCGAACGGCTTGGCCACGATCCAGAGGAGATCACCCGCGTCGTTGCCCCGCACCTGCGTGTCCCGGTGTCCCTGCGGGCCCGGGCCGGCGGCCGCCAATCCGACGCTGATGAAGGCAACGCCCGTCAAGCCGGCGGCCCGTAATAATTGGGATCGCCGCCGGCAGAGTCCGGCCAGCGGCCTCCCCACGGACAACTCCGGCCTGCTCGAACGCCAAATGTTCGGCCGCGCCGGCCCCGCCTGCTGCGAAACGCGCTCCTGCCCGCTGGCACCACAAGATCGGCGACAGAACCCGCGCTTTGACCATAACCGCGTCGATGAACACCGCCCGCGATCCAGCGGCCGGGCCTGCCAGTCGGTCATCTCCTCGATCACCTTGTCGACGCAGAAGCCGCCTGAAAGTTCTTCAGCGGGTCACCTCGGCCAGGGATTCCACGAACCGGGTAAGAAGCCGGGCGAACTCGGCGCGGTCGGCGGCTGGCCAGCCGGCCATGGCCTCGCCGAAGACCTGCCGCCGGAAGGCATGCGCCTGCGCTGACAGGTGCTGTCCGGCTGGCGTGCGCACCAGCATGGCGCGGCGGCCGTCTGCCTGATCCGCCTCGCGCCGCACCAGCCCTGCGGCCACGGCCGCGGCGACCAGCTTGCTAGCGCGCGGCTGATCGATGTCCAGGGCGGCGGCCACGCTGGTGACCGTCGCCGGCCTGCCCACCGCCTCGGCTTCCTCGATGATGTCCAGCACATCGGCGCTCGCACCGCCCGCGCCGTCCGCTGCTGTCCTGTGCCCGCCGCCGGGTCTGGCGGCCTGGCGCGCTGCTGCCAGGCGCGCGAGGGTGCGCCGGTTCTGGCTGCGGCGGATGGCCACCATGGCCCGTTCCACCGTCTCGGTGTGCTCGTCGCTGTTGCGCTCCACGAGGGCCAAGTATATGCTCCAGGACAGATAGTTGTTAAGATGCATCTGTATGAGAAAGGACATGGAAATGGAGCGGCCCATCGGCTACTGGCTCAAGCACCTCGACCGCCTCATCGAGGCCGCAGCGGAGCGAACCTTCGCCGAAGAGAAGCTCACCCGGCGGCACTGGCAGATCATGAACGTGCTACGCCAGTCCCCGCAGGATGCAGCCGACCTCACCGAGGCGATACGCCCCTTCTGGGGCCCCGGCGCGATCACCCTGGACGAGGTCACCAGCGAACTGGCCCACCGAGGCTGGCTCACCCAGGACGACACAGGGCGCTACGCTCTCACCCCGGCCGGCCAGGCCGGGCACGCCGCAGTCGGAACGAAGGTACAGGGCATCCGCTCCACGTCCCTCACCGGCCTGAGCGAAGAGGACTACAACGGAACCGTGCAGGTTCTGCAGCGGATGGCCGAAAACCTGGAGCGCGCCACCGGACAGGGAGCCGCCCCCCACCGCCCAGCAAAAGATCTTGATCCACAGGTCTTGAACGCGGTCTGGGCCCGCTGGCTGCGCAGCCTGGCTATCGGGCTGGGACGTGGCACCGACAATGCTTCCGTCCACAGACAGCGGGTGAACCGCCACAGCCAACTCCGGCCGGCCACCCCACGGCCAACTCCGGCCGGCGGCCACTGCCGCCGGCCGGTCATGCCGTCCTGCTTCGTTGTCCGGCGGGCTATTCGGCGCCGCCCGGTGATGAAGGGCGGCCGGGCGGCGCGGCCTGGCTGAGGTGCAAGCTCGCGAGCGCCCGGCGGCCTCCGTCCCGGACGAACACCTGAGTGACGCGGAATTGGCCGTCGGCGGGCTGACCCTGGTAGCTCGCCCGCTGAGTCTGCCGGCCGATCGCGATGGCGGTATCCCCGAAGTCGCGCACCGTCACCTCGTCCCAGATCAGTGAGCTGGTGACCAGGGCGCCGGGCCGGTAGCGGTCCAGCCACTGTGCCTTGTCGAGCACGAAACCGAATGGGCCTACCAGCCGGAAGTCGGCTACCGCCAGTTCGTTGAGGGTGGCGGTGTCGGCGTGTTGTTCCGCCTCGGCCCACCGCGCCCCGAGCGCCAGGATCTCTGCGAGGGTGCCGTTGCTCATCGCTGCTCCTCCCGGGTTGAAACGCCGTGTGCTGATGGTTCGTGGTCCGGGACGCCGTCGGGCGGCGCGGTCATCTGCTGGCCCTGCCGGTACATCTGCGGTGGCTTGACCCCGGCGGACTGCCCGCCGTCGATCGGGATGACCGCTCCGGTGACGAACGAGGACTGGGGCGAGCAGAGCCAGAGAACGGTCTCCGCTACCTCGGTGACGGTGCCGATCCTTCGCATCGGGGTCGCAAGTCCGGCCTGCCGCTGCGCCTCGGCTCCGGCCGCCTCCAGGTGGTAGGTCAAGATGGTGCCGGGAGCGACCACGTTCACCCGGATTCCCTGGTCGGCGTAGTCGAGCGCGGCGACCTTGGTGAGGCCGATGATCCCGGCCTTGCCCGCGACGTAGGCGGCGAGGTTGGCGACGCCGGTCAGGCCGCCCAGCGAGGCCATGTTGACGATCGCGCCGCCACCGCTTTCTAGCATGGCCGGGATCTGAAACTTCATGCCCAGGAACGTGCCGCGGATGTTCGTGGCGATGCCACGGTCGAACTCCGCGGGGTCGATATCGGCCAGCGGCGCCGGCAGTGGCCCGTCCGTGGCGTTGTTGAACGCCGCGTCGAGACGGCTGTAGGTCGCCACGGCCCGTTCGACCAGGGCGCTCATCGAGTCCGCGTCGGCGACGTCGGTGCGGACCGGCAGGGCACGGCCTCCCTTGGCCTCGATGCGGCTCGCAACCGTCTCCAGCGCCGCCAGGTCGCGGGCTCCGAGCACGACTGCGGCGCCAGCAGCTGCGAACGCTTCGGCTGTCGCAGCGCCTATCCCCTTGCTCGCGCCGGCGACCAGCGCCACCTGGCCGCGCATCGGCAGATCGTTCATAACGTCCTCCTCTGTCCGCACTAACGTTAGTTATCTAAGTATATGATGTCAAATGCTTAGTCATCAATCGATGATCAGGCCACAGGGCACGCCCTGGCACTTCCCTGGCCGGGGCGGCATCTCACGGAGGCGAGGAAGGCCTCCGCGGCCAGCTCCGTCCCGGTCTTCGGGTCGCGAACTCGCCCGTGCCGGCAGATTTGTTGGGCCAATGCGGGGCGAACGGCAGGTGAGAGCCGCCAGTCACATGCCATCTGGCCGCGCCACGGGGTTCCGCCGGCCAGCGGAAGGGGTTCAGCCAGCCGGCGGGGCGGGGCTCAGCCAGCCGGCGGGGCGGGGCTCAGCCAGCCGGCGGGGCGGGGCTCAGCCAGCCGGCGGGGCGGGGTTCAGCCGACCGGCGGGCGGCGGATTCTGGCAGAGAAGAGGTCGCGGAGGCTGACCACGCCACAGACGTTGCGGCCCTCCACGACCGGGAGGTGGCGGAACCCGTTCAGGAGCATGATCTGGGCAGCGTCTTCAGCGGGGGTGTCGGGGCTGGCCGATTGCGGGTCAGGGGTCATCCACTCCGAGACCTTGGATGCAGACAGGTCCGTTCCGGACGCGGCGGCCTTCAAGATGTCGCGCTCGGTGAGTATCCCGGCGAGGAATGCGCCTTGCATGACGACGGCCGAGCCCACGTTCGCCTCCACCATGCCCGCGGCAGCCGCTGCCACTGACGCGTCTGACGTGGTCGCCGCCACCCGGGTAGTCATGAGGTCCCGCAGCACCGCCCGGGATGACGTCCCGGGGCTTCCAGGTTCAGTCACTCCCGCCCACCTCATCGAGATCAGTGTCGAGGTGGGGGCTGGCTGGCCCGCCCATCTCCTCGGAGAGCATTTTCCATAGCGAGCCGGCCCACTGTGACACGCTGGGCCACCTCAGCCAGAACACCTGGAGTGTCGTCTCATCGAAAGCGGAGTGGGCGCGCTCCGGGGTGATGGCATCCCTGACTTCCTCGAGACCGTGAATCAGCTCGAGGAACCGATCGGCAAGATCGTCCATGCAATCACCTCCGTGCGGAGTGTAGACCGGCCGACACGGCAAGACGAGGGCTGTGGCCTCGGCGGCCGGGCGCAACGGGCCGCACGCCGCGGCGCGGGCAAAGCCGCGGCTCCGCCTTCGGCGCCATGGCCTGCGGTCAGCGGAACCGTTGCCCCGCCGCGTTGCCCTCGCCGGGGTCGAGGTCGATCACGAGCCGGTCGGGCGGGATCATTGCCTCCTCCTGCAGGCACCGCCACTTCTCCCCCGGCTCCATCCCTTCGATCGTGTCGCCGTCACGGATGACATCACCGCGCTCGAAGATGTAGTTCCCGGCCGGCGCGGAAGACATCAAGCCGCTGCGCTGGAGGGAACGGCCTGCCGAACCTCTCGCCGATGGTAAGGACCGCCTGGCACTGATCCAGAACTCTCCGTGCCTGCGGGAACGCCCAGGTCTGGCTGAGGTCGATCCTTGCTGGATCTGATAGGTGGCTATAGCTGACCAGCAGCGTCTGCTGCCCGTCATCACCTGCCAGCACGGTACGGGGCAGGACCTTGTTCACCTCAGCCAGCAGCTGGCCCTCATCAAGGGCTGGCTCCTGCTCGTAGAGCAGTTCGACCAGCAGCGTGTCGCTGTCTACGTGTGTCATCGGGTAAGCCAGGCCCGTCAGCAACGCCGGGCAGGATCACGTACCCGCGGCATGGCTGTGATGGCGCACGTCGCACGGCTGTTGCCTCAGCGACCTCAGTGGCCGCCACCGCCGCCGCCTCGGCCGCCACCCCCGCCGCCAGAGCCGCCGCCGGAACCGGAGCCGCCGCCGGAACCGCCAGATCCGCCGGAACCAGAGCCGCCGCCGGAGCCACCCGAGCCGGGGCCGCCCGGACCGCCGCTCCCGGAACCGCCCGAACCGCCGCTCCCATAGCCGCCGGAACCGCCGGAACCGCCGGAACCAGAGCCGCCGGAACCCGAGCCGGAGCCGGAGCCAGCGGCATTGCCGCCGGCGGAACCGTTGCGGGAGGAATTGCTCTTGGCCGGACTCTTGTCGGCGGGCTCGCCGAGGAACTCCGCGAACGGGAAGGCCCGGTGGCGCCGCGGCGGGATCAGGTAGTTCTGCCGCCGGGTGGCGGTAATGAACCGCTCAAGGCCGTTGTCGGTCGTGGCCACGTTGAACTTCTTCACCAGATCCAGCGATGCCTGGTTGCGCCGCATCGTGGCGAAGAAGTCGGCCGACGGCACGAAGACCGTGAACTCCAGCTTCGGCTGCTTGGTCCCGTCGGGAACGTCCATGCTGTCGAAACCCGGGCCGTCCATCCGCACGTGGAGCGGTCTCCCATCCGCCGTCCGCGAAGACCGCTGCAGCGTGGACAGGTGACCCATCCGGTGCTCCGGCACACCGGTCGCCTCATTGGGGAGCGTGCCGACGCCCGCCGCGCTCCTCGCAGCATCGCCGGTGCCCTGGAAGACGTTGGGCAGGAAGGCGGGGCCACCGGCGTTGAGGAACTGGTTCTTGTAGCCCCTCGACGGCGGCGGGTCGGAGCGGAACATGTACTGGACGTGCTCGAGGAACGTCCCGTCTTCGCCTGGTTTCCCCGTTGCTTTGAGGTCGAACCACTGGTGCATGTCCAGGATGACGTGGGACAGGTGCTGCAGCGACCCGTTATCGAAGTAGTCGCCTGGCTGGGCCGTCGTGAGATGGATCCCGTCGGCGCCGGCAAACGTAACGTCCGGCGCCGGGGCGCTCGCGTTGACCTGCTGGTCGGCGAAGCCCATCCACATCGGGGAGTTGGGATGCACGAACGGGGCGAAGACGAGGTTGTTTTGGTCCGCGACTGCGCGCGGCATCGCTCGCTGCGCGAACATCAGGCGGGTGCTCGTGAACGTCAGTTCACACTTCAGCCTGGGTGACGGCACCTTCTGGCCAGCCAGCTTGTCGCTGCCGCCCAGGAACGCCAGCACGTCCTGAAGGTTGGCCGTGTTGTCACTGCGCAGCGTGAAGAGCAGGTCGTTCGCCTCGATCATGACCGGGACGTTGAACCTCTCCTTGGTGACGCCGGGATTGGCCGGGCTAACGTCGGTCGGCGACGGCACGGCCTCCTCCAGGACGAACCGGGTCTCGTCGGAAAGGAGGCGCGGCACCTTGGCCCCGAACAGCTTGCCGGGGAACCTGTTGAAATACGGCAGCCCGTAGGCCACGAAGGTGAAGATCCCCTGCGGTGCGAATTGGTAGACCTTCTCGATCCGGTCAAGGGCGCCGGCGAGTTCGTCCTGGTCCTCTTTGCTGGGCGTGGACATCAGATGCGCCGTCGCGAAGAGCGTGAAAACGGGCGGGAACGCCACCAGCACGTCGTTCACGGTTACCGCGGGGGCGGTGAACCCGGCGAGGTTGAACTGCACATCGGGGAGGTCCAGATCGCCGTGGGCGTTCGCGAGCGACGCCGTGGCCGGGTCAGCGGCGACGCGGACCGGGGTGACCGCGAGGTTCGGCAGCGCATCCAGGCCGGCGAAGCCCGCCGCCAGCGCGCCGCCTGAGACCAGCAGCTTGCGCCGGGAGACGGTCATGATGCCGGAGCGTGGCCCGGTCCCGGGCGTCGCCCCTGAGGCCGCAGCCCTTAATGACGCGGTCCCATGCGAGCTGGCCGCGTGCTTGCCGGCCTGGCGCTTCGGTCCTGAGTGGCTCTTGCCACCGGCCTGATGCTTCCCGCGGGCGGGTCGTCTTGCCGACCTGATGCTTCCCGCCGGACTGGCTTGTGCCTCCGGCTTGGTGCTTCCCTGCGGCGCGGCTTGTCCCGCCGTCACGGCGTTCGGGGTGGGACGACTCGTCCATGAGTTGGGCCTCCTGTAGCGGGGGAGCGCCACCGAGGGCCAGGATCGGGCCCGGGCGCGAGGAGGAGCGGGGCAGGCTAAGTACCCTGCTGGCACACTAGGACCGCTGGCTACTCCTGGACAGGGACAGACTCCCCGCAGGGGGACTGGACTCCCCTAGGGGGACTGGACTCCCCTAGGGCGTGTTTCCTGGATCTTGAGCCCGGTGGGGTGTAGATCACTTTGCTGTGATTACCCGTCATGATCTTCAGGATGAGGAGTGGGCGCGGCTTGAGCCGCTGCTGCCGCGTAACCCCGGGCGCGGGGGCCGGTGGGC
>DASYQM010000181.1:0-3338 GCA_036005525.1 Streptosporangiaceae bacterium
GTCAAGCTGCACCACATCATGACGGTCAACCTCAGCGCCGGAACCATCGACCATGTCGTCAACGGCTTCGGCGGACCGGCCGATACCAGCAGGATCGGCCAACCGGTGTACGTGAACGACTACCCGGTGCCGTAACAGCGCCAGACCCGGTGGGCCGGAGCCCCGAACTCCGGCCCACCGGCCTATCAGATGTCACACGAGGCCGGTTTCCCCTACCGGCTGTGGTCGGCGTTGCGCCACCACGCTGCGGTCGCGATGACGCCGGCCGCACCGACCGCGACGACGAGCACGTAGCCCGGCAGTCCGGGGGCCGGCTGGTCGGCCCCTGCCCCGCCGCTGTAGAGGGCAGGCACCGACCAGGGGAAGTAGGAGCCGTAGCCGAGCAGGGCGATGATCTGGGCGGTGAACACGGTGGCGAACATGACCCCGACCGCGGCCAGGTAGCCGCGTCCGACGCTAGCGGCCAGCGCGAATGGGGCGATCAACAGCGCCGTCATCGCCGCGGTGGCCAGCAGCACGCCCAGCCCGCGAGCGGCGGTGCCGGCCGACCATCCCGGCAAGCCCAGCACGGCGCCGATGGCCAGGCCGAGCACATAGGTGTAGCCGGCCAGTAGCAGGCACCACGCCCCGGTCACCACGAACTTGGCGGCCACCACGGTGGTGCGCGGGGTGGGCAGCGCGAGCAGGTCCTTGACGGTGTGGTCGCTGAATTCGCGGCCGAAGACCCAAGTCACGATCAAGCCGAAGACGAGGGTCCCGCCGACGGCGATGGCCTGCGCGAGGAATCCGAAGTATGTCGGCCAGTCCGCGGTGCCGCCGGCGAGTTGGGACTTCGCGCCGAGCAGCCCGAGCGCCCGGGCCCGCGCCGGGTCGGCCAGGATGAACATGAACAACCCACCGACCCCGGCGACGATCGTGAACGCCAGGACGCTCACCCAGGGCAGCCGAGACCTGCGCACCTTCACCAGCTCGGCCCACAGCGCCTCACGCATCGCCGTCCCCCTCGGCGTGCGGCGCGGCGCCGACCAGGCGCAGGAAGTACGTCTCCAGATCCTCGCGTTCGACGACGAGGCGGGTCGGCGGACAACCCGCGGCTACCAGCGCCGTCGCCACGTCATCGGGCCGGTGCACCGCCCGCTCGTCGCGCAACCGGACGGTGCCGTCGCCGCCGGCCTCGGTGCCGTAGCCGGCCGCCTGGAGCGCGGCCAGTGCGGCGGCCGGGTCGCGGGTGGTCACGGCCAGCCGGTGCCGGGTCAGGCGGGCCAGGTCCTCCGCGTCGATTTCCTGCAGCAATCGACCATCGTGGATGATGCCGATCCGTGTCGCCAGCCGCGCCACCTCCGCCAGGATGTGGCTGGACAGGAAGACTGTGGCGCCGTGCGCCTGGGCGAGGTCGCGTAGCAGGTGGCGGATCTCGACCACCCCGGCCGGGTCCAGGCCGTTGGCCGGCTCGTCGAGGATCAGCAGCTCCGGCCGGTGGATCAGGGCCTTGGCCAGGCCGAGGCGTTGAGCGTTACCCAGCGACAGGGTGCGCGCCCGCCGGCTGGCGTACGGCCCCAATTGCAGCCGTTCGATCACCTCGTCGACGATCCCCCGATCGGCGAGCTTCCGCAGCCGCCGCACCACCTCCAGGTTTTCCCGCACCGTCAACTCCGGGTAGGCCGCCGGGCTCTCCACCAGGTACCCGACCCGCGCCCACACCGACCGCTGCCCCGGGCCAACCGCCGTACCCAGCAGCGCCACCGAACCTCTGGTCGGGCGGATCATGCCGAGCAGCATCCGGATCGTGGTCGTCTTTCCCGCGCCGTTCAACCCGAGCAGGGCATAGATCTCGCCCGCGTCGACCCGCAGGTCGACGCCGTCCACCGCGGTCACCGCGCCGTAGCGCTTCGACAGCCCCGCCGCCGATACCACCGCCACCCCGACAGCCCCTTCCGGTGACGAATCCGGGCCATCATCGTGTCACCCACGCGCTTCCCTGCGTACGCCTGTCCATCGGACGCTCCGCGGCGACCCGCGCCCCGCGTCCAGCGGGTGCCGTGCGGGTCGTCACGCTGGCCATGTCGGCCGGCGTCCGCGGCCGCTACTGTCTCCCTGTGCGGCTCACGGTTCTTGGCGGATGCGGTGCGTGGCCCGAGGCGGGCCGGGCCTGCAGCGGCTATCTCGTGGAGCACGACGGGTTCAGGCTACTCGTCGACGTCGGGTATGCGACGGTGCCCCGGCTACTGGAATGGGTCACGGCCGACCAGGTCGACGCCGTGTTCATCAGCCACGGACATCCCGATCACTGCGCCGACCTGAGCCCGCTCCTGCGAGCGCGTGCGTTGCGTGACGACCCGCCGGCGCCGTTGCCACTGTATTCGCTCCCCGGCGCGCTGGACGCGGTACTCGCACTGGACCGCCCGGGGATGCTGACCGATGCGTACGTCCTGCACGAGTTCACCGCCGGCGCCCCGCTGGATATCGGTCCGTTTCACGCCCAGACCCATCCGCTGCCGCATTCGATACCCAACGCCGGCATCCGGTTGGAGGCAGGCGAGCGGGTGCTCGCGTACACCGGTGATACCGGCCCGAGCCCCGACGTGGTTGATCTGGCGCGCGGCGCCGACCTGCTCCTGGCCGAGGCTACCCACGTGGACCGGGTCCCCGAGTCTTCGCGGCGCTACCTGACCAGCGCACACCAGGCCGGTCACCAAGCCCAGGAGGCCGGCGCGCGACACCTGGTCCTGACTCACCTGTGGCCGGGCACAGACGCGGCAGCCGCGCAAGCCGCCGCTCGGGACACATTCGACCGCGAGGTGGGCGTAGCCACTACCGGTCTCGTCTTCGATCTTTCCTGACCCGTATGGGTCAGCGGCCGGCTGCCTAGGTTGGCTCGGCTACGGCATGGCCGTCGACTGGTTCGTGGACCGCTGCCGATCTGATGATGAGGGCGCCGAGTGTCGCCGCGACGGCGACCAGCAGCAGGCTGGGCACGGTGGAGCCGGTGCGCTGGGCGAGTAGGCCCGCGCCAAGGAATCCGAGGGGTGCTGGCGCGGAGATCGCGACCGTCACCGTGGTCATCACCCGCGCGCGCAGCGCTGGTGGCGGCGCGGTGGTCAGCTCGGCGAAGAACCGCGGGAAGAGGATGCCGGAGAAGACGCCATCGATTGCTACCGCACCGGCAAGAGCCCATGGGGTACGGGCAGCAGAAGCAGCCAGGTCGAGGCGGCGATCCCTGCGGCGGCCCACCCGGCGGTACGACCACCGACGCGGCGCGCCCGCGACGAGATCAGCCCGCCGATGACCGAGCCGGCGCCGAAGGAGGCCAATAGCCATCCGGCGACCGAGGCGCCTCC
>DASYQM010000182.1:0-3215 GCA_036005525.1 Streptosporangiaceae bacterium
CGATCACGCGGACATCTCGCTGCACCAGGTCCGGGAGTGCAAGTTCTACGCCGACGGCGCCACCACCGCGCTCCAGCAGCGGGTGCGGCTTCACCCGGTGGTGACCGCGATCGCGGTCGAGCCCGGCGGCCGGTTCGAGACCATGCGCACACTGGCCCCGCCGGCCGGGCGCGGGCTTGAGTACCTGGGGGGCAGCCCCTGGGCCGGACCGGGCGCCACGGCCTGGGATTTCCCAGCCGAGCTGGCACAGATGCCCGGCCTGCTCGCCGGGAAGCTGGCCGCCCCCAGCATCCGGGCCGGCCGCTACGACCTGGTCATCGACCCCAGCAACCTGTGGCTGACCATCCACGAGTCGATCGGCCACGCGACCGAGCTCGACCGGGCGCTTGGCTACGAGGCCGCCTACGCGGGCACGTCGTTCGCGACCCTGGACAAGCTCGGCAGCCTGCAGTATGGCTCACCGTCGATGCACGTCACCGGCGACAGGACGGCCGAACACGGCCTGGCCACCATCGGCTACGACGACGAGGGTGTCGCCACCAGGTCCTGGGACCTCATCACCGGCGGCGTGCTCACCGGCTACCAGCTGGACCGGCGCATGGCCCGCATGCAGGGGTTCGGCCGCTCCAACGGCTGCGCGTTCGCCGACTCCCCCGCCCACATGCCGATCCAGCGGATGGCGAACGTGTCGCTGCAGCCGGCCGAGGGCGGCCCGTCGACCGAGGAGCTCATCGCCGGCGTGGAGGACGGCATCTACATCCTCGGCGACAAGAGCTGGTCGATCGACATGCAGCGGTACAACTTCCAGTTCACCGGCCAGCGCTTCTACAAGATCGAGCATGGCCGGCTCGGCGGCCAGCTTCGCGACGTGGCCTACCAGGCGACCACCACCGACTTCTGGAACTCGATGGAGGCCGCGGGCGGCCCGCAGACCTACGTGCTCGGCGGGGCGTTCAACTGCGGCAAGGGCCAGCCCGGCCAGGTCGCGCCGGTCAGCCACGGCTGCCCGGCGGTGCTGATGCGGGGAGTGCGGATCCTCAACACGGTGGAGGAGGGAGCATGACGCCGCAGGAGACCGGGCCGCAAGAGGCGGTCGAGCGCGCGCTGGCGGCTGCCCGCTCCGACGACTGTGTGGTGATCGCGGACGAGACCTCCTCGGCGAACCTGCGCTGGGCGGGGAACACGCTCACGACGAACGGCGTGTCCCGCTCACGCCAGCTGACCGTCGTCGCGATCAGCCGGGACGCCCGGGGCGCACGCGCCGGCGTCGTGTCGCGGGCCGGGGTCCGCGGCGATCAGGTTGCTGACGTCGTGCGCGCGGCCGAGCAGGCCGCCGCGGAGAGCTCACCGGCCGAGGACGCGCAGCCCGTGCTGAGACCAGGACAGGGCGAGGCCTTCGGGATCAGCGCCCACGCGAGCACCGGGCAGGCCACCTGGGAGGATCCGGTGGCCGGCACCGAGATCGGCGTGTTCCGGTCCTTCTCGGCGGCGCTCGGCGGGGCCTTCGACGCGGCCGGGTCTGCTGGCCAGCGCCTGTACGGGTTTGCCCAGCACAGCGTCACGAGCACGTTCCTCGGTACCTCCACGGGGCTGCGGCTGCGGCACGATCAGCCGACCGGGATGGTGGACATCAACGCCAAATCGGCCGACCTGACCGGGTCGGCCTGGGCCGGGCAGGGTACCCGTGACTTCACCGACGTCGATGTGGCTGCCGTCTGTGGCGGCCTCAGCCAGCGGCTGGAGTGGGCAAAGCGCCGGGTGGACCTGCCGGCCGGGCGGTATGAGACCGTGCTGCCCCCGGCCGCGGTGGCCGACCTGCTGATCTACCTGTACTGGTCGTCCGGGGCCAGGGACGCGCTGGACGGAAGGACCGTGTTCAGCAAGGCGGGGGGCGGGACCAGGGTCGGCGACCGGCTGACCGGGCTGCCGCTGACCCTGCGCAGTGACCCCACGCCCACGGCGGCGCCCGGGCTCGGCAGCGCGCCCTTCGTGATCGCCCACGCGTCCACCCGGCAGTCCTCGGTGTTCGACAACGGCCTGCGGCTTCAGCCAACCGACTGGATCTCCGGCGGCGAGCTCGCGGCCCTGGTCCAGACCAGGCATTCGGCCGGCCTGTCCGGGCTCCCGGTCACCCCGGCGATCGGGAACCTCATCCTGGACGGGGGCGGCTCCGCCTCGCTGGACGAGATGATCGCCGACACCGGTCGCGGGCTGCTGCTCACCTGCTTGTGGTACATCCGCGAGGTGGATCCGCAGACGCTGCTGCTCACCGGGCTGACCAGGGACGGGACCTATCTGGTGGAAAACGGCGAGGTCACCGCGGCGGTGAACAACTTCCGCTTCAACGAGAGCCCGGTCAGCATGCTGGCCAGGATCACCGAGGTGGGCGCCACCACGGCGACGCTGTCCCGTGAGTGGGGCGACTATTTCGCGCGCGCGGCCATGCCGCCGGTCCGGGTGGACGGCTTCAACATGTCGTCGGTGAGCCAGGCCAGCTAGCAGGGCCAGGCCGCTCAGGCGTCCTCTAGCCGGAACCCGACCTTCAAGCCCACCTGGTAGTGGGCCACGCGCCCGTCCTCGATCTGGCCCCGGATCTGGGTCACCTCGAACCAGTCCAGGTGCCGCAGGGTCTGTGCCGCCCGGTGCAGGGCGTTGCGGATCGCGGAGTCGAGGCCCTCGGTCGAGGTGCCGACGATTTCCGTCACCCGGTATGTGCGGTCGGTCATGATCCCTCCGTGCTCGTCCTCTCGCCGTCCGCGGGACGGGGACAGGCCCGCGCCCGCCTGGCGATGATCATGGCATCGTTGTCGCCGCGGACGCCAGCCTCCCCCAAACCCCCGCCCGGGGATGACGCATGACGCAAGCGGGCATAGCTTGAAGTAGTGATGGTCATGCGCAGGGGCCGGCGTACCAGCGCACATCTGGTCACCGAGGCACAGCGGTCGAGGTCCGAGGACATCTCGTACCGCGAGCGCCGGTACCTGATCATGATGGCGATCCGGGTGGTGTGCTTCGTGATCGCCGTGATCGTGTTCGCCAAGGGCGGAGGCTGGCTGACCGCCATCCCCGCGGTCGGTGCGATCGCGATCCCCTACTTCGCGGTGGTGTTCGCCAACGGCGGCCGCGAGCCAAGCAGCACCAAGGGCTTCCGCGCCTACGAGCCAAACCTGCCGGCGCCTTACCGCCCGGCCGGCGGCGATGCCGTCGATGGCGGC
>DASYQM010000183.1:0-1508 GCA_036005525.1 Streptosporangiaceae bacterium
CGGCCTTGGCGATCTGCTCATCGATGCCGCGCAGCGTGCGGCGGGCGCGGTCATGCCGGTACTGGTAGTAGATGACCTGGTCACCGTGGTCACCAGCCGGCCCCACCGGCCAGCGCTGGGTGAACACGTGCCCGTCAGGGATGTCCTCGCCCGGGTGCTCACGGTGACACTGGGCAACCGCGTAGGGGACCTCGGGGATGCGCAGGCCGAAGATGAACGACAGCCCGGCGGCCTCGATCTCCTTCTGGTTGGCTTCGGAGACCATCCCCCGCATCCGCAACGACCGTGACGCCGGACAGCTAGTGGGCGGCCATGAACGCCTGGATCACCGGCAGCATGGTCTTGGTCTCGGCCTTGTTCCCTAATGGGCACATGGCAGAGCACCGCTACTTGTTGCCCAGGCCGGAGAGCCTTTGTTTGAGAGTGCGGGCCTGCCGGCCAGATTCACGCCCGAACCCCTACCGGCATCCGATGGCTGCTTTGAGACCGGCAGGATCTGGCGCTGAGAACGCCCCGGCCGGGACCCGCGCAGTACCCGGAGGACCGGTGATCCTCTGGCCAGGAGCCGGGCCCGGTTGCGGCGCCTGCCCGCTTGGCCAGGCTTACCGCGACACGCCGGCGGGCTGCCAGGATGCAGCCGACGGCGGCCGGTATGGGTGGTCGTGGCCGCTGCCGCCTGCAGGATCAGACCCCTCACTCCGGCGAGAGCCCTTGAGCTCCGGGCAGGACCGGGGCCCTGCGGGCAGCTGGGGTCACGAAACGGCTGATCGGATGGCGGTGCCTGAGAGCCCTTCCATTAGGGAGCGCGCGTGAACCCGCGTGGCTGCGGCCATGTGCGTAGCGTCACCGAGACGATGAGGAGATGAGCAGCTTATGAGGGTGTTCTGCGGGATCGACTGGGCCGAGGACCACCATGACATCGCCCTGGTCGATGCCGACGGCTCGCTGCTGGCCCGCCGCCGGATCAGCGACGATGCGGCAGGGCTCAGCCAGCTGCTGGAACTGCTAGCCGACTACGGCGACACCGGCGATGACCAGGTCCCGGTGGCGATCGAGACCCCGCGCGGACTGCTGACCGCCTGCCTGCGCGCCACCGGCGGCAAGGTCTACCCCATCAACCCGATGGCCGTCGCCCGCTACCGGGACCGGCACTCGGCCGCCGGGCGCAAGTCCGACCGCGGAGACGCGGTCGTGCTCGCCAACGTGCTGCGCACCGACGCCCACGCGCACCGCCCGCTGCCGGCCGACACCGAACTCGCCCAGGCCATCGCGGTGCTGGCCCGCGCCCAGCAGGACGCCATCTGGGCACGCACCGGCGCGCATAACAAGCTGCGCTCCCACCTGCGCGAGTACTACCCAGGATTCCTGGCCGCCTTCGCCCAGGCGCGGGCGGGATCATGCGGGCCGAGGCACGCGTCATCCTGGCCGCCGCCCCCGACCCGGCCACCGCAGCGCAGCTGACCCTCGCCCGGCTGCGCGCCCTGCGGCGCGAAGCCGGACGCAGCCGC
>DASYQM010000184.1:0-2637 GCA_036005525.1 Streptosporangiaceae bacterium
GGTCCGCCCGACCCGCGTACCCAACCTGTATGCGATCACGGCGGGGACGCTGCCGCCCAACCCGCCAGCCATCCTCACCCGCAAGAACTTCCCCGATCTCCTCGATCACCTGCGGCGGCACTTCGAGTGGATCCTGGTCGACTCGCCGCCGCTCGCCTCCGTGACCGACGCGTTGCTGCTCGCGCGCTACGCCGACATCACCATTTTCGTGATCCAGCACAACAAGGTCGACAAGAAGCTGGTGAAGCGGAACGTCTCCGCGCTGCGGCGGGTGTCGAGCAACGTCCTCGGCGCCGTGCTGAACGCCGTCGACGTCAAGGCCAAGTCCTACTACTACTATTACAACTCGCAGGCCTATAAGGAGCCCGCGCCCAAGCCGCAGCCCGTCCGGCGGATCGCCGGCTAGCTCAAGGGCCGCAGGGGTTCGGGGTCACCGGGCTCGCCGGCGGCTGGCAGGGCGAGGGTGTGGGCGCCAGCGCGAGCGTGGCGGGAGGCGCCGCCGGGGTGGGAGAGGGCCTCACGGGCGGCTCGGGCTCGGTCGGCTGGGGCGGCGGCGTCGGCGTGATCACCGGCACCGGCGGCGAGACCACGATCACCGGCGTCGGCGGCGCCGCCGGCTCTGTGAAGGGCCCGCTCGGAGCCAGCGGGGAGATGCCGGTCCCCACGTTGGGCGCCTGGGATTGGGGCTGCGCCAGGCGCGCGGGCTGGGCGAGCGCGTTGCCTGCCGTCAGCACCAGCGGCGGCGGGATGTCCCCGCACGTTTCGATGCGCGCCCGCCGTCGAGCCTCGACGAAACGCGCCGCTTCCAGCACCTTCGCCCGCGGCGCCGGGCCCGCCGGCCCCGGCTCGAAGCCGAGCCGCGCCACCGCCGCGGCGTAGTCGTAGGGGCCGTTGCGCTTGCGCTCCAGCCGCAGCCCGCGCACGGCGGCCTCCGGGCCCAGGGTCACCACGAAGGTGTGCGGCCCCGGGAGGAAGTCATCGGTCATGAGGTGCGACCAGCCGGCCGCCTGCGGCGGCGCGGTCGGGCACAGGATCGCCTTGCGGCAGCGATCCGCCATCCAGCTCTGCCCGCCGCCGACGTAGCCGTAGACCCAGATCGTGTAGAGGCCGGCCTCGGGCACGCTGACCGACACCGCCGCCTGCCGGCCGCGCGGTCCGGCGAGCAGCCAAGAGCCTTCCAAGGCCGACGACACCGGCACGACCGCCGGCGCGGTGTCGAGTGGCTGGAAGTCGGAGCCCCGGACCTCGATCGGCGGCGCCGCGGGCGCCAGTTGCGGCTCGCCGTCGACCGCCTTCAGGACGGTCACCGCCAGCTCGGAGGTCTGCAGGACGTTCCGCGACTTCCATCCGCCGGGAGGCTCGATCGCGTTGAGGCAGGGCGGCACGACTTCGACGTGCTCGAGCGCCGCGTGCGGCGGCAGCTGGATGGAGGCCGTATGCACGCCCGGGTCGAGGTGCACCGAGCCCACGTCCGCCCAGGTGGCTTGCCCCGCCAGCGGAACGCTGAAGATGGCGGCCGGCGTCGTCCGGCCCAGCCGCGTGATCTCCGCCGCTGCCGGCCGGGCCGGCTCCCCGGCGAGCTGCAGGCGGAGGCGATAATCTCCGCCGCGAACGATCGCCAGGGCATAGGCCACCTCGCCGACCGCGTCCCCCGCCTCCACCCGCGTCACGCCCGCCACCTCCCGCGCGCGCAGGCCGTCCGCCCGGAGGTACCGATCGGCGGCGAAGGACAGGGTCTCCTTCCAGGACAGGACCGAGAAGACCTCACGGTCCGTGGCGGAGGCCGGCAGGGCCTCGGCCAGATCGAGGGCGCGCAGGAGGAGTCGCGCCCATTCGGCGTGGGTCACCGGGGACGGCCGCGGGTCACCGTAAAGGGGCACCAGGATGGCACCCGCCAGAGCGGCCGCGATGGCCAACCCCTTGGCTCGGGTCATTTTGGCCCCAGTTTGACACGGCTGGCCCGCACTGGAAAAATCCCCGTTTCCTTTCGCTCCCGCGAGGTGCGGCCCATGCGTCTGCAACCCCTGCCGTCCCTGGGCGTCTCCCTGATGGTCGTTGTGGCTCCGAACCTGGCCTTTGCGCAGGGGTGGACCGTCACCGACACCGGCGGGCTCGGGCCTCAGCCGGCGCTGACCCTGGCCGAGCGCCTGGCCGGCCCCGGCATCGTCGTCACGAGCGCGACCTACGTGGGCGCCCCCCGTGCGGCCGGCGTGTTCACCGCCGACCCCGCCGTGATCGGCTTCGGCGACGGCATCATCTTGAGCACGGGGGACATCCGCAACGTGGTCGATCAGAACTCCGGCACCTTGTTCGATTGGCCTCCCGACAGCCCCAACTCGTCGACCACCCTCATCAGCACGCAGAACGGGACACCCGGCGACGCCGACCTGGAGGCCTTGGCCGGCAACGAGACGCACGACGCGGCTTCGCTGGAGATCAAGTTCGTGCCGGCCCAGCCGTTCGTCCAGATGAAGTACGTCTTCTCGTCCGACGAGTACAACGAGTACGTGGGCACCGGCGTCAACGACCTGTTCGCCTTCTTCCTGAACGGCAGCAACGTCGCCCTGCTGCCCGACAGTACCGTCGCGGTCGGGATAGACACCGTCAACGCGGGCCAGCATCCCCAGTACTTCATCG
>DASYQM010000185.1:0-16861 GCA_036005525.1 Streptosporangiaceae bacterium
GAGCCAGCGTCGCAGGTGCTCGTCGTCGCCGAACAGCTCCAGCACCGCCCGGTCGGTGCGGGCGATGTCGGCCGGGTCGCCGGACAGCGCCGCCCAGCGGAACGGCCCCTTGCCCTCGCAGAACAGCGGCCGGATGTAGGCGGGCACGAACCCGGGGAAAGCGAATGCGCGCCCGTACCCGGCCAGCTCGGCCTCGCCGCGGATCGAGTTGCCGTAGTCGAACACCTCCGCGCCCGCGTCCTGGAACCCGACCATCGCCTCCACGTGCGCGGCCATCGACTCCCTGGCCCGCGCGGTGAACCCGGCCGGGTCCTCGGCGCGCAGCGCCGGCATGTCCTCAAAGGCCACCCCGCGCGGCAGGTAGGTCAGCGGGTCGTGGGCCGAGGTCTGGTCGGTGACCACGTCGATCGCGGCGCCCCGGGCGAGCAGCGCCGGCAGCACGTCGGCGGCGTTGCCGAGCAGCCCGATTGACAGCGCCTCGCCCGCGTTCCTGGCAGCCTCCGCCCGGCGCAGCGCGTCGTCGAGATCGTCGGCGGCCACGTCGCAGTAGCCGTGCTCGATCCGGCGGGCGATCCGCGACGCGTCGCATTCCACGCAGATCGCGACCCCGCCGTTCATCGTCACCGCCAGCGGCTGCGCCCCGCCCATCCCGCCGAGCCCGGCGGTCAGCGTGACCGTGCCGGCCAGCGACCCGCCGAACCGCTTGGCGGCGACGGCGGCGAACGTCTCGTAGGTGCCCTGCAGGATGCCCTGGGTGCCGATGTAGATCCATGACCCGGCGGTCATCTGGCCGAACATGGTCAGCCCCAGCGCCTCCAGCCGCCGGAACTCGTCCCAGGTAGCCCACTGGGGCACCAGCAGCGAGTTCGCGAGCAGGACCCGCGGCGCCCACTCATGGGTGCGCATGACCCCCACCGGCTTACCGGACTGCACCAGCAGCGTCTCGTCCCCGGCAAGACCCCGAAGGGACCTAACGATGGCGTCGTACGCGGCCCAGCTGCGGGCGGCGCGGCCCGAGCCGCCGTAGACGATGAGCTGGTCGGGATGTTCTGCCACCTCGGGGTCGAGGTTGTTCATGAGCATCCGCATGGCCGCCTCCTGCGGCCAGCCCTGGCAGGTCAGTGCAGTGCCCCGGGGGGCACGGACCGGGCGCGGGCCGGAGGTGGGCCGGCCCACGGGGGTGGCGGCAGCCATCGGCAGCTCCTCATTGAGTCAGCCTGCAGGCCCGGCGAGATCGCCGGCCTGAGGGTTCATCATCTCCCGGGAGGCCCTGGCCTGTCCTGCCCCGGGGCGCCGGGCGGGGTAGCGGCCAGGCCGCGGCGCTGCCGGGGGTGCCGCGATGATGCCTGGGGATGCCGCGGCGGGTGCCTCGGACGCCGTGGTATCCGGATACCGCGGCGGATGCCCCAGGTGCCGTGGTGTCCGGATACCGCGGCGGGTGCCCCCGGTGCCGTGGTACCTGGATACCCGCGGCGGGTGCCCCGGATGCCGCGAACGGTGCCATGGAGGGCGCTACGGACAGCTGGAGGCGGCCTGGCCATCGCGGGTGCCATGGAGTGCACTGGCGAGGATGGCCTGAATGTCGGCCTCGGTCGGCGGGCGCGGCGTGTTGGCCAAGACCTCATCATCGAGGGCGTCGGTGGCGATGGCACCGAAATCCGCGGCGGTGATCCCGAAGTCGGGCAGCCGGTGCGTCATCCCGACCCGGTCGGCCAGCGCGGTGACCGCGTCGATCGCCGCGGCCGCGTTCCACGCGGCGCCGCGCGCGGTGTCCCCCGCGCCGAGGGCGAACGCCATCGTGGCGAGGCGCTCCCGGCAGGCAGGGAGATTGAAGCGGAGCACCCAGGGCAGCACCATGGTCAGCGCCACCCCATGGGCGACGTCGAACCGCCCGCCGAGCGAGTGGCCGATGGCGTGGCAGACGCCCAGCCCGGTGCTGGCCATGCCGACGCCGGCCAGGTGGGCGGCGAGCAACATCTGGGACCGCGCCTCCCGGTCGCCGCCGTCGGCGACGGCCCGCGGCAGGTACGCCGCGATCATCCGGATGACCTGCAGGGCGATGCCGTCCGACCAGGGATTGGCGCGGCTGGACATGCAGGACTCCAGCGCGTGGGTCAGGGCGTCCATCCCGGTGGCGGCCGTCGCTCCGGGCGGCAGGCCGACCGTGAGGTCGGGGTCGAGGATCGCGGCGGCCGGCCGTGAGCTGGCGTGGCCCACGTAGAACTTCCGGCGCGTCGCCGGATCGGTCACCACCGCGAACGCGTTCGTCTCCGCACCCGTGCCCGCCGTGGTCGGCACCGCGACGATCGGCAGGGCCGGGCGGGCGAAGTCGCGGCGGTAGTCGAGGCCCCGGCCGCGCTGCGGGTTGACGGCGGCGAGCGCGATGCCCTTGGCCGCATCGATGGCGGACCCGCCGCCTACTGCCACCACCGCCACCCGGTCGGCCGCCGCGACCCAGCCTGGCTCCCCCACCCGCCCTGGCTCGCCAACCCGCCCTGGCTCCCCCACTCGCCCTGGCTTCCCCGCCACGCCTGCCTCCGCCCCCCGGCCAGTCTCGGCCGCCAGCCCCGCCACCGCGTCGGCCCCAGCCGCCACGTCGTCGGTGCTGGGGTTGGGCCGCACACCGGCGAACACGGCCGCCGTTACCCCGTCCGCGGCGAGCACGTCCCGCACCCGGGCGACGACCGGCGAGCCGGCCAGCGCCGGATCAGTGACGATGACGGCCGCGGAGCTGCCCGTGCCGCGCACCAGCCCGGGCAGCTCGCCGACGGCGCCCGCGCCGAAGTGGGCGGCGGGCATCGGGGTGAGCACGAACCTTGCGCCAGCCAGGGTGGAGAGCATGGTCACTCCTGCGGGTGCGGCGCGGGCGACAGGCGGAGGGGTGTGGCGGTGAGGTCCTCGAGCAGCTTCATCGGGAGCATTTGGCCGCCGTCATCCCCGTACTGCGCGCGCGCCCGCCGGTACACCTGCTCGACCATGGCGCTCAGCTCGGCAGGCACGCCGGTCTGCCGGGCGAGGTCGACCGCGAGCCCCAGGTCCTTGCACGCGAGCGCGAGCGCGAAGGAGTCGTCGAAGTCGCCGCGCTCCAGCACGCTCAGCACGTCGTGTTCGAGGAAATGACTGGCAGCCGCGCTTGCGAGCAGCGACCGGCGCAGCGTCGCCACGTCAACGCCGGCCCTGACCCCGATGGTCAGCGCCTCGGCAGTGAGGGTGACGTATGCGAACCAGAGCAGGTTGAGCATGAGCTTGACGGTGTACCCGGCACCGTACGGCCCGACATGCAGGATCCGCTCCCGATCCCCCATGACCTCAAGCAGCGGCCGCAGCCGCTGGTAGTCCTCGGCGGCTCCGCCGACGAAGATCTGCAGCGTGCCGTCCCTGGCGCCGGTGATCCCGCCGGCGACCGGCGCATCCAGGATGGCCGGCCCGCCGGAGCCGGCGGAGGCCCGCACCCGGTCCGCCACCGCCGGGGCGCTGGTGGACATGTCGATCCACGTGGCGCTGGCTGGCAGGCCGGCGAGCAGGCCGCTGGGCCCGAGGAGGACCTCCTCCACCTGACTGGGCCCCGGCAGCATGGTGATGACGACGTCGCGATCCGCTCCTGCCTGGCGGGGCGATTCCGCCCATGCGGCGCCGGCGGCCAGCAAGCCCGCGGCGGCGTCCGGGCGCACGTCGTGGACCACCAGGTCATGGCCAGCGGCCAGGATGTTGCTGCTCATCGGCGCGCCCATGTGGCCAAGGCCAATGAAGCCGACTTTCATGATCTCTCCAGGAATGCGAAGCGGTGTGATCCCGGTGACGGCGCTGGGCGGCATGTCTGGCTGGCCATCAGCGCAGAGCCCAGTGGGTGACGGCGGATTCGTCGATTGCCACGCCGAGCCCGGGCTGTGCGGGCACCGTGAGGCATCCAGCGGAGTCGATGAGCAGCGGCTGGCACAAGAAGAAATCGCGCCGGCGCTCGGTCCAGCCGGGCGGGTCGTAAGGGAACTCGACGTAGGGCCCCCCACCGACGCCGGCCGCCACGTGCAGGTTGGCCATAAGGCCGAGCCCGTTCGTCCAGGTGTGCGGGGTGAACCAGCAGTGCCGCAGCTGCGCGAACTCAGCGACGGTCCGCGCCCTGAGCATGCCGACGGACAGGACGGCGTCCGGCTGCACGATGTCGAGCGCGCCCGCGGACACGGCGTCCAGTAGCTCGGCGGGGGTGCGGGCCATCTCACCTCCCGCGACCCGGATCCCGGTCTGCTCCCTGAGCAAGCGCATGCCCGCCAGGTCGCCGCCGGGCAGCGGTTCCTCCAGCCACAGCACACCCAGTTCGCGCAGCTCATTGGCCAGCCGCCGGACCGCAGCGGCGTCGAGCGCGGGAGAGATGTCGCCGGGCATCCGCCACCACTGGTTGAGGTCGACCATGATCTCGATGCCGTCCCCGGCCGCGGCGCGCACCGCGCGGACGGCGGCCAGCCCCGCCGCGACGTCTGCCCGGTCGATCCGGATCTTCACCGCCCGGAAGCCCGCCTCCTGCGCCGCGAGCACCGCGTCGGCCCGCTCGCCCGGCCCCGTCAGCTCACCCAGCGACGCGTACGCCGCAAGACGCGTGCATGCCCCCCCGAGCAGGGCTGACACCGGCTGCCCGCAGGCCTTCCCGATGATGTCCCACAGAGCCGCCTCCAGCGGCCAGTAGCGCCCGGCATGGAAGTTGATCGTCTCGATCGTCCGCACGTGGCGCGCGATCGCGAGGGGGTCACGGCCGATGAACAGGTCCGCGAACGCGGCGAAACCGTCCATCGTGTCGCCGGAGCCGAACCCAGTGATACCCTCGTCGGTCTCGACGCGGACCAGGGTCGCGTCGAAATGGCGTCGCGGGACCGGGTCCCAGGCCGCGCGGAACGGCGGGTCCAGCGGAAGCCGCATCCGGTCCAGCCGGATGGCGGTGATCTTCACTGCGGCTCTGGCGCCCGGGCGTGGCCACCTTCGCCCGCGCCCCCGTCCGCGGATTGCTGGCGGCCCCCGGCCGCGCCACCGTCGGCGGGTTGCCGGCCACCCCCAGCCGCGCCACCGTCCGCATGCTCCCGGCCGTCTTCGCCAGCGCCGCCGGCCGCCCGGTCCTGGCTGCCGCGAGGTGGCGAGTAGAACGGGTTGAACGGGCGATGCCGCGCGGCGAGCACCTCGGCCATCTGCGGCGTGCCCGCGACACCGGCCCGTAGCGCCTCCCGGGTTGCGGCCCGGTTGTTCGCATAGACCTGGTCGGCGTCCCTGGCGGCGGGATTGACCCATACCGCGGCGATGATCAGGCACTCGTCCGCATCGGCCTCGCTGAGGATCCCCTCGCTCACCGCATCGGCGACGCCGCCGGCGACGCCCGCCTGCGCCGCTCCCCAGGTGAGCGTGCCGTGCTCGTCACCGGCGATGGGAGCCTTGTTAACGAACAGCGTCATCGGCTTGACCGGGAGCCCCGGGATGACCACCGCGACGAACGGCGTATGCCCGGCGCTCGGGGTGGCCAGCGCGGTTGCCCAGGCGACGCCGACCGGCCCGGCACGCTCGCCGAGGACGGTGTTCACGTGCGCGGCCTCGGCGCCCTCGCCGATGTAGCTCTCGCCGATAAGCATGTGGGCCTCCCGCTGCCGAACACGTCAATCACACCGCACGAGGACGATATCCAGACGGCGCCGCCGTGGTCAGGCCGGCCACCGGTGACATGGTGCCTCGGTGCCGGTTGGGCCGCGGCACCTGGGCCCGCCCGGCCGCCTAGTCCGCCCGGTCACCTAGTCCGCCCAACACCTGGTCCCGCCGGCCACCTGATCCCGCCGCGATACCGCGGCCCGGTTCGGTGTCGTGTGCGTCGGGAATAATGGGCTGCTGGAGCCGGTTTCCGCGATCCGCGGCTTTCCGCGTGCCTGCTATCCGCCTGCCGCGTACTGCACCCCACACTCAACGGGCGCGCACGAGACCAAGGATGATCAAAATGACGGCTGCCAGCGGCACTGACAGCGAGGCGCCCGGTCACGAGCATCGTGACGTTTCCGGCGGCTGGCTTCGCCCAGCCGTCTTTGGAGCCATGGACGGCCTGGTGACCAACGTCTCCCTGATCGCCGGGGTCGGCGGGGGCGGCGGGGCGCAGCACATCATCGTCCTCACCGGCCTGGCCGGGCTGGCGGCGGGCGCCTTTTCGATGGCCACCGGCGAATACGTCTCGGTCTCATCGCAAAACGAGCTGGTCGAGGCGGAGGTCCGCAAGGAGCGTCACGAGCTGGAGATCCACCCCGACGCCGAGCGCGAGGAACTGGCCACCATGTTGCGGCACCGGGGGATCGATCCCAGCCTGGCCGACCAGGTGGCCCAGCAGGTCTCCACCAACCCGGAGGAAGCGCTGGGCATGCACGTCCGCGAGGAACTCGGGGTCGACCACCACGAGCTGCCCTCACCGCTGACCGCGGCGGGTGCTTCGCTGGCCACCTTCGCCGTCGGCGCCCTTATCCCGCTGCTTCCTTATCTGCTCGGATACGACCTGCTGTGGGCCGCGCTCGGGCTTGCGGCTGTGGCCGGGTTCATCGGCGGCGGGCTGGTGGCCCGGCTCACCGACCGGCCGTTCCTGCGCGGGGCGCTGCGCCAGCTGGGGCTCGCCGCGCTCGCCGCGGGTGTCACCTACCTGATCGGCAGCGTGGTCGGGGCGAGCGTCTCATGACTTGGCGGGCCTCATCGATCACAGGTAATCCTCGCGGCGGACTACTCCGATCACGGCTTCGCCGCCCAGGAACCGCCGGACGTTCTCGGCGGCTTTGCCTGCCCCGAACTCAAGGGCGCCATCCACAACGCCCGAGTTGTGCGGAGACCCGATCATGTTGGGCAGGTCGAAGAAGGGATACCGGGTGGAGAACCCCGAGCCTGGGGCCGGCTCGTGCCACCAGGTGTCGATCCCGGCGCAGAACTCAGGCTGGTCCCGCAAGTGCTCATAGAGTGCCCGCTCGTCCACGATGGCCGCCCGGGACACGTTGACGAGGATCGCGGTGGGCTTCATGAGCCCCAGCTCCCGCGCACCGATGAGGCCACGGGTGGCCTTGATCAGCGGCAGGGCCATGACGAGCACCTCCGCGGCGGCGAGCACCTGATCCAGGTCGGCCAGCGTGCCGATGAACTCGACCGGCTCGCTGGTGCGGCCGGTGGAGTTGATCGCCTGGATGCGCATCCCGAAGGCTCGCATCATGCGGGCGGTGGCCTTGCCGATGCCGCCGAGGCCCAGGATCGCGCAGACCCCGCCGTCCAGGGTGAGCACGGGGTCCCACATCCTGAACTCGCCCCTGGCGAGGGCGGCGTGCCGCTGGGGCAGCCGTTTGGCCAGGGCGAGCGTCATCGCCGTGATGTGCTCGGCCATCGGCTCGGCGTAGGCACCCACGTTGCTGGCCAGCACCAGCCGTTCCGGAATGGCGCCGAAGTCCACCGCGTCGGCACCGGCCGACAGCAGCTGGACGAACCGCAGCCGGGGCGAGTCGTACAAGATACCGGCCGGGAGTTCCTCGCCGAGGTGCCACCCGATGAGCACATTCGCCTGGCGCACGACCTCGCGGAACTCGTCCTCCGGTCGGCCATGCAGGAAAACGACTCTGGCCGCACCGTCGAGCACGCCGGTGTTGATCCGGGTGAATTCATCGTTCACCGGGTAGCTGACCGCCACCAGCGATTCGCGGGCCATAGGACTCCCTTTCCGGAGATATTTCTACCTTGCCCAGGATGCCCCACACGCAACGGATTGCACAGCCGCCCAGCAGCCATAGCGGCGTGTACGGCGTTCCGTTCGCCGGTGGCGGCTCTGGCCGCCGGCGCGATCCGGGCTACCTTATGAACGTGTTGCGCTCCCGCAGCGCCGTCGATCTGGAAGGCAGGTGCCATGGTCCCCACCCACAGCCGGTACGTCGTCGTCGGCGCAGGCATCCACGGACTGTCCACGGCCTGGCATCTGGCCCGGGAGCTCCGCGCGCGCGGGCTCGGCGGGGGTGAGGACATCCTGGTCCTCGACAAGAGCCGAGTCGGCGCCGGTGCGACCGGCATCGCCTGCGGGACCGTCCGCAACAATTACTTCCAGCCTGCGATGCGCGAGCTGATGGCACATTCGGTGTCGGTGTGGGAGTCGGACCCCGAGGCGTTTTCCTACCATCCGGTCGGCTTCCTGCAGATCGCGCCGGAGGCGATGTCCGAGGACGTCGCGAAGATCTTCAGCGAGCAGGAGGCGATCGGCTACCCGTCCGTGCTCGTCGAAGGAGAGCACGACTGCAACCGCTACCTGCTCGACATGTTCGAGGACTGGCAGGCGCCCGGGATCACCACCGTCCTGCATGAGAAGAAGGGCGGGTACGCGAACAACATCCGCGCGGTCCGCGGCCTGGCGGCGAAGGCGGAAGCCGAGGGGGTGAGGATCGCGGCGGGCGTCCGCGTCACCGGGCTGGGAATGGCCGGAGGCGCGGTGGTCTCGGTCGAAACCGATCAGGGCACGATCGCCTGCGATCAGCTCGTGGTCGGCGCCGGGCCGTGGATCCGCGACCTGTGGGCCTGGCTGGACCTGCCGGAACGGATTAAGGTGGCGGAGCCCGGAGGCACCGGGGGCACGGACCGGCCGATGTGGACCTACTGGGCGCTGCAGGAGGGCACGCTCGGGATCGAGCCGAAGGAGTTCACCGACAGCCGGGGCGAGATGCCGCCGGTCACGCACGTGGACTCGGACGCACCGCTCTATGACGACATCAGCGGCGACCTGATCACTGACCGGCTGTGGGGCATCTACTACAAGCCGGACTTCAACTTCGCCGGGCTGCAGGGCGGGGCCTCGCCCAACGTGGTCGACAAGCCCGCGGCGGACATCGCCGTCGATCCGTACGGCCCGGCCAGTCCCGAGTTCACCGTGCAGGAAGACTTCGTGCGGATGTGGACGTCGGGGCTGGCGCACTGCCACAAGAGGTTCCAGGGCAAGCGCCACCTCTACCGGCACGATCCCAGTGGCGGCATCGGCGCGTTCACCCCGGACAGCTTTCCGGTTTTCGACGTGTTCCGCCAGAACGCCTATGTGATCGCTGATTCTAATCACGGGTTCAAGATGATCGGCGTCGGCGCATTGGTCGCGAAGGAGCTCCTCGGGGAGCAGCAGGGGCTTCTCGAGCCGTTCCGGTTCGGCCGGTACCGCACCGGGGACCTGCACCCGGTGAGCAACTCGCCTTTCCCCTGGAGCTGACCCGGTGGACACCATGAGGGTGGGCATGATCGGGGCCGGCTGGATAGCGCAGGAGCACCGGCGTGTTCTCGGTTCCCTCGCGGAAGCCGAGCTCGTCGCGATATGCGACATCGACCGCGAGCGGGCCGAGGCGCTGGCCGAAGGCACCGGCGCCCGCACCTATCAGGACTGGCGCGACCTGCTCGACCGCGAGGACCTTGGGGCGCTCATCGTCTGCGTCCCGCCGGCGGCCCACCGGGAGCCGGTGGTCGCCGCGCTCGGCCACGGGCTGCCCGTGTACCTGGAGAAACCGATCGCCCGCACGTCCGAGGACGCGGCGGAGATCGTAGCGGCGGCTGAGCGCTCCGGCACCGTTTGCGCAGTCGGCTACCAGTGGCACGCGCTCGACCTGCTCGACGACCTGCCCGGGCTGCTGGCGGGCCAGCAGATCGGGCTTCTGGTCGGGACCAGCATCGGGCCGACCCAGAGCCGGCCGTGGTTCGTGGACATGCGCGCGGGCGGCGGAAACCTCCTGGAGCGCGGCAGCCACCACCTGGACCTGGCCAGGACCGTGGCGGGCGAGGTGGTGTCCGTCCAGGCGGCCGCCGGGCGGGTCCGGCTGGCCCGCAGTGCCGGGGAGGCCGGGGACATCGACGACGCCCTGACGATGCTGCTCGAGCTGGCCTCCGGCGCGCTGGCGACGGTCGTGGTCGCCTGGACCAAGCCTGGCCAGCCGGGCCGCTACGGCCTGGACATCATCGCGTCCGACGCCACGCTCAGGATGGATCTCGACCCCGACTTCACCCTCACGGGCGTGAGCAACGGCCAGCAGGTCTCCCGCCGCTCCGCGTCTCCTCCGCTCGAGCGGTCGTGGCGCCGCTTCCTGCACGCGGTCAGCGAGCACGACCCAGCGGCGGTGGTCTGCACGCCACCGGACGCGGCCGCCACGCTCGCGGTGGCCATCGCGGCCGAGCGCGCACTGGAGACCTCCCGGGCGGTCCTGGTCGACGCGTCCTGACCGGGACCCGAATGGCCGACATCCGCAGTGGCCAGCGGCGCCGTCAGCTCGCGGTCCAGCCGCCGTCGCAGGTGAGCACCGCCCCGGTCAGGAAGCCGGCATCGGGCCCGAGCAGGAAAGCGATCACCCCGGCCACGTCCTCGGGGCGCCCCGGCCCGCCGAGCAGGACGCGCCCCGCCGTCCGGGCGGTCTCGCGGGACGCCAGTTCGGCGTGGCCGCTGGAGGCACGCAGCATCGGCGTATCGATCGGGCCCGGGCAGACGCAGTTGACCAGGATGCCCTCGGTCGCATGATCCACCGCCATGGCGCGGGTGAGGCCGATCACCCCCGCCTTGGCCGCCGAGTAAGCGGGGCTGCCCGCCCCGCCGACCAGGCCGTACTGGGAGCTCACGGTGACGATCCGGCCGCCGCCGCTGGCCCGCAGCAGCGGAAGCGCCGCCCGGCAGACGTGGAAGGTGCCGGACAGGTTCACCGCCAGCGTGCGGGCCCAGTCCGCCAGGCTGGTCTGGCCGACGTCGCCGGTGTACCCGCCGATCCCGGCCACATTGACCACGGCGGTGAGCCGGCCCAGCCGCTCCCCGGCCGTGGCGACGGCGGCCCGCACCTGGTCCGGGTCGGCGACGTCGGCCTGGACGGCGGTGACGCGGCCCCGGTCGCCCGCGGCGAGCCCGGCGACCGCCCGGCTGAGGGCCGCGCCGTCACGGTCGAGGCCAGCGACGGCGGCCCCCTCGGACAGGCAGCGGGCTGCGACGGCCAGGCCGATGCCCGAGGCGGCCCCGGTGACGAGCACCCCTACGGTGGTGAGGGTGCCTGCTGGGGCCGGGCCGCCGTTATCGTTCGGCATGTCTTGCGGCTGTGTGCGCACAGGGCCGACTATCCCGCACCGGTGGCACCGCCGCGACCACGGCGATCGTCGGCCAGCCACGCTGGCGTCGCGTATGCGCAGGTCTCAAAGGCATAACGACCCGGTGGCCATTGCGTTCCGGGGCGTACGGAGTGAGAATCAAGCGCTGGACTAAGCAGTACCGGGCGGTCACTGTCTCCATGCCCAGATGGCCACGGACGGGGAAAGGGGAGGGTGAGTGACGCAGTACGTGCTCAAACGGCTGGGGCTGGCGCTGTTCACCCTGGTCCTGCTGAGCCTGATCATCTTCTTCGCGGGATCGGTGCTGCCGGGCAATCCGGGCCGGGCGATCCTCGGCCCGTTCGCCTCCGAACGCGCCGTGCAGATCCTGAACCACACCCTCGGCGCCGACCGCCCGCTCATCACCCAGTACTGGACCTGGGTGACGGGCATCGTGCACGGCGACCTGGGCACCTCCAGCCAGTTCCACGCGCCGGTCAGCTCCTTCCTGTTCCCGGCCCTCTGGCGCTCGCTCAAGCTGGCCGCGGTGGCCTTCGTGATCGTGGTGCCGGTCAGCATCCTCGCCGGCGTGCTGGCCGCGCTCTACCGCGGCCGGGCGGTCGACCGGAGCATCAGCGTGACGGGGCTCTCCCTCACGTCCGTCCCGGAGTTCGTGTCCGGGGTCGTGCTCATCGTGATCTTCGCGATCGGGCTGAAATGGTTCCCCATCAGCGCGAACCCTCCCCCCGGGACCTCCCCGCTGGCCCAGTTCCGCTACCTGATCCTGCCGGCGATCCCGCTGGTGTTCGTTCTCTTCGGCTACATCGCCCGGATGGCCCGGGCCGGCACGATCGAGGCACTCGACTCCGACTACGTCCGGACGGCCGTCCTCAAGGGGCTGCCAGGCTCGGTGGTCATCCGGCGTCACGTCCTGCGCAACTCACTGCTCCCCACCATCACCGTCATCGCCACCCAGACCGGCTACCTGATCGGGGGCCTGGTGGTCGTCGAGACGCTGTTCAACTACCCCGGCCTCGGCCGGCTGATCGTCACCGCCGCCAACAACAAGGACTTCGCGATGCTGGAGGCGGGCGTTCTCGTCATCGGCATCGTCTACCTCGGGGCGACCCTGATCGCCGACATCCTGTACACGATCCTGAACCCCCGGATCCGATACGAGCAGGCCGAGTGATGAGCCACGAGGAACCAGTCGACGCCCCCGCCACTCCGTCGGCGACGAAGACCCCCCTGCAGGACGCCCCGGCCCTCCGGGACCCGGCGGCCGTCGGCCTGCTGCCCGTTACCGGTGCCGCGGGTGCGGTTGACAGCTCCGCCGGGGCCATCCGGCGGGAGAACCTGCGCCAGCTGGTGCGCGCGCCGGCCTTCCTGATCGGGGCGGGCATCCTGCTCTGGTGGATCGTGTGCGCCCTGTTCGGGACGGCGATCGCCCCGTACAACCCGGTGGCCGGGAGCCTGCTCGCGTTCAACCACCCCCCGTCGGGCTCGCACTGGTTCGGCACCGATTCGCTCGGGCGGGACGTGCTCTCCCGGGTCATCATCGGCGCCAGGGACATCCTGATCGTCGCGCCGCTCGCGACGCTGCTCGGCACCGCCCTGGGTACCACCATCGGCCTGGTGCAGGGCTACTACCGCGGCAGGGTGGACAGCTTCAGCGGGCGGCTCGTCGAGGCCGTCCTCGCCCTCCCGATCGTGATCGTGGCCTTCCTGTTCGTGGTGGCCCTCGGCCCATCGTCGCCCACCCTGATCATCGTCATCGGGCTGGTGTTCGGGGTGCTCATCTCCCGGACGGTGCGGACCGCCGTCCTCCAGGAACGGGACCTCGACTACATCGCCGCCGCCCGGCTCCGCGACGAGAGCGACCTGCACATCATGTTCGTCGAGATACTGCCGAACGTGACCGGGCCCATCCTGGTCGAGTTCACGGTCCGCCTGGGGTATGCGATCTTCACGATCGCGACCCTGTCGTTCCTCGGCTTCGGCATCCAGCCGCCGACGCCCGACTGGGGGGCCGACATCGCCAACAGCTACCAGTACCTCGGCGCCGGGTACTGGTGGGAGGTGCTCTTCCCGGCGCTGGCGATCGCCTCGCTGGTGGTCGCCATCAACCTCATTGCCGACTCCATCGAGGCGGTGGTCATCCGGTGACGGCCCACACTTCCGCCCAGGCCGGCGGCCAGCTCACCGACGGGCCGGTGGTCGACGCCGCGCACGTCGACGTGACCTACACGGTGCGCGGCGCCGACCGGCTGACGGTCAGGGACGTCTCGTTCCAGATCGGGCCGCAGGAATCGTTCGGGCTGGTCGGCGAGTCCGGCTGCGGCAAGACGACCATGGCCCTCGCCATGGTCCGCTACCTCGCGCGGAACGGGCGGGTGAGCAACGGGTCGATCACCGTGGCCGGCCAGGACGTGCAGGCGCTGGGCAAGGACGCGCTGCGCCAGCTGCGGGCGCGGACGATCTCCATGGTGTACCAGGAGCCCGGCCGGGCGCTCAACCCGTCCATCCGGGTCGGCCGCCAGCTGGCCGAGGTCTTCGAGATCGCCGGCCTGAGCAGGACGGAAGCGGCCGGGCGGGCCGAGGAGTCGCTGCGCACGGTGCAGATCAACGATCCCGGGCGGGTGCTGCAGGCCTATCCCCACCAGCTCTCCGGCGGCATGCTCCAGCGGGTCATCATCGCGATGGCCCTCGCCACGCAGCCCGCCCTGCTCATCCTGGACGAGCCGACGACCGCCCTCGACGCCACCGTCGAGGCGGAGATCCTCGAGCTGGTGTCGGCGCTGCGGGAGGAATTCCACACCGCGGTGCTGTTCATCAGCCACAACCTCGCGGTGATCGCGAAGATGTGTGACCGGGTCGGCGTGATGTACGCGGGCGAGCTCGTCGAGCAGGGTCCGGCACTCCAGGTCTTCGAGGACCCCCGGCACCCGTACACGGTGGGGCTGCTGCGGTGCATCCCGCGCCGGGGCCAGCGCAAGGACCACGGGCGCCTGGACACGATCCCCGGCTTCCTGCCCGCCCCCGGCGCGGTGCCCGCCGGCTGCATCTTCACCCAGCGGTGCGCGATCGCCCAGGAGCGCTGCGAGCGGGAGGCGCCGCCGATGTACCCGGTGAGCGGCGACCGGATCTCGCGCTGCCACTACCACGAGAAGGCGCCCGAGCTGCCGCGGGCCACGCCGGAAGACGTCCGGCTCCCGCCGCCGGATGAGGCCTCGGCACCCGTCATCTCGCTGCGGGGGGTGTCCAAGACCTTCACCCGCGGCAAGGAGCCCGTGCACGCCCTCACCGGCATCGATCTTGACCTGCATGTCGGCGAGACGCTCGGCCTGGTCGGGGAGTCGGGCAGCGGGAAGACCACCCTGGCCCGCGTGCTGCTCGGGCTGAGCGCGGCCGACGAGGGCTCGGCGCTCGAGATGTCCGGATCCAAGCTCGCGCCCACGGCGCCCAAGCGCAGCCGTGACCAGCTGCGGGCTCTGCAGATCATCTTCCAGAACCCCGACTCCGCGCTGAACCGGCGGCACAGCGTGCGGGCCATCATCAGCCGGCCGCTGACCAAGCTCGCCGGCCTGTCCGGGAAGGAGCGCGAGGCGGCGCTGGACGAGCTCGTCGGCTCGGTCCGGATGCAGCAGCGGCAGCTGGCGCTGCGCCCCGCCCAGCTCTCCGGCGGGCTCAAGCAGCGCGTCGCCATCGCGCGCGCGTTCGCCGGGGACCCCCGGGTCCTCGTCTGCGACGAGCCCACCTCGGCGCTCGACGTGTCGGTGCAGGCCGCGATCCTCAACCTGCTCGCCGAGCTCCAGGGGAGCAAACGGGTGACCTACCTGTTCATCTCCCACGATCTCGGCGTGGTGCGCTACCTCTCGGACCGGATCGCCGTGCTGTACCTCGGCCGGCTGATGGAGTACGGGGCCGCCGAGGCGGTGTTCACCGGGCCGCATCATCCCTACACCGAGGCGCTGCTGTCCGCGGTGCCGAGCCTGGACGGGACCCGGCGTGAGCGGATCATCCTGACCGGCGAGATCCCGAGCCCCGCCCACCCGCCCAGCGGCTGCGTGTTCCACACCCGCTGCCCGCGCCGGCTGGCCAGCGGGGTGTGCGAGTCCACCGAACCGCCGCTCGCCGAGGTGGGGCCGGGCCACTTCATGCGCTGCCACATCCCACCGGATGAATTGCGGCAGTTGCAGAATGTGGAGAGTCAGTAACATTGCGGCCGCAGAATGTTGAGAGTCGATAAACATTATTGAATGACGGTGAACGGCTCCTGTAGCTTGTGGTGCACGAGTGCGCAGAGTTCATTGCATTTTGTCTACCGGACGCCATGAATCTGGCGCCGGCGAGTTCTTCTGGAGGGTTCATGGGCATCGGCCGTAACATCAACCACGAACGGCTTGATGATCTTCGGAGGGGGCGCGGGCCCGTCCAGGAGCACGTCATCGACGAGTTCGTCGCCGGGCGGCTGTCGCGCCGCGACTTCATCCGCAAGGGCAGCGCGATCGGGCTGTCGATGCCGCTGATCGGCGGCATCCTGGCCGCATGCGGGAGCTCGGGCACATCGACGTCCGGCTCCAGCCCGTCCGCGGCGGGCAAGGCCGGCGCGACCATCAAGGCCGGGCTCCTCACGCCCGTCGGCGCGATCAACCCGATCACCATCAACGACCAGGGCGGCCTGGAGCTGCTCGGCAACGTCGGCGAGTTCCTGGTCTTCACCGACCATGCCGGCCACTACCATCCGTGGCTGGCGACGAGCTGGAGCGCCAACTCGGACGCGTCGGTGTGGACGTTCAAGATCCGCCAGGGGGTGAAGTTCAACGACGGCACGCCGATGACGGTCGACGATGTGGTCTACAGCTTCCAGACCCAGTCCGACCCGAAGAGCGCGGGCAACGCGCTGTCGCAATTCGGCGGCTTCCTCACCCCGGACGGGGTGCAGAAGGTGGACAACGAAACGGTCGCCTTCCACCTCCAGGCCCCGAACAACGGCTTCGTGGACGCGGTGTCCGAGGACAACTACAACATGGTCATCGTGCCGAAGGGCTCTGACTACGGCAAGTATGAGAAGGATTTCCCCGGCACCGGCCGGTTCATGATGAGCAGCTACACGCCCAATGTCGGGGCGACATACGTCCGGAATCCTCACTACTGGGGGAAGAAGGCGCTGCCCTCCAAGATCGAATTCACGTTCTATGGCGACGAGGGGCCGATGGCGGGTGCGCTCCAGGCGGGTTCGATCGACGCCATGGACCAATTCTCGGTGTCCACCAGCCCGCAGCTGCTGACCGGGGGCTTCAACGTGATCGTCGTTAAGGGGGCCCCGCATCGCCAGCTGTCGATGCGCAATGACATAGGGCCGTTCAAGAACAAGCTCGTGCGCCAGGCGATCGCCTTGACCCTGGACCGGCCCGGCATCGTGGCGGCGCTGTTCAAGGGGCAGGCCCAGCTAGGGAACGACAGCCCGTTCGCCCCGAGCTTCACGGCCACCAACCACACCGTGCCGCAGCGGGTGAAGAACATAGCGAAGGCCAAGCAGCTGCTCGCCCAGGCCGGGGTCCCGAACGGATTCTCGACGCCGCTGCTGACCGAGAAAATCCAGGAGATCCCGCAATTCGCGCAGATCATCAAGCAGTCCGCGGCCCAGATCGGCGTCACCATCAACCTCACGATAGAGGCGCAGACGAAGTACTACGGCGATGGCGTGGTCGGGAAGTCCGACTGGCTCGATGGCGAGATGAGCCTGGTCGACTACGGCGCCCGCTCGGTGCCGAACCTGTATCTGGCGGCGCCGCTGCAG
>DASYQM010000186.1:0-1584 GCA_036005525.1 Streptosporangiaceae bacterium
CGTGTCTCTACGATGGTCAATGCCATCTCTTTTCTGTGGTTGAAGGGATGGCACGCACCCGCTGGCCGTCGGACCTGCGAACCCTGGCCTCTTCCCAGGCCAGGCAGATCAGACCGGCAGCGCCGGTGGGTGCCACAAAAAACCTGGGACCCGGCCGACAGATCGATTCCCAAGGACAACACGCCGGCGTCAGCCGACTCGGAGGTCAGGCCGGGGCCCAGGCCCCCGACCCTACGCCCCCGCCAAGTCAAAGCCGGGGAAGCAGGGCCGGAAGCACTACCCACACTCTCCCTGCCGACTCGGAGCGGCTCGCCGTGTGCTGAAATTGGCAGGGCGTGGGGCACAGATCCGCCGGTTCGGGGTCGGCTGGCCGCGCCTGGGCGGCTGCGTCGGGCTCGCCCGGCGAAGATCGGCGGGGATGGCACAGGCTTGACGGTTCCGGACGTCCCGCCGTGGAAGGTACGGCCGTGGCCGCGGTCGTGGTGGGCGTCCGGCTGCTGGATGGCCTGGCGTGTTACGGCCAGCCAGCGCGGGGCGCGGGCGCTTCGGTGGTCAGCACCAGGCCCGAGCGTGGCCCAGTGAACATGTTCTGCGGATCGTTCCATTGCTGCGCGAGCATGAACAGGGTGGTGCCGTCCGGGCCGCCAAGCGCGCACGCGAAGCACCCGCGGTCGAGGCTGATCATCTGGAGTTGCTGCCCACCCTCGCGGACGCGCACGCAGCGCTTGTTGGGGACGTCGGCGTACCGGACGGCGTTCTCGGCGTCGGCGCTGATGCTGTCGGGGACGCCTTCGCCCAGATCGGCCCACACGCGCCGGTTGGACAGGCCGCCGTCGGCGCCGATGTCGAACGCGGTAAGCCGCTGGGCGTAGGACTCGGCGACGATCAGGGTCGAGCCGTCAGCCAGCACGAGCATCCCGTTGGGGAAGGCGAGCCCGCCGGCTACCTGCCGGGCCGAGCCGTCGGGAGCGACCAGGGCGATCACTCCGGGTGCGAACTCCTCGCCGGCCATCAGGTTGAAGCCGCCGCCGTTGACGTAGGCGTTGCCGCGGCCGTCGACGACCAGCTCGTTCCCGGCCGGAGGGTCAGACGCCGTCTTCAGGTCGCCATAGGTCACCAGCGACCCATCGTGCTCGCGGCGCAAAAGCAGGTGTGGGGCGGGCTTGCCCGCCATCGAAAGCCGCGGAGCGGGCGGCCCGGGGTCAGAGTGATAAGGCCTAGCTTTCGGCCAGTTCCACCAGCGTGGCGAGGACCTCTGGGAAGTCGGCCGTGATCGCCGGGCCAAGCTGGGGGCCGACCTGGTCGGCGGCTGGGCCGGTGATCTCCGTCCGGTAAGTGATGCGGGTCATCCCCGCCGCCGTCTGCTCGAGCCGGTGCGTGGTTCGCACGGTGAAGTCACCGGCATTCATCTCGTCGGTGAACAGCTCTCCGGGCACAATTTCCACTAGGCGCAGCGTAATGGGGTCGCCCTCCGGCGGGGTCATCGTGAATGTCGTGCCAGCGGCGAACGGGCCGTTGATCGCGATCTTTTCGATGCCGTCGTTCCACTGCGGCCAGGTCGTCAGGTCGGACCAATAGCGCCAG
>DASYQM010000187.1:0-2169 GCA_036005525.1 Streptosporangiaceae bacterium
CGAGGGGGCGGAGCGGGAACGGCTGTGGGAGCTGATGGCCAAGATCTGGCCCGCCTATAACGACTACCAGCGCAAGACGGACAGGCGGATCCCTGTGGTGGTGCTCGAGGGCGTCGGGGAATGAGCCGCGGTGCTCACAGCTCCACGCCGTCCAGGCGCCCGCTGGTGTCCAGGACCGGCCGCACCTCGACCAGGCCCGAAGGCGGCCTCTGGTATCACGCGGCATAGGCCAGTAACGCCTCGGCGCGCTGGGCGTCGGAGAGCCTGTAGGGCGCGGAAACCCTGGTTCATCATGCTGCGACCGCCGCAGCTGCCGCCGGCCAAGCACCGGCGTCCAGTCCCGACACTCCGCCCGCACGGTCTGGGCCCAGAGATGGCATCAGCTGGTCCGGATGCGCAGCACCTGCCCGCCGCCCGGCGAGCCCGCGTTGTTGGTGACATAGAGCCCATCCCTGCCGACGGCGATGCCGCCGGGCATGGTGAGCGTCCCGGGGGCCAGGGCGATCTGCCGCTTCGTCCCGTCCGGGGACACGGCAAAGAGCCCACCATCGGCGGACCCTCCCAGAAGCCCATCGTGGTCGATCTCGAGCACGTACAGCGTGCCATTCCTCCCGAACGCGAGGTCCATGATGTTCGTGAATCCGCTCGCGAAGACGGTCACCGCTCCGGTGCGCGGATCCACGCGGTAGACGTTGGCGCCGCCGGGCGGGAACGGGAAGCCGGTGAGCTGGCTGACGTAGTACTGGCGATCCGGCCCCACGACGACCGAAGTGGGTACGGCCTGCATCGGGATCTCCGGCCCGCCGAACGGGTTGGGAACCAGACGGTTGGCGAACACCGCCAGGTTCGAGACGCCGCCCCGGGGATTGACGACGTCGATCGCGTTGCCGCCCGCGTCGGCCACCACGAAGCGCCCGCGGTCGAAGAGGACGTCGACGGGGTTGGAGTCGACCGCTGGATTGCCGACCGCCGCATCCGGATTCACGGCGCGCTCGAACGCCCAGAGGTCGGCGACCTCCCGGATCTGCCCGTGGTGTTGGATCAGCAGCAGTCGGCCAAAGAGATCCGCGACCGGGTTCTGCCCGGCCAGGGTGTCCCGAGAAATCGGCGAGCCGGACGCATCCTTGGGTTCCGTCGGCCCGCCATTGGTGACAAAGACGCGATCCGCACCGAGCACTGTGATGCCGTGTGGGCCGATGGCGTTTGTGTTGTCCGGCGTGTTCGCGTACGAGGCAAGGCCCTCGGCGATCCGCGACTGGCGGCCCCACCGGTCGATCTTCGTCACAGCGCCCGTGGCGCCCATGCACGCGGGACCCTCACCACCAACGAAGCACGGCCCGCTGCCACCCCGGCCGGACTCCGCCACGAACAAGTCCCCGCGCGACCCGAACGCCAAATGCCGCGGGCTGTCGAGCCCGGACGCGACGACGTCCACGCTGACGCTGGTCGTCGCAGCCGCAGCTGGCGCCACCCCGAGCGCCAAAAGCAACACGATGGACAGGATGGGCAGGACGCGGAACGCGCGCATAGAACCCCCTCCGAGCGGATGACCCAGCCGAGACACTCTCATCCGAGGTCGAACAGGTCAACCCATGGCCGATCGACCGTCGAGCCGTGGCGTGAGCTGCAGAATGGTCCCCATCTGGTACACGGCCCGCCGAACCAACCCCAGACAGCAAGCTGACTAGCATTTCCGCTGGTCAAAGCCTGGCCGGCAGCGTCACCGTGCCGTTCGTCGGGTGGCGGGGCCAACGGCTTGCGGGTCTTGGTTGAGCAGTTTGACCGCCAGAGCGGCCATCATGGCCAGCGGGACGGTCGCGATGACCCGCTGGATGACGCCTCCCCAGCGCGCCATCGTGTCGGACCAGAACAGGCCGAGCAGCACGGCCGAGCCGATCGTGGTGGCCACCGCCGGCGGCCGCAGGGCCTCCCACTGCGGATCGCCCCGGAAGCGCCGGGCCAGCAGGAGCGGCGCGACCAGCAGCGACGCATACAGCACCCCGCTGGCCAGGTCGTGGGCGTGGTTGTGCCACGACTGGCCGGTCACCCCGCCGGGAGGGTGCAGCAGCATCCGGTCCCGGCGCAGCAGGCCCGCGGCGACCGTGCCGATCCCCGCGGCGCGCAGCAGCGCCGGCCCTGGCCCGGCGCGGCCGCGGCCACCAAGGGCCT
>DASYQM010000188.1:0-87980 GCA_036005525.1 Streptosporangiaceae bacterium
TTATGCCGCCTTGGCCGACGCAGATCCGGCTAAAGCCACGAATGATCATGTTGGGAGCACAGGCGAGCGTCTCGCGCCCGGTGGCGTGCGCGTCCGGCAAGGCGTTGAGCCGGCCGGACGTCGCACGTCCGACGGGCTTAGCCCAAGCGCCGCCCATTGCACGTCCGCCCGGGCTGGGCCCCAAGCGCCCTCATTGCACGCCAGGCAGGCTTAGGTCAAGGCGGCCCATGCAGGCCCATTCGGCCCAGCCGGGCTTAGGCCGACCGCTAGCCGAGGTAGCCGCGGAGGACCTGGGCGCGGCTGGGGTGGCGGAGCTTGGCGAGGGTCTTCGACTCGATCTGGCGGATCCGCTCACGGGTGACGCCGAACTCCCTGCCCACCTCCTCCAGCGTCCGCGGGTGCCCATCGGTCAGCCCGAACCGCAACTGGATGATCTTCTGCTCGCGCCCGGACAGGCTGTCCAGGATCTGCTCTAGCTGGTCTTGCAGCATGATGAACGCGGCGGCCTCCATCGGCACCACCGCGTCCGTGTCCTCGATGAAATCGCCCAGATCGGAGTCTTCCTCGCCGATCGGCGCCTGGAGTGATACGGGTTCCTGGGCGATCCGCTGGATCTCCGCAACCCGGGCGGCGGTCAACCCCATCTCGGCGCCGATTTCGCCGGGGGTCGCCTCCCTCCCGAGGTCCTGGTGGAGCTGGCGCTGGATCCGCGCCATCTTGTTGATCGTCTCCACCATGTGCACCGGGATCCGGATCGTGCGCGCCTGGTCCGCGATCGCCCGGGTGATGGCCTGCCGGATCCACCAGGTCGCGTACGTGGAGAACTTGTAGCCCTTGGTGTAGTCGAACTTCTCCACCGCCCGGATCAGGCCCAGGTTCCCCTCCTGGATCAGGTCGAGGAAGCTCAGCCCACGGCCGATGTAGCGCTTGGCGATCGACACCACCAGCCGCAGGTTCGCCTCGATCAGCCGCTGTTTCGCGCGTAGCCCGTCGGCGGCGAGCAGGGCGAGTTCGGCGCGCCCGGCGTCACGGCAGGGCAGGCCCCCCGACAATTTCTCATCGGCGAACAGCCCCGCCTCGATCGCCTTCGCGAGCTCGACCTCGTCTTCGGCCGTGAGCAGCGGCACCCGGCCGATCTCGCGCAGGTAGATCCGCACCAGGTCGCCCGTGACGGGGCGGCGGCCTTCGTCGGGCGGCGCGGCCTCCGGCCGGCCGTCAGCTTCGTCCGGTGTGGCGTCGAGGATGTCGATTCCTTCGTCGGACAGCATCCTGGCCACGCCCTCGATCGCGTGGGCAGGGAGGTCGCTGGCATCGAGCGCGACGGCGATGTCGGCCAGGGCCACGGCCCCTTGCTCCCTGGCACGTGCGATCAGGTCCGCCATCTGATCCGAGGACTGCCGTCCGCTGGGGAGTAGCGTGAGGGTCACGATGACAGTGTGCCCCTGTGAGCCAAGGTTACGCGGGGATTAATTTTGTCACCCTGCCGCCTGTAACGCCGGTGATACATAGCGCGATGAGGTAGCTGCCCGCGGTCAGAGCGCCCCCGCGGCCTTCTCCAGCAGTGCTTTGCGGCGCTGTTCCAGCGCCACCAGATCCCCGAACGTCCGGTTGTACGCGGCCTGGCCATCCACCGGGTTGAGCCGCTGCAGGCGCGACTTGACCGTCGCGATGCTCCGGCTGACGGCCAGTTCCTCGACCCGGGCGAGCACGGCATCGGCGTACCGGGCGTCGGGCTCCCCGTCGGCCCGCGGTACCCGCAACGGCTCGACCGCCAGCTGGGTCACGAAGGAGCGGGTCCGGTCGTCCGGGGCCGCCTGCCGCAGCAGTGCGGCCCACTCCTGGGCGTTGCCCGCCCCCCCGGTACCGCCGCAGGCAGTGACCAGATCCCTGACCGCGGCGTGCCGCGGTGCGGTGAACGCAGCCCGGTCGATGGCATCGAACTCGGGCCCGCACAGGGCGGGCCGCTGGATGGCCAGCTTGAGCGCCTCGCGCTCGACCTGGACCACCGGGTCGCCCAGGTCGTAGGGAGGCTCGTCGGGCGCGTCGGGCCGGTCGGGGGCATGGGAGGCGTCACCCGGTCCGGGACCGTGGCCGGCCTGCCCGGTGCCCGGCTCCGCGGGCCGCGGCGCCCGGCGTCCCGGGCGCGCTTGCCCGCGGCGCATGTGCTGGCCCACCCGGGCGAGAACCAGCTCCTGGTCGTTGAGGCCCAGCCAGCGGTCGAGGTTGTACGCATAGACCTTGCGCAGGCCGTCATCCTTGATGCGCGCGATGAACCGGGCGGCCGCGTCCAGCGCACCCAGGCGGCCCTCGGCGGTGCCAAGGTCGTAGTCACGCAGCGCATTGCGGATCGAGAACTCATAGAGCGGCACCCGGCTGGCGACCAGGTCGCGCACGGCCGCGTCGCCATGCTTGAGCCGCAGATCGCAGGGGTCGAGTCCGTCCCGCTGCACCGAAACGAAGGTCTGGGTGACGAACCGCTCCTCCATGTCGAACGCGCGCAGAGACGCACGCCGCCCGGCGCTGTCCCCGTCGAAAGTGAAGATGACCTCTCCCCTAAGCCAGTCGGCGTCCATCAGCAGCCGGCGCAGCACCTTGATGTGCCCGTCGCCGAACGAGGTGCCGCTGGTCGCCACCGCGGTCGGCACCCCCGCCAGGTGGCAGGCCATGACGTCGGTGTACCCCTCGACGACGACCGCCTGCCGCCGCTGCGCGATCTCCCGCTTGGCCAGGTCCGCTCCGTACAACACCGAGCTCTTCTTGAACAGCGGGGTCTCCGGCGTGTTCAGGTATTTCGGCCCGTCATCCTCGGCGGCGAGCTTGCGCGCCCCGAACGCGATCACGTCGCCGGTCAGGTCTCTGACCGGCCACATCAGCCGGCCCCGGAACCGGTCCACCGGGCCGCGCCGACCCTGGCTGGCGAGCCCCCCGGCCATCAGCTCGGCGTCGGTGAACCCCCGGCCACGCAGGTGGCGGGTGAGGGCCTCCCACTCGGCGGGAGCGTACCCCATGCCGAACCGCTCGGCGTCGGCCAGCTCGAACCCCCGCTCGGTCAGGAACTCGCGCGCCGGACGGGCGGTGAGCGTGTGCAACCGTTCCGCATAAAAATCGGCTGCCGCCTTGTGGGCCGCCAGCAGCCTGCGGCGCTGGCTTTGCTCTTGGCCCGGGACGTGGCCGCCCTGCTCGTACCGGAGCTCGATGCCGGCCCGGGCAGCGAGCCGCTCGACCGCCTCGGGGAACGCGAGGTTGTCGATCTTCTCCACGAACTTGATCACGTCCCCGCCGTCCGCGCAGGAGAAGCAGTACCACAGGCCGCGGGCCGGGGTGACGTTGAAGGACGGCGTCTTCTCGTCGTGGAACGGGCACAGGCCCTTGAGCGAGCCGCCGCCCGCGTTGCGAAGCTGGAGGTACTCGCCGACGACCTCGTCGATCGGTGAGCGCTCGCGGACGACCGCTATGTCCTCGTCGCGGATCCGCCCTGCCACTCGCGCCCTCCGCCGCCTGAGCCAGTCCTCCCCGTCGCGGCGAGTCTAGTCCGCACCACCCCCAGTCCTGCGCGGTTCGGCGCGGGCGATTGATACCGTCGCGCCGTGCGGGATCTGCTGGTGCTCTGGGACATCGACTACACGCTGCTCAACGCGGGCGGCGTCGGCCGGGTGGCCTACGCCTCGGTATTCCGTCACCTGTTCGGCCGCGACCCACAGGGGCTGGCATCGATGGCCGGGCGCACCGAACGGGCGATCATCGGCGAGACCCTGGCCATGGCCGGGATCAGCGACCCGGCCCGGCACGTGGACGAGTTCGTGGCCGAGCTGGCCCGGCGGGCGCCGGACCTGCGGACCATGTTCGCGGCGCGGGGCCACGCGCTGCCCGGGGCAGCGGAGGCGCTGGCCGCCGTGGCGGCGCTGGGGGCCGGCGTTGTGCAGTCGGTGCTGACCGGAAACGTGCCCGCCATCGCCGAGGCCAAGCTCGCGGCGTTCGGGCTCGACGGCTACCTCGACCTCGATGTCGGAGCGTACGGCGACCACCACGAGGTCCGGGCGGAGCTTGTCCACCTGGCCCGCCGGCGCGCCCGCGCGGCGTACGGGCGCGACTTCGGCGGGAAGGCGACGGTGCTGGCGGGCGACACCCCGCTGGATGTGGCCGCCGCTCTCGCCACCGGGGCGCGAGCGGTCGGCGTCGCCACCGGTGGCTCAACCGCCGCCGAGCTTGCCGCCGCGGGCGCCGACGTGGTCCTGCCCGACCTGACCGACACCTGCGCCGTCGTGACCGCCATCGCGGGCCCTCCCTAGCGCCCCTCCCCAGCTACAGCTCCGTGAGGGGGGTGGCGGGGTCGGCGAGGCGGGCGGGGTCGACGCGCTTGCCGGACTGGATCAGCGCCTGGATGTCGTCGTTGACGTCCCACACGTTGACGTTCATCCCGGCCACCACCGCACCGTCGGCCAGCCAGAAGGCGATGAACTCCCGGCCGGGCCGGTCTCCCCGGTACAGCACTTGGTCATAGGTGCCCGGCTCTGGCAGGCCTGCCGTCTCCATGCCCAGGTCGTACTGGTCGCTGAAGAAGTAGGGCACCGGGTCGTAGCTCACGTCCTGCCCGAGCATCGACTGTGCCGCGGCCGGCCCGGAGGCCAGGGCATTGGCCCAGTGCTCCACCCGGACCCTGCGCCCGAGCAGCGGCCGGTAGGAATTGGCCAGGTCGCCAGCGACGTAGATGCTCGTGTCGGAGCTGCGCAGCGCCGCGTCGGTCACGACCCCGTTGCCGACCTCCAGGCCGGCGCCGGCGGCCAGGCCCGTGTTCGGCACGACACCGATCCCTACCACCACGACGTCTGCGGGCACCGCCACGCCCGACGAGGTGACCACCTCGCCGACGGCACCGGCCGGGCCGGTCTGCCCGCCCTGGCCGCCCGCACCCGAGCCACCCGGGCCGCGGATCTCGCTCACCGACTCCTCCAGGCGGAACTCCACCCCGTGCTCCCGGTGGAGGTCTGCGAACATCCCGCCCAGTTCGGGGCCGACCGCGCGGTAGAGCGGAGTGAGTTCGGGCTCGATCACCGTCACGTCGCAGCCGGCCTCGCGCGCCGCGGCCGTCACCTCCAGGCCGATCCAGCCCGCGCCGATGGTAGCCACCCGTCCGCCGCCCTGGAATGCGGCGGCAAGCCGCTCGCTGTCGGCCACGGTCCGCAGGTACAGCACGCCGTCGCGGTCGGCGCCGGGTATCTCCAGCTTCCGTGGTGACGCGCCGGTGGCCAGCAGCAGCCGGTCATACTCGACGCTCTCCCCGTCCGCCGTGTTGACCGTCCGTCCGGCCGGGTCTACCGAGGTGACCGTCACCCCGAGCCGCAGATCCACCTCGTGCTCTCCGTACCAGCCATCCTCGTGCACGTAGATGGTGGACTTCTCGTCCTTGCCGAGCAGGTAGCCCTTGGACAGCGGCGGCCGCTCATAGGGCCGCTCGGTCTCGGTGCCGAGCATGACGACCCGGCCGCCGAACCCCTCCGAGCGGAGGGTCTCGGCCGCCTTCGCGCCGGCCAGGCTCGCCCCGACGATCACGAAGGTGGGCTCAATGGGCATCGGATTGTCCTCCCTTGGTCGCTCCGGCCGGCTCCCGGCACAGGCGGCGGTGCCAGGCGATGGCGGAAGTATCCGTGAGCGACGCCACCTGATCGACGACGGCGCGCAGGCGCTGCGGGCCGGACCCAGCCGCGTCGTAGCCGGGGCGCAGCGCCGCGTCCAGCGTCTCCGGGGCGCCCGCCAGCACGGCGGCGGCCAGTTCGGCGATCAGCTCTCGCTCCCGGGCCTGTATCCGCGCCGCGCCGTCGCGGCTCATCACGTAGTACGCGGCGACACCTTTGAGCAGCGCGCACTCGAGCCGTTGCCGGCGCGGCACCACGAGATCGGCGTCGTACCTGATGAGGCGCCCGGCCTGGCCGTCCTGACCGCCGTGGCCGTCCTTGCCGCCTTGCCCGGCATCCGGGCGGGACGCGAGCGTCGCTTCCTGTGCAGCACGGCAGAAGCGCCCGATCAGCTCGCTGGTCAGGTGCTTCAACCCGGCGAGGTCGGCCGGCCCGCCGTCGAACCGTTCCGGCCAGCAGGGCAGCCCGAGCAGGTCATCGAACACCTCGCCGAGCTCCGCCATGGTGACCGAGCCCGGCGGGCAGTAATACGCGGCGGTCATTTCCGCGACTGCCAGCTGCTGTGACCGGTCGTGCAGCCCCGGCACGGTGATGTGGCCCGCGTGCAGGCCGTCCTCCAGGTCGTGCACCGAGTACGCCACGTCGTCGGCCCAGTCCATGACCTGAGCTTCCAGGCAGGTGCGCCCCTCCGGCGCCCCGTCCCGGATCCAGCCGAACACCTCGCCGTCGTCGGCGTAGTACCCGAACTTCTGGGGACTCTGGGGGGCTTCCTCCCCGGGCAGGCCCGGCGGCGGGAACTGCGCGGTCGTTCCCCTGGCCTGGCCGGCCGCCCGGCCCGGGCTGGCGGGCCAGGGGTACTTGACCGTCGCGTCCAGCGTGGCGCGAGTAAGGTTCAGGCCCGCCCCGGGGACCTTGGCCTCCAGCCGTGTCAGCAGCCGCAGGCTTTGCGCGTTCCCCTCGAACCCGCCACAGCCGGCGGCGAACTCCGCGAGCACGATCTCCCCGTTGTGGCCAAACGGCGGGTGCCCCAGATCGTGTGCCAGGCAGGCGGCGTCGACCAGGTCAGGATCGCAGCCGAGGGCCGCGCCGAGCTCACGCCCGATCTGCGCGCACTCCAGCGAGTGGGTGAGCCTGGTGCGCGGGAAGTCGCCCGCACCCACCTCGACGACCTGCGTCTTGGCGGCCAGGCGCCGCAGGGCGGAGGAGTGCAGCACCCGGGCCCGGTCCCGTATGAACGGCCCCCGCTGGTAGCTCGCCGCGGCCTGTGCCCGCTTCGGCGGCTCGGCCACCCAGCGGTCGGTCGCGCGGGAGTCGTAGCCCGGATGCCCGCTCACCTGCTGTCGCTGCCCCTGGCGGTCTCGAGCACCACGGCGCGGCCCGCCTCAAGCCTGGCGACCGGCACGCGGAACGGCGAGCAGGACACATAGTTGAGGCCGACCTGGTGGAAGAAGTGCACTGAATCCGGGTCGCCACCGTGCTCGCCGCACACGCCGAGCTCCAGGTCCGGCCGCGCGGCCCGGCCTTCCTCGCTGGCTATGCGGACCATCCGGCCCACGCCGTCGGTGTCGATCGTCTCGAACGGGGACACGCCGAAGACGCCCAGCTCGATGTAGCGGCTGAAGAACGCGCCCTCCACGTCGTCGCGGGAGAAGCCCCAGCCCATCTGGGTGAGGTCGTTGGTGCCGAAGGAGAAGAACTCGGCGGACTTGGCGATCTCGCCGGCGATCATCGCCGCCCGCGGCACCTCGATCATCGTCCCGATCATGGTGTGCACTCCGGCGCCGGTCTCCTCCTCGACCGCGGCCAGCACCTTCGCCGCCGCCTCCCGGGCGATCTCCATCTCCTGCACCGAGGCGGTCAGCGGGATCATGACCTCGGGCCTCGGGTCCTTGCCCGCCTTCTTCAGCTCGGCCGCGGCCTGCGCGATCGCACGGACCTGCATGTCCAGCAACCCGGGGATGACCAGCACCAGCCGGACGCCGCGCAGGCCGAGCATGGGGTTCTGCTCGTGCAGGCGGCGCACCGCGTCAAGCAGCTTACGGTCCTGCTCGGTGGCCCTGTCCCCGGCCAGCGCCACCTTGACCGACAGGTCCGTGAGGTCGGGCAGGAACTCGTGCAACGGCGGGTCGATCAGCCGGATGGTGACCGGCAGGCCGTCCATCGCATCCAGGATCTCTACGAAGTCGCCGCGCTGCAGCGGCTCGAGCGCGTCCAGCGCGGCCTGGCGGCCCGCCTCGTCCTCGGCCAGGATGAGCCGCTCGACGAGCTGGCGGCGCTCGCCGAGGAACATGTGCTCGGTGCGGACCAGGCCGACGCCGCCCGCGCCGAACCGGCGGGCCCGCGCGCAGTCCTCGCCGGTGTCCGCGTTGGCGTGCACTCCGAGGCGGCGCCGCCCGTCGGCGTGCTTCATGATCCTGTCTACGGCCTTGACCAGGTCGTCGGCGTCCGCGCCCAGGCCGCTCTCGAAGTACCGCACGACGGGTGAGTCGGCGACCGGCACCTCACCGAGGTAGACGGCACCGCTGGTGCCGTCGATGGACAGCACGTCACCCGCGTTGACGACCACCCCGCCCGGTGCGGTGATCCGCCCGGCCTTGGTGTCGACCTGAAGCTCGTCGGCGCCGCAGATACAGGTCTTGCCCATCCCGCGGGCCACCACGGCGGCGTGGCTGGTCTTGCCGCCGCGGCTGGTCAGGATGCCCTTGGCGGCGATCATCCCGTGCAGGTCGTCGGGGTTCGTCTCGCGGCGGACCAGGATGACCGCCTCCCCGGCGGCTGCCTGCTCCACGGCCGTCGCGGAGTCGAAGACCGCCTTGCCGACCGCGGCGCCCGGTGAGGCGCTGACCCCGGTGGTGATCTTCTTGGCCCCGTGGCCGGCGTCGAACCGGGGGAACATCAGCTGGGCGAGCTGGCCGCCGGTGACCCGGGTGAGCGCCTCGTCCATGTCGATGAGGCCCTGATCGACGAGCTGGGTGGCGATCCGGAACGCAGCGCCCGCGGTGCGCTTGCCCACCCGGGTCTGCAGCATCCACAGCTTGCCGCGCTCGATGGTGAACTCGATGTCGCATAGGTCCCGGTAGTGGTTTTCCAGGGTCTGCATGATGTCGAGCAGCTGCCTGTAGCACGCCGCGTCGATCCGTTCCAGGTCCTGCAGCGGCACGGTGTTGCGGATGCCGGCGACCACGTCCTCGCCCTGCGCGTTCTGTAGGTAGTCGCCGTAGATGCCCTGCTGCCCCGAGCCCGGGTCGCGGGTGAACGCGACCCCGGTGCCGGAGTCCATGCCCAGGTTGCCGAAGACCATCGCCACGACGTTCACAGCGGTGCCGAGGTCGGCGGGGATCCGCTCCTGCCGCCGGTACAGGATCGCCCGGTCGGCGTTCCACGAGCGGAACACGGCCTGGATCGCCAGGTCCATCTGCTCGCGCGGGTCCTGCGGGAAGTCGCGGCCCGCATGCTCGCGCACGATGCCCTTGAATCTGTCCACGATCCCGCGTAGGTCACCGGCGTCGAGGTCGAGGTCGTTGCTGGTGCCCTTCGCCTGCTTCGCCTCGTCGATCGCGTGCTCGAAGGCCTCGCCCTCGATGCCGAGCACGGTCTTGCCGAACATCTGGATCAGGCGGCGGTAGGAGTCCCAGGCGAACCGTTCACTGCCCGACTGCTTGGCCAGGCCATGCACCGACTCGTCGGAGAGGCCGATGTTCAGCACCGTCTCCATCATGCCGGGCATGGAGAACTTTGCCCCCGATCGGACGCTGACGAGCAGCGGGTCCGCAGGGTCGCCGAGCTGCCGGCCCATCTTCTTTTCCAGTTGCCGCAGGTGATCACTGACCTCGCCCGCGAGCCCGCCGGGAACGGCACCCTCGCGCAGGTACTCGCGGCAGGCCTCGGTGGTGATGATGAACCCGGGCGGAACCGGCAGGCCGAGGTTGGTCATCTCCGCCAGGTTCGCGCCCTTGCCGCCGAGCAGGTCCTTCAGGTCCTTGTTCCCCTCGGTGAAGTCGTAGACGAGCTTCGCCACTGCATGCTCTCCTTGTACCTGCCGCGCCCACGCGCGTCCGCGAAAAGGTGGGCGGTGTGTCGGTGTCTGGCCGTTCGGCCCAGTAACTGGACTCTACCGAGCGTGGGCGCCTGCTCGCTGCCTGGCATCCGATTCGGCCCGGCCGTCCAGGCAACCTCCGCAGCGGGTCGACGTCTCTGTTACGTGGACCTTGACACCGCTCGTCAGCCGCGCCCCCGCGGCGTGCTCGACTGGCGGGCCGACGCCGGACCTCTGGTCACCGCCGTCTACCAGGCGCACGGAGTGGGGCTGATCCGCCTGGCGGTGGTCATGCTCGGCGACCGCCCGGCCGCGGAGGACGTGGTCCAGGAGGCGTTCTGCGGGCTCTACCGCCGGTGGGACCACCTGGACGATCCCGGCAACGCGCTGCGTTACCTGCGGTCATCGGTGCTGAACGGCTGCCGCTCGGTACTGCGGAACCGGGGCAGGCTGCGCTTGCGTCTCGGGCCAGAACCCGGCCGACCGGACAACGTCGAGTCGGCGGAGTCCACGGCTCTGGTCGGCGAGGAACACCGCGCGGTGCTTGCCGCCCTGCGGCGGCTGCCGGACCGCCAGCGGGAGGCCCTGGTGCTCCGGTTCTACCTCGAGCTCTCGGAGGCCGAGATCGCCCAGGCCATGGGCATCAGCCAGGGCACCGTGAAATCAACCGTCTCCCGGGCACTGGCCGCGCTCGGGCGCCTCCTCGGGGAGGGCTCATGACCACGATCGAGGACCGCCTCCGGGCGGCGACCCGGGCGGCTGCCGGCACTGTCGCACCCGGCAGCGCCCCGCCGCTGCGCCTGCCCGACCGCGAGCAGCATCGCGGCCCCGCGCGCCGTCCCGAGACCGGGCACCGCTGGACCGACTGGACGGCACCGCTGGCTGCCGCCGTCGCGGTCACCGCGGTCATCGTGGGGGTGCTGGTGATCACCAGGCTGACTCATCTGCCGCAGCACCGGACGGGCCCGGCCGGCCCCGCCGACACGGTCACGGTCCCCCTGCGCCGCGCCTCGTCCATCCTCGGTGGTGCCGTCCCGCCATACGCGGTCGGGCTGGCGCCGGGTCCGCTTGCCGCGCGGTCCACCAGTGCCGTGGTCAGGGCGTCGGCGTCCGGGGCGGTGCTTGCGACCCTCAGCCCGCCCCGAGGATACGGCAGCTTCACCTGGGTGACGGGCGCCGCCGACGACCGCACTTTCGTGCTCGCCGCGTATGGACGCGGGCCGGTCACCGGATCCGCACTGGCGCCGACGGTGCGCAACGCGACCGCTTTCTTCCTGCTGCGCCTGGATCCAGCGGCCGGCACGGCGCGTCTCTCGCCACTGCCGGTCCCGGCACAGCCAGACCTGCCGGGCATGGGCAGTGCGATCAACGGCATCGCACTGTCGCCCGACGGCGGCAAGCTCGCTGTGGCGTTGGGTAACCAGTCCGGGCCCTCCGAACTCAAGCTGTTCGACCTGCGCAGCGGTTCGGTACGGGTATGGCAGGGGCGACGGGGTGCACGCATCGACGGATACATATCAGCCGATGAACTGGGCGCGAACCCGTTGTCCTGGGCGGCGGACGGGAAGACCCTCGCCGTGGACCAGGAGGTCGGCCAGGCCATCAACGTCCGTTTGCTCGACACCACCGCGCCCGGCGGCGACCTGTGGGCCAGCGCACGCGCCGCGACGTTCCCCAACTGGCCCAGCGGCTCGGTCGCCGGCAGTGCGATCATCACCTCGGACGGCAACAAGATCATCGGTATGGCCGTCAGGCGCCAGGCCACCCAGATTCAGGTCAACGAGTTCTCCGCCAGCACCGGCAAGGTGCTGGGCACCATCGTGCGCCTGCGCTACCGGCGGGGGGCCATCACGGGCTGGCCAAACGTGCTCTGGTCTGACTCCTCGGGGAGCACACTGATCGTGAAGATCACCAAGCCGGGCACGGTAGCCAGCAAGAACGGCGACCTGACCCCGGAGGTGGTCGGGGTGGTCACCCGCGGCCACTTCACGCCGCTGCTCGGGATCCCCGCCGGCAACATGCTGGCCTGGTGATCCACCGGAGATACCTAGGCCCATAGCCCGGACCTGGGAGCATCGCGGCCGGACCTATGCGTCGCTACGATCGGGGCGGACGGAGCAGCGCAGTTGCGCGGCGCGCGTCTTTAGATACATGCGATCGGATCTCCGGAAACACCCGCGCGAGGCCACCGCGGTCGAAGCCGTCCGGCCGGATCGCGCCGATCCGGCCGCCGCTGAAGCGGGAGTGACGGCGCTGTACCAGGCGGACGCGCTCGGGTTAATGCGGGGCTCGCGCACATCATGCTCGGCGACCGGCCGAGCGCCGAGGACGTCGTCCAGGAAGCTTTCTGCGGGCTGTACCGCCGCTGGTCCCACCTGTCCGACACCGGCCGCGCGCTGCAGTACCTCCGGACGTCCGTGCTCAACGGCTGCCGCTCGGTGCGGCGTCGCCGGACGAGGCCGCGCGCCGAGCCGTACCACGGGCAACCTGTGGTATCGGCTGAAGCCGCCGTGATCACCGGCGAGGAGCGCCGGGAGGTGATCCGCGCCCTGCGATCCAGATCATCACGCTGGCCACCGGGGCGAAGAGGGAATGGGTGCTGCCCGGCAGTGGCTGGGCCGGGAATTTCAGGCCATTCGGCCAGCCGTTCTCATGGACGGCTGACGGGCGGAAGCTCGCGTTCCAGCAGTGGGGCGGGAAGTTCAACAACACCGCGCACGTCCGCGTTCTCGACACCACTGCACCGGGCGGCAGCCTCCTGTCAGCCAAGCTCATCGTGACATTCCCGGCCAGGACCGGGGTCTTGAGCTTGAACCTCGGGAACACGCTCATGACGCCGGACGGCACCAAGATCGTCACCGCGACAACCATCTATCCGCGCCAGCAGTCCGGCCCTGAGCAGCTGGCGATCACGACGTTCTCCACGCGCACGGGAAAGGTCGTGGCCTCGGAGGACGGTTCGCGATGCCAACGGGCTCGCAGGATGTCCTGTGGACCAGTCCTTCTGGCAGCACGCTGATCGTCACTGACCCCCGCGGGAAGCAGGGTGCGAGTGTGACCGGAGTTCTGACCGGAGGCAGGTTCACGCCGCTTCCCAGGGCTCCGCAAACCAACCAGATCGCCTGGTAACGGTCGGGGCCGTAGCCCGTGTAGTAGAACCCGGAGGGTGTTCACGGCACTGTCCGTATCTTGGCGGCATGCGTGAGACTTGTCGCGGAGGTGATCGTGGACAAGAACGTGATCGGAGTGCTGCATCCCGGAGAGATGGGCGCCGCCATTGGCGGCTGCCTCACCCAGCAGGGGCTCACGGTGCTGTGGGCGTCTGCCGGGCGCGGTCCCGCTACTGCCGCGCGGGCGGAAGCTGCGGGGATGCACGATGTCGGTACGGCTGGCGAGATGTCGGGGCAGGCGGGCGTGATCTTGTCGGTTTGCCCGCCGCACGCAGCGCTGGAGGTGGCCCGCTCGGTGGGTGGCTTCCGCGGCATCTACGTGGACGCGAACGCGGTGTCACCGGCGACATCCCGCGAGGTCGCCAAGGCAGTTGAGGCTGGGGGCGCCGAGTATGTGGACGGCGGCATCATCGGCGCTCCGCCGCGGTCACCGGGCGACAGCCGCCTGTATCTCTCTGGGCCGCAGGCGGCACGGATCGCGGAACTGTTCGCCAGGACGGCTCTCGACGCGCAGGTGATCGGCGAGGAGATCGGCCAGGCTTCCGCCGTCAAGATGGCCTACGCCGCCTGGACCAAGGGCACCGCCGCCCTGCTCCTCGCCATTCGAGCCCTTGCCCGCGCCGAAAACGTCGAGCAGGCCCTACTCGCGGAGTGGCAGCAGTCCCAGCCAGCCCTGACCGCCCGCCCCCATGTGGCGGCGCGGTCAGCGATAGAGAAAGGCTGGCGCTGGGTAGCCGAAATGGAAGAAATCGCCGCTGCCATGTCCGCCGCCGGCCTCCCGCCCGGATTCCACCAGGCAGCCGCAACCATCTACACCCGCGTCCCCCACGCTACAACCCCCTCACCAACCAGCGAGCCCTCGCTAAAAACCGTTATCGACGCGCTGCTGGCCAAGCAGTCTCCCGCCTAATGGGGAGCAACGACCAGCTGAGCCCCAAGCACGGGCGGCGTGCACGTCCGGCAAGGCGTTCAGCCGGCCGGACATGCACGTCCGCACGGGCCTAAGCAGCTCCGCGCGGCTTCAGCAGCCGTCAGGCGCTCAGAAAGATAGGCCTCGAGCCCGTCGATCCCCACCCGGTCCTGGTGCATCGAGTCGCGCTCCCGGACGGTCACCGCCTGGTCGTTCAGGGTCTCGAAGTCCACGGTGACGCAGTACGGCGTGCCGATCTCGTCCTGACGGCGGTAGCGCCGGCCGATCGCGCTCGCGTCGTCGAAATCGACATTCCAGTGCTTGCGCAGCTGCGCCGCCAGTTTGCGGGCCTTGGGTGACAGGTCGGCGTTGCGGGACAGTGGGAGCACCGCGGCCTTCACCGGGGCGATCCGGTGATCCAGCCGCAGCACCGTCCGCTTCTCCAGGTTGCCCTTGGCGTCCGGCGCCTCGTCTTCCGCATAGCCGTCCATCAGGAACACCAGCATGGACCGGTCGACCCCGGCCGCCGGCTCGATGACATAGGGGATGTACCGCTCGCCGGAGTCGGCCTCCAGGTAGGACATGTCCTGCCCGGAGGCCCGGCCATGGGTGGTCAGGTCGTAGTCGGTGCGGTTCGCGATCCCCTCCAGCTCGCCCCACTCGCTGCCGGGGAAGCCGTACCGGTACTCGATGTCCACCGTCCGCTTCGAGTAGTGGGACAGCTTCTCCTGCGGGTGCTGGTAGAGGCGCAGGTTCTCCTTGCGGACGCCCAGATCGGTGTACCAGCCGAACCTGGTGGTGATCCAGTGCTCGTGCCACTCCTCGTCAGTGCCCGGCTTGACGAAGAACTCCATCTCCATCTGCTCGAACTCGCGGGTGCGGAAGATGAAGTTGCCCGGCGTGATCTCGTTGCGGAACGACTTGCCGATCTGCCCAATCCCGAACGGGATCTTCTTTCGGGAGGTCTGCAGCACGTTGCGGAAGTTGATGAAGATGCCCTGCGCGGTCTCCGGCCGGAGGTAGGCCAAGCCCGACTCGTCCTCGGTGGGGCCGAGGTAAGTGCGCAGCAGCGCGTTGAACATGCGCGGCTCGGTGAACGCCCCTCTGGTGCCGCAGTTCGGGCACGTGATCTGGGCCAGGCCTTCGGCGGGCGGGTGGCCGTGGCGCTCCTCGTATGCCTCGATCAGATGATCGGGGCGGAACCGCCGGTGGCAGGACTGGCACTCGGTCAGCGGGTCCACGAACTCGGTGACGTGGCCGCTCGCCTCCCAGACCTCCCGGGCGAGGATGACGCTGGAGTCCAGGCCGACGATGTCGTCGCGCTCCTGCACCATGGACTTCCACCACTGCCGCTTGACGTTGTTCTTCATCTCGACGCCGAGGGGGCCGTAGTCCCACGAAGCGCGCAGCCCTCCGTAGATCTCGCTGGAGGGGTAGACCAGGCCGCGGCGCTTGCTGAGGCTGACGATCGTATCGATGAGGTCGGTGCGGCGTGCCATGGGCAGAACTCCATCCGGCTGGCGGTCGGCGGGCAGGTGTGAGCCCCACGGAAGCGGGGTGCGTGCGCCCAAGCTTAGCCCCGGCCCGGGTGTGCCGGTGCCGGGCCCGGAGCGCGGCCTAAAACATCCGGCAGGAATCATCTCCCCCTGCGCACCAGCGACCATCGGGATGAAAGCTGGCCGTATATTTGGCGGAAACGTGACGGCATGGGAAGTGCCACCGGGGCCACGGGGAGGATGACCGGATGCCGAAACGCCGCCAAACCCGGGCCGGCGGCCGGCCGCGATCCGGCAGGCAGCGGCCGCGCGGGACGACTTCCGGCCGCCCGGGAACGCAGGGTGGCCGCCCCGTGCCAGCCGGCGGCCTCGGCACGCCAGGCGCCTCTGAGACCCGGCAGGCCGTGGAACGCTTCAGCGCCCGGGCTCTGGTTTTCCTCCAGCAGCTGCCCCGGTGGGTCCTGCTGCTGGTGGTGCTGGCGCTAATGATTACGGGCTTCTTTGTGCACGGTGTGATCGGGGCGGTGGCGCTGCTGCTTGTCGGCATCTTCCTGGGCTGGCTCGCCTACCTGTCGTGGCCCAGAGTCAACCTCTCGGGACGGGCTCTGCGCGTGATCGCGGTCACCTGCATGGTGGTGCTCGCCGTGTGGCAGGCCAGGCGCTAGCAGACCCCTCCTCGTGCCGGCCGCGCTGGGCCGGGCGGCGGGCTAGACGGGCAGCGGGTTCGGCGTGGCGCCCCCGTACCGGCGGTCCCGGCTGGCGTAGATCTCGCAGGCGTACCACAGGTGACGCCGGTCGAAGTCGGGAAAGAGCGTGTCGAGGAAGACGAACTCCGCGTATGCGGACTGCCAGAGCAGGAAGTTGGAAACCCGCTGCTCGCCCGATGACCGGATAAAGAGGTCCACATCCGGGATCTCCGGCTCATCCAGGTAGCGGGCGAACACCTTCTCGTCGACCGCACCGGGCTTGAGCCGCCCGGCGGCCACATCCGCCGCGATCGCCGCCGCGGCGTCGGCGATCTCGGCCCGTGCGCCGTAGTTCACGCAAAACTGAAGCGTGAGGACCGAGTTGCCCGCCGTCAGGCGTTCCGCGTCCTCGAGCTCGGAGATCACACTGCGCCAGAGCCGGGGACGGCGGCCGGCCCAGCGGACCCGAACGCCCATCTCGTGCAGCTGGTCGCGGCGGCGCCGGATGACGTCGCGGTTGAACCCCATCAGGAACCGGACCTCGTCCGGGGACCGCCGCCAGTTCTCCGTGGAGAACGCATACGCGGACAGGTACGGGATGCCAAGCTCGATCGCGCCCATGATCACGTCGAAGAGGGAATACTCCCCCCGCTTGTGGCCCTCGGTCCTCGGCAGGCCGCGCTCCTTGGCCCAGCGCCCGTTGCCGTCCATGACCAGTGCGACGTGGCGGGGCAGGAACTCGGGCGCGATGGCCGGGGGCCGCGCTCCCCCGGCGTGCGGGTCGGGCGGGCGCACGGAAGTCCTCACGCTGGCTCCTCGGCGCGTGTCACGCGTGCTCCACATGTCGCAGCGAGCGGATCGAATGCTCCAGGTGCCACTGCAGGTACGCGGCGACCAGACCGCTGCACTCTACTTGGTGCCTTCGCTCCGCCGCGTCCGCATGCGCCCAGTCGCCGCGCAGCAGCGCGCTCATCAGGGCGATCGTGTGGACAGACGGCGTCGCAGCCCCCGGCTGCCGACAGGACTGGCAGGTCAGGCCGCCGGCGGCGATCGCGAAGGCCCGTGACCCGCCGGTAACGCCGCCTGCCCGGCCCGGCGCGCCCGTGCCGCCGTTGCCGTCGGCCAGGTCGGTGGCCCCGCACAGGGCACACTCGGACAAGGCGGGCGCGTAGCCGGCGACCGCGAGCGAGCGGAGCAGGAACGCGTCGAGCACCAGCCGCGGATCGTGCGCCCCCTCTCCGAGCGCCCGCAGCCCACCGACCAGGAGCAGGAACTGGCGCAGCGCGGGCTCCTTCTCGACCGGGGTGAACCGCTCGGCGGTTTCCAGCATCGCCGTGCCGCTGGTGTAACGGGGGTAGTCGACGGACAGCGGCTCGCCGTAGGCCCGCACCGTGTCCGCCTGGGTGACGTAATCCAGCGAGCGGCCCGTGTGGAGCTGGAGGTCCACGTGGGTGAACGGCTCCAGCCGGGCGCCGAACCGCGACTTCGTCCGGCGAACGCCCTTGCCCACGGCGCGGACGCGCCCGGTACGCCGGGTAAGGATGGTGACGATGCGGTCGGCCTCACCCAGGTCCTGGGTGCGCAGCACGATCCCGTCGTCGACGTACAGCCCCACCCGTATATTGTCGCGCACGAGTGCCGCACCGGGCGGCCACGGCGCGTCAGACGGGGATGTTCAGCAGCAGGCGGCCGCTTCCCGACTCGATGCGCAGCGCGGTCAGCCTGCCCACGGGGATCGCGCTCGTGCCCGCCACCCTGGCCATGCCGTCATAGGTGGCGCTCCAGGTGCCCGCGACGTCGGATTCGCGGGCCGAGACGGCCACCACGATGCAGCGCTCGCCCGCCTGCAGCCCGGCCACGGTCAGCTCGATCTCGGCGCCGGTGGGCGCCGCGTGCAGCCGTGCCGCACCGTGCACGCCTGTGGCGTGGTCAAAGGCCTGGAACGTCGGCGCCGACCGCCCCAGGCCGACGGCGGCGAGCACCGCCACGGCTGCCCCGGCCACGGCTACGGCGGCCCCGGCGATCCACCTCCGGCCCGCCCGCCGCCGGGCCGGCCGCCGCCGGGGCGGCCGCAACGCCGGCAGCGGCGGACCGCCGGGCGCTCGTTCCCCGTATCCGTGCTTCCCGGGTTCGACCACCCGGGCAGCCCCGCCGGGCCCGGCAAGCTGGCTGAGCAGGCCGCGTACCGGAACGAGGTCGTCGTAGTCCATCCGGCAGCCGGCGCATGTCTCGAGATGCCTGATCAACCGGGCGCGGGCGCCGCCGTCGAGGGCCCAACCAGGTAGGCGCCTATGTCCCCGCGCCACCCGGCACATGACTGGCTCATGGTCTCCTCCCGTGCCCGGCCGGCCCGGCGCTAGTATCCGGAGCCGCCCTGGTATCCCGGCCCGCCGGTGGGCGCCGCCCCGCCTCCCGACCCGGAGGCCGCGCCGCTGGCCGTGACCGCCTGCCAGGTGAAGGAGGTGCCGCCGAAGGAGTCGGTGAAGTTGCTGCCGCGAGCCTGGCCGGGAGACTGGTCCAGCTTGAACGTGTACAGCGGCCTGCCGTTGTACGTGAGCTGGGTCCGGCCGCCGTCCTGGCGGTGGATGGTGGCGAGCACCCCGGTCAGGCCGCTGGGTGCGTGCAGGCCGGTTCCCGATGTGACCGTCACCGGGAACCAGAAGCTGAGACAGCTGCCGGTGCACCGGATCTGGCCGTGTGCCTCCTGCTCGGGCGAGTAGACGGTCTTGCCTGAGGGGCTCACGAGGACGGTGCCCAGTCCCGCCAGCTGACGGGTGGTGACCACCGCCGTGTTTCCGGCCAGATGGCTGCCGCCGGTACTTCCGGCGCCACCCGGACTTCCGCCGCCGGCCCCGCATGCCACCAGGACGGTGGCAGCCGCCGCTCCTGCCAGCCCGGCCAGGGCTGCGCGGGGTGTGCACAGCCCGCTCCCGGCAGCGGCCGGTTCATTGAATGTGCGCTCCGGAACCGTCTGGGTGTATTCGGTCGTCATACCTCAGCCCCGCTTCTTTCGTTCTGCCGTGTCGTTTCCTGATTGCTGAGACGCGGCGGATGGCCGTCATGTTCAGATACGGCCCGGGAAAGGTGGTGGCGCGCCCGGGAAAGGCGGCGGGGGCGCGGCGATCACGCTCCCGGCGGGCACGCGCCAGCAGAAATCCGCGGCCCAGGCCCGGCGATTATGGAGCCGCTGCCGCGCCGGTGCTCCGCCGCGCGCCATCGGCGGTAACGGCTGGCGGCCCCGCTACGGCCGTCCGGCCGCGATCGTGACCAGGCTCCTGGTGGCGGTCTGCACCTGAAGGCTGGCAATGTCTGACGGCCGCCACGCCGCGCTGGCGGAAACGGTAACCGGGCCCGGGCTCCAGGCGTCCCACACGCCGGCCACCTCGCTCTGGCCCGACCGGGAGCGGACGACCAGCCAGCAATGGACGTTGAGCGGCAGCCCGCTGACCCGCAGCCGGATGCTGGTCCCCCACGAGGTCGCGGTCAGCGCCGCGACGGCGCGGACGTGGGCCGCCGGGTTGGCGCCCGACACCGTCATGGCCGGGGCGGCTGGCTGGCTGCCGCCATGGGGGGCGAGCAGGTAACCGCCGGCGAGGCCAGCCACTGCCGCCGCAACGGCGGTCAGGAGGGCGGCCCAGCGCGGCCGGGACCGCCGGGGGCGGCCCGGGGCGAGCACTCCCCCGGGCGGGCTGCGGCGAGCGCGTGCCGGGGCGGCCACTGGCCCGGGCGCGGCTAGGCTAAAAACGGCCGGGCCGGGCGCGGCCAGGCGAAGGTCGGGCGGAACGCGGGCGAGCAGCCCGGGCAGCGGCGCCAGGCGGGCCAGTTCGGCGCGGCATGCCGCGCAGCCGGGCAGATGGGCCTCGACGCGAAGACGTTCGGAGGCGTGCTGCCAGCCCCGCAGCATGGTTTCCTGGACGACATCCTCCGCGGCCTGGACATCGCCGTTGACAAGCGGCAGCACGAACCCGACCAGGGGCACCCGGTAGGAGTGCATCCAGGTATCTGCCCGGTCGTCACACTCCGATGCCGCCACGACAGTAATACGCCGGCGCACCCCGCCACGTTCATCGCCGGGGCATCATCTGTGGCGCTGCCCGCGCCCGGGCGGATCACCGGACCGGCCGCCGGGCGCGGGACCAGCCACGCGGAGCTACCTTCCCCGGGCCCGGTTGACCGCCGACAGCACGGCCCGCAGCGAGGCGGTCACGGTGTTGGTGTCGATGCCGACCCCCCACAGGGTCCGGCCACCGACCTCGCATTCGACGTAGGCGGCCGCCTGGGCGTCGCTTCCAGCGGACAGCGCGTGCTCGGTGTAGTCGAGCACCCGCACCTCGATCCCGAGCGAGCCAAGCGCGTCGCAGAACGCGGAGATCGGCCCGTTGCCCAGGCCCTCGACCTGGCGCACCTGCCCGTCTACGCCGACCTCCGCGGTCAGCACGTCCTTGGCGTCGACCACCGAGGACGCGTGATGGGCCTTGAGCACCATCCGCCCGGCCGCCAGGTACTCGGCCGCGAACGCCTCCCACATCTGCGCCGGGGTGACCTCGCCGCCCTCGGCATCGGTGCGAGCCTGGACCACCCGCGAGAACTCGATCTGCAGCCGCCGGGGCAGGTCCAGGTGGTGCTCGGCCTTCATGATGTAGGCCACGCCGCCCTTGCCGGACTGGGAGTTGACCCGGATCACAGCCTCATAGGTGCGGCCCACGTCGCGCGGGTCGATCGGCAGGTAGGGAACCGCCCAGGCGAACTCGGCGACGTCCGCGCCGGCGGCCGCGGCGTCGGCCTCGTAGGCCTCGAACCCCTTCTTGATCGCATCCTGGTGCGACCCGGAGAACGCGGTGTAGACCAGCTCACCCGCGTAGGGGTGGCGGGGGTGCACCGGAAGCTGGTTGCAGTACTCGACGGTGCGCCGGATCTCGTCGATGTCGGAGAAGTCGATCATCGGATCGATGCCCTGGCTGAACAGGTTCATCCCCAGGGTCACCAGGCACACGTTGCCGGTCCGCTCGCCGTTCCCGAACAAGCAGCCCTCCACGCGGTCGGCGCCGGCCAGCACCGCCAGCTCGGCGTCGGCGACAGCGGTGCCACGATCGTTGTGGGTGTGTACCGACAGGCAGACGTGCTCGCGCCGGGACAGGTTGCGGCTCATCCACTCGATCTGGTCGGCATAGACGTTCGGCGTGGACCGCTCGACCGTGCAGGGCAGGTTGATGATGATCTCCCGGCCCGGGCCCGGCTGCCAGGTGTCCATCACGGCCTCGCAGATCTCGGCCGCGAAGTCGAGCTCGGTGTCCATGAAGATCTCCGGCGAGTACTCGTACCCGAAGTCACAGTCGGGCAGGTACTCCTGCGCGTATTTCATCACCGAGCGGGTGCCCTCTACGGCCATAGCCTTGCACTCGTCCCGGTCCACCCCGAACACGACCCGCCGGAACAGCGGCGCGGTCGCGTTGTACATGTGCACCGTGGCCCGCCTGGCCCCGGCCAGCGACTCCAGGGTCCGCTCGATCAGCTCGTCCCGCGCCTGGGTGAGTACCGAGATCTGGACGTCGCCGGGAATGTGGCCGCCGGTGATCAGGGACCGGACGAAGTCGAAGTCAGCCTGGCTGGCGGATGGGAAGCCGACCTCGATCTCCTTGTAGCCCATGCGCACCAGCAGGTCGAACATGGTGCGCTTGCGGGACGGGCTCATCGGGTCGATCAGCGCCTGGTTGCCGTCCCGCAGGTCGGTCGACAGCCAGCGGGGCGCGGCGGTGATGGCCCGGCCGGGCCAGGTCCGGTCGGGCAGGTCCACGGGCGGGAACGGGATGTAGCGGTGGCAGGGCATGCCGCTGGGCTGCTGGCGTACAAACTGCTGGCGCGTGCGCTGATGCTCGGATTGCATCGGAGAAAGTGCTCCCTCGCGGATCGGGCGGGCGGCCAGCGGTCACGCCAAGACGCCGCGGCGAGGGAGCCGGCCGTTATGGGGCCCCGCCGCGGCCGCTAAGCAGGAGCAGTCCGCGAGACATCGCTCCTGACCCTACCAGACTCCGCCGTGCTCACCGTGACCGTCCGCAACCTCACCGTGCTTGGCACGGCCCGGGGGCCATGACATCCGTCACTCCGGGATGGGGATGCGCGTGACATGCCGCCGCCCGCGTGCGCTCCTAGCTTGAGGTCATGACCACAAATCAGTCACTAGCCAGCGAGGCGGCTGTCGTCTTCCGGGACGTCGTCAAGGTCTACCACCCCGACGTCCGCGCACTCGACAACGTCTCCTTCGAGATCCACGGTGGCGAGACCATCGCCCTGCTCGGACCCAACGGGGCGGGCAAGTCCACCGCCATCGACATCATGCTCGGCCTGCGCACGCAGAGTTCCGGGGAGGTGCGCGTGCTTGGCGGCACGGCGGCCGCCGCGGTCGCCGCCGGGAAGATCGGCGGCATGCTGCAGACCTCAGGCCTTCCGGAGGCGGCGAAGGTCGGCGAGCTGGTCGCGCTGTTCCGCCAGCTGTACGGCAGCGCGCGCAGCCAGTCGGAGCTGCTCGCCCTGGCCGGGCTCACCGACCTGGCGGGCCGGCCGGTGGACAAGCTCTCCGGCGGCCAGATGCAGCGGGTGCGGTTCGCCCTGGCGCTGGCGGGCCGCCCGGACCTGCTCTTCCTCGACGAGCCCACGGTGGGGCTGGACGTGGAGGCGCGGCGCCACTTCTGGCAGTCGCTGCGCACCATCGCCGCCGAGGGGACGACCGTGCTGTTCGCCACCCACTACCTGGACGAGGCGGACGCCAACGCCAGCCGGGTCATCGTGATCAGCCACGGCCGGATGATCGCCGACGGCACGCCCACACAGATCAAGGCCAGCACCTCGGTTCGCACGCTGCGGGCGGAGACGCCGGGCCCCGACCCGGCGGTGCTGCTCGCACTGCCGGGGGTGGCCGACGTCTCGGTCCAGGGCGACGCGGTCGCGATCCGCACCATGGACGCGGACGCCACCCTCCACGCGTGGTACGCGCTGCGGCGCCCGATCCGCGGCCTGGAGGTCGGCGGGGGCGGCCTGGAGGAGGCGCTGCTCGCGCTGACCGGCGAGGACACCGGGTCCGGCCAGGACACAGGCGCCGCCACACGGGCCGGCGCCGGCAACCCCGGCGCGAGCGCCGTTCTCTCCGGCAAGTGACAAGTCAAGGAAGGCTGACATGATCGCGTTCCTGCGATTCGAAATCACCCGCACCCTGCGCAACGCACGCTTCCTGATCATGCTCATCGTGTTCCCGCTGGCCCTCTACCTGATCTACGGCACACAGAAGGGCACCGCGCAGAACCTCGCAATCGGCACCCTGGTCCTGGTGTCCATGGCCGTGTACTCGGGCATGGGATCGGCCATGTTCGCCACCGGTCCCCAGCTGGCCCGGGAACGGCAGAGCGGCTGGATGCGCCAGCTGCGCGTGTCGCCGATCTCCACTCCGGCCTGGTTCGGCGTGAAGCTGGCACAGGCCATCCTGATGATCATCCCCGGGCTCGCCGTCCTGCTTATCGCGGCGTTCGCGCTCGGCCACGTGCACTTGTCCGCCGCCCGGCTGGGCCTGCTGGTGGGGGTGCTGGTCGCGGGCGCCATTCCGTTCTGCATGCTGGGCATGGTGATCGGGCTGGTGTTCGACGGGCAGGCGGCACAGATCGCGCAGATGATCACCCTGATCGCGCTGGCGTTCCTCGGCGGGATCTTCATCCCGTGGAGCAACCTGCCGGGCGGCGCCCAGATGGTCGGCAAGGCAATGCCCAGCTACCACCTGGCCCAGCTGGGCTGGGACTCCGCTGGCGGCTTGGCGCTGCACGCCAGCGACGCCATCGTGCTGGCGGCCTGGGCCGCGGGGCTGGCCGCGATCGCCATGCTGCGCTGGCGGCAGGAAGCCACCGCGACCGCCTGAGGACCTCGGTGGCCAGCGGCGCGGACTCCTGCCGCCGGCGGCGCTGGAGGCATGATGAGGAGTATGACTCCCGGCGACACAGATCCGCTGGCCGCCGACGACCTGGACCGCAGCGTGTCCGGCATGCTCCGGATCCGGCGCGTGGTCATCGGGGTGCTGGTCACGGTCTTCCTGGCCCTGCCGGCGGTGGCGCTGTTCCGCCAGCAGGGCCTCAGCGGGGATGCGGCCTTTCTGGTCCCCGGCACCGCGCTATTCGTCGTGCTGGTGGACCGGTGGGTGCTGGTCCGGGTCCCCCTGCCCCGCCACCGTCCGCTGCGGGACGTGATCGTGCTGTGGGTGATCGTCGTGCTCGGCGCGGCCCTGTTCGTGGTGGGGCAGATGAACTGGCTGACGGCGCTGGCGGTGGCCGCGGCGGCCGCCGGCCGGTTCGCGGCCAGCTGGCCGCGGGCGGTCATCGGCGTGGCGGCGTGCGCGGCCGTGGGGGTGGCGGTCAGCGTGTGGTACAACCTCGGCTACGGCGCCATGCTGGCGGCGTTCGGGGTGCCGCTGCTGGGCGGGCTCTTCGCCTACAGCGCGGAGCGGCGCAACGTCCTTATCTTCACGCTGAACCAGACCCGGGCCGAGCTGGCCAGGATGGCGGTCGCGGAGGAGCGGCTGCGGATCTCACGCGACCTGCACGACCTGCTCGGCCACAGCCTGTCGCTGATCGCGCTCAAGAGCGAGCTGGCCGGGCGCATGATCGAGTCGGACCCGCGGCGGGCGGCCCGGGAGATCGCCGAGCTCGAGGCGGTCGCCCGCCGCTCGCTGGCCGAGGTGCGGCAGGCGGTGACCGGCTACCGGCAGCCGAGCCTGGCGGCCGAACTCGCCGCCGCCCGCCGGGCGCTGGCCGCGGCGGGGATCGACTGCCGGGTGGACGCGCCGGGTGCGTACGCGCTGCCACCGGAGGTGGACGCCCTGCTGGCGTGGACGGTGCGGGAAGGCAGCACCAACATCGTGCGGCACTCCGGTGCCCGGCACGCTGGGATCAGGGTCGAGGTGAGCGACGCCCGGGCGGAAGCTGACCTGACCGATGACGGCGCCGGACCGCCGGCCGGCTCCCGTGCCGCCGGCGGCGAGGGCCAGACGCCGGCGTCCAGCACCGGGGCCGCTGGGCCGCCCGGCCCGGCCGGGGCCGGCCTGGCCGGGCTGGCGGAACGGGCGGCACGTCTTGGCGGCACGCTGCGGGCCGGCGCGGGCGAGCGCGGCGGGTTCCGGCTGCGGGTCAGCGTCCCGCTCCCGGCGCCCCAGTTCCATGACCGTGACGGGACTCTGGCAGCGACGGACGGCGATCCGCCAGGATCACACGCGGCAGGCCCGGCGGGCCGGGCGGTCCCGGCCGCCCCCGCCACCCCGGGCCAGGTGCCCCCGTGAGCGTGCGCATCATGATCGCGGAGGACCAGACCATGGTCCGCCAGGCGCTGGTCGCCCTGCTCGAACTCGAAGACGACATCACCGTGGTTGCCCAGGCCGCCAGCGGGGCCGAGGCGATCGCCATGGCCAGCCGCTACCAGCCGGACGTGGCGCTGCTGGACATCGAGATGCCGGGCCCGGACGGGATCGAGGTCGCGCGCAGGCTGACGGCCGACGGCTTCCGCGGCAGGATCGTGATCGTCACCACGTTCGGCCGGCCCGGTTACCTGGCGGCCGCGATGGCGGCGGGCGCCAGCGGGTTCCTGCTGAAGGACGCCCCGGCGGCGGAGCTGGCGACGGCGATCCGGCGGGTGCACGCTGGCGAGCGGGTGGTCGATCCCGCACTGGCCGCGGCCGCGCTGGCCGAGGGAGCCAGCCCGCTGACCGCGCGCGAAGCCGAGGTGCTGGCTGCCGCGCGCGGGCATGCGTCCATCGCCGACCTGGCCGGGCGGCTGCACCTGTCCCAGGGGACGGTCCGCAACCACCTGTCCGCGGCGATCCAGAAACTCGGCGCGCGCAACCGCGCCGAAGCGGTCCAGATCGCCGAGCGCAAAGGCTGGCTCTGACGCGCCTGAGACGGCGTGCCGCCGTCGTGGCCAGGCAGTAATTCGCTGGCGTCGGCCGGCCAGGAGCGCGTTAGCTGGAATCGTGCAGCCCGAACGCTTCGATCCCGCCGCCGATGCGGCGGCCACCCGCCTGTGTCACGAGATGTACCTCGCCGGGCTGCCCGTCGATGCGCCGAACACGCCCGGGATGTCGCAGCGCGCCTTCACGGGCTGGCTGGCGAAGGGGTGGACGGCAGCCCGGCCGGAGGCTTGGCTGGTCCGGGACGGATCGGGCCAGGTGCGCGGGTGGTATCTGCTCACCCTGCCGGAACGCGAGAACACGCACATCGCCTACCTCGACCCGCTGGTCGCCCCGGCATGCCGGCGGCGCGGAATCGGGACGGAGCTGGTCCGGCACGCGGCGGCGGAGGCGCACCGGCGGGGCCGCCGGGTGCTGGCGGCGGAGGCGAGGGAAGGCGCCCCGGCCGCGGCGTTCTGGCGGGCGCTCGGCGGCACTCCGGGCATCACCGAGGCGTCCCGGCTGCTCCGCCTGGACACCATCCCGGCGGGGCGGCTGGCCCTGCTCCGGGCACGGGCGCAGTCGGCGGCGCAGGGCTACTCGCTGCTGTCCTGGGAGGGGCAGATCCCCGAGGAGCATCACGCGGCAGTGGCCGCCCTGAACCAGGTCATGGGGGACGCGCCGCGCGATGAGGGACAGGAGGAGCAGCGCTGGGACGAGGCGCGGGTGCGCGAGTCGCAGCAGCGGGTCGCCGCGCAGGGGCTGCGCTACTACACGGTGGCCGCCCGCTCCGAGCGCACCGGCGAACTCGCCGGGATGACCCAGGTTGGGGTCGACCCGTTCACGCCACGCTGGGCCTTCCAGGAGATGACCGCGGTGGCCCGGCCGCACCGGGGGCACCGGCTCGGGCTGCTGGTCAAGGTCGCCATGCTGGAGTTGCTGGCCGACTGTGAGCCACTGGTGAAGCGGATCTACACATCCAACGCGAATACCAACGAGCACATGGTCGCCATCAACGTTGAACTCGGTTTCCAGGTCATCGACCACTGGCGGTCGTGGGAGCTGCCGGTGGCCGCCATGCTGGCACCGCCGGGAGCAGCCCAGCCGGGGACCGCCGGGTCGGGGACTGCTCAGTCGTAGAAGCCCAGCCGGCGCAGCTGCCTGGGATCGCGCTGCCAGTCCTTGGCCACCTTGACCCGCAGGTCGAGGTAGACCTTCGTGCCGAGCAGTGCCTCGATCTGGTGCCGCGCCCTGGTGCCGACGTCCTTCAGGCGGGCGCCCTTGGCGCCGATGACGATCGACTTCTGGCTGGGGCGCTCGACGTAGAGCTGTGCGTACACGTCGACCAGGTCATCGCGGCCGGCCCGCGGTCCCATCTCATCTACCACCACGGCGATGGAATGGGGCAGCTCGTCCCTGACCCCTTCCAGGGCCGCTTCCCGGATCAGCTCGGCGACGAGCACCTGCTCGGGCTCGTCGGTGAGCTCGCCCTCCGGGTAGAGCGGCTCACCCGGCGGCAGGTGGGACACGAGCACCTCGGTCAGCACGTCGAGCTGGAAGCCGGTCACGGCGGAGACCGGCACGATGTCGGCCCAGTCGCCGAGGCCGGCCACCGCGGCCAGCTGCGCGGCCACCTGCTCGGCCGGGGCCCGGTCGGTCTTGGTGATGATGGCCACGACCGGGGTCTTGCCGATGCCGCCAAGTTCGGTGGCCAGGTACCTGTCCCCGGGCCCGATCCGGTCCGGCGCGGGCACGCAGAACCCGATCACGTCGACCTCGGTCAGCGTGGACCGGGCCAGGCTGTCCAGCCGCTCCCCCAGCAGCGTCCGGGGCCGGTGCAGGCCAGGCGTATCGATGATCACCAGCTGGGCGTCCGGCCGGTGCACGATCCCCCGGATCGCGCGCCGGGTGGTCTGCGGGCGGCTGCTGGTGATCGCCACCTTCGCGCCGACGAGCGCGTTCATCAGCGTGGACTTGCCGACGTTCGGCCGCCCGGCGAAGCAGGCGAAACCCGACCTGAACCCCGGCGTTTCCGGTACCACGCGGAGCGCGGGCTGGCCCACGGCCGTCCCCGCACCCGCTCGCGGCTGTCCCTGCGGCACTCTCACGCACCGATTCTCCCGCACTGGCGGCACATCCGGCCTCCCGCCCGCCGCCGGCGCCGGATCTGCCCGGATCGGGGCCGTGGGGTCCGGGTGATGGGTCAGGGCAGCCAGCGCAGCCAGGTGCCGTGCGGGTCGGTGATGGCCAGCAGGGTGTGGCCGTCCTGGACGATCTGGAACGACGAGTCGCCGGTGGCGGGCGCCGCGACATTCAGGACCTGTGGCACGTCGTTCGCCAGCCAGACCGCGTCCAGGCCGCGGACGATCTCCGCGAACCGCCTGCGCTCGGAGTCGCTCAGATAGCCGAGCACCGCGGAGTGGTAGATCACGAGCGTGACGCCCGACGGCGCCCGGCTTGCGAGTGCGGGCAGATCGGTCAGCAGATCGCCGCGATGCACGGCCGGCGGCTCACGCCGGGCGGTGGCGACCGCGCCCATCAGGCGCTGCCTGCGGCCCCGTTCGCCGGGCCACAGCAGGCAGTCGAGCCACCGCATGTCCGCGTCGCTGGCGACGTCGAGCGGGTTGAGATCGAGACCGGCCCGCCAGCTCACGGCGGGCACCCGGTCCGGCAGCGGCACCGGGCCGCTGGGCTTGCAGTGCAGCACCGGTGCCTGCGGATCGGTCCCGGTGATCCGGTGCCCGGCGTAGTCGTAGGAGTAGTGGTCGGGCAGCAGCGTCAGCCCGGCACTGGCACCGACCTCGAGCAGCGCCAGCGGCTGGGGGAGCAGCATCAGGGCCGGCAGCAGGCTCGCGCACCGCGCCGGCTCGTTCGTCTGGGTACGCCTGGCCTGGATGACCACCGCCAGCTCCGCCCCCCGGTCGGCCACCACCTCCCGCAATGAGGCGATGTCGGCCGGCCGGCCCAGCAGGTATCGCGCGGCGGCGAAGAGCAGGTTCGGCTGCCGCTTGGCGGGCGGCAGCGCGGCGAGAAAGGCCTGCACCGACGGATCGTCGGCCACCTCGGCCGCCAGGATCTCGTAGGGCCGTGAGCGCCCCCGCGCCATCCGGGAGAATGCCAGGTAGTTATCCCGGATGCTGCCCGACAGGTCGTGGCCGGCCATCGACATATCTGCACGCTAACCGGGGCGAGGGGTCAGGGGCTCAGGGTGGCCCGGATGGCGCCGTCGGCGCCGACGTGGAAGACCACCGCCCCCGGGCCGACGTCCCGCACCACCGCCAGGTCGCCCGGGTCTGGTTCGTCGGCGTCGCTGACCAGGGCGGCCGCCTCCAGGACCGTGGCCCCGCTGGACACCGCCATCGCCACGGCCAGGCGCAACGCCGAGAGCCGCAGTGTCGGCAGGTTCACCGCGGCCGCGGCGTACGTCCGGCCCGTCTCGTCCCGCACCGCCGCGCCCTCGGCCGCCGCGACGCGGGCACGCGCGGAACGCGCCAGGGTGATGATCTTCTCGTCTTCCGTGCCGGGGCCGCCCACGGCGCAGATTCTAACCGAGACCTTTCACGCATTCCGGTCATTCCGGCGTCCGCTTTGACCGGAATGCGGGCACCAGACCCGGGAGCCGCCCGCGACGTGCCCCGTGCTGGTGGGCGGCGGCCTACTGGCCGTTCCGGGACTGCCCGTCCGGTCCGCCGGCCTGGGCGCCCGGCGTCTCCCGCTCCACGGTCACCGTTCCGATCCGGTTCCGGCGGCCCGCCAGGCTCTCCGCGGTCAGCGTCAGCCCGGAAACGGTGGCGACCGACCCGGCGATCGGCACCCGGCCGAGCGCGTAGGCGAGCAGGCCGCCGACCGTCTCCACGTCCTCGGCATCGATGCTGACCCCGAACAGCTCCTCAAGGTCGGTCACGGGGAGCCGGGCCGTCACCCGGGCCCGCCCGGGACCCAGCCAGTCCACGATCGGCTGCTCCTGGTCGTACTCGTCGGTGATCTCGCCGACGATCTCCTCCAGGATGTCCTCGATGGTGACCAGGCCCGCCGTCCCGCCGTACTCGTCGATGACGATCGCGAGGTGGATCTGGCGCGCCTGCATCTCCCGCAGCAGCGCATCCACCGGCTTGCTCTCGGGCACGAACGTGGCCGGCCGCATCACCGTATCGACCTTTGTCACCGACTCGCTGTCCTGGTTGTTCTCGATGTGCTGCACCAGATCCTTGAGGTAGGCGATGCCGATCACGTCGTCCAGGTTCTCGCCGACCACGGGGATCCGTGAGAAACCGCTGCGCAAGGCCAGCGAGAGCGCCTGCCGGACGGTTTTGCCGCGCTCGACGAAGACCATGTCGGTGCGGGGCACCATAACCTCGCGCACGATGGTCTCGCCCAGCTCGAACACCGACTGCATCATCGCGCTCTCGCCCGGCTCGATCACCCGGCGCTGCTCAAGCAGGTCCACCAGACCCCGCAGTTCCTCCTCGGAGGCGAGCGCGCCTTCCCTGGTGCCCCGGCCCGATGTGAGCACGCCGCCGGCCGCGAGCAGCATCCGCGGCAGCGGCCCGAACACCCGCACGACCGGGTAGAGGATGCCGGCGGCCGCGACCGCGAGCCGCCCCTCGTACTTGCGGCCCAGCATCCGGGGAGCGATCCCGGCGACCGCGAGCAGCACAACCGCCATCACGGCCACCGCGATGAGGAACGTCCGCCAGCCGGAACCCAGCCAGTGCAGGAGCGCCGCCGTCACGAGCACTGTCGCGGCGACCTCACAGCAGATCTGGACCAGCAGCAGCACGCTCAGGTAGACCGGCGCGTCGGCGAGCACAGCCGGGAGCCGCCCGGCCCCACGGCCTTCCCTGGCACGGGTCAGTTCCCTGCCACCCGCACGGGAGACGCGGATCAGGGCGACTTCGGTGGCAACACACAGCCCTGCCAGCAGCGCGAGCACCAGAGCGGCGGCTACCAGCCACGCCATCGCAGCATCACCCGGATTCGTTCTGCGCCTTCGGATCCCGGCCGGCCGCGTGCCCGGCACGCCAGCCACCCAGGAGCCGGTCCTGCAGCCCGAACATCGTGGCACGCTCTTCCGGGTCGGCGTGATCATATCCGAGCAGGTGCAGGATGCCGTGGGTGCACAGCATCTCCAGCTCGTCCGCCACCGGGTGCTGTGCTGCCCGCGCCTGCTCGGTGGCGACCTCCGGGCACAGCACGACGTCACCGAGCAGCCCAGGGACCAGGCCCGGCTCGCCGCCGCGGTCGGCGCGGTCGCTCCCGGGCGGCGGCGGCCTCAGCTCGTCCATGGGGAAGGCAAGGACATCGGTCGGCCCGGGCTCACCGAGCCAGCGCTGGTGCAGGTCGGCTATGGTGCCCGGGTCGACCAGCAGAACGGACAGCTCCGCGAGTGGGTGCATGCGCATGGCGCCGAGCACGTACCGGGCCAGCGCCGCCAGGGCAGGCTCATCCACCGCGATCCCCGACTCGTTGGCGACCTCAATGCTCACGGCCGGCCGCCTTTCACCGGGCCCGTCGGCCGCTAAGCACGGGGGCCAACGCCACGGGAGGTCCCCCGGCCACCTTCGCGCTGCGCGCGGTCACGCACGCCCTCGCGGCGCCCGTTGCCAGGCAGCCGCTGCGCCCGCCCCGGGGCCGCGCGGGTGCGCGCGTCATAGGCTGCGTAGGCGTCCACGATGTCGCTGACCAGCCGGTGCCGCACCACGTCGTGGCTGGTCAGCCGGGAGAAGTAGATGTCTTCCACGCCGTCGAGGATCTCCTGGACGAGCTGCAGGCCGCCGGCCTGGCCGGCCGGCAGGTCCACCTGGGTGATGTCACCGGTGACCACCATCTTGGAGCCGAAGCCGAGCCGCGTGAGGAACATCTTCATCTGCTCGGCAGAGGTGTTCTGCGCCTCGTCCAGGATGATGAACGAGTCGTTGAGCGTCCGGCCGCGCATGTAGGCCAGCGGCGCGACCTCGATCGTCCCGGCGGCCATCAGCCGCGGGATCGACTCCGGGTCCAGCATGTCGTGCAGCGCGTCGTACAACGGCCGCAGGTAGGGGTCGATCTTCTCGTAGAGGGTGCCGGGCAGGAAACCGAGGCGCTCCCCGGCCTCCACCGCGGGCCGGGTGAGGATGATCCTGGTCACTTCCTTGGCCTGCAGTGCCTTGACCGCTTTGGCCATCGCGAGGTAGGTCTTCCCGGTCCCGGCCGGCCCAATGCAGAAGACGATCGTGTGCTCGTCGATCGCGTCCACATACCGCTTCTGGTTGAGCGTCTTGGGGCGGATCGTCCGGCCGCGGGAGGACAGGATGTCGAGGGTCAGCACATCCGCCGGGCGAACGCCCGATTTGCGACGGAGCATGGACACGATCCGCTCCACCGCGCCGGGCGTGAGCTCCGCGCCCCCGGCGAGCAGCGCGGTGAGCTCCTCGAACAGCTCAGCGACCACGGCCGTCTCCGCCGGCGCACCGGAGATCGTGATCTCGTTGCCGCGGACGTGGATGTCGGCGTCGAACGAGTCCTCGATCACCCGCAGCAGCTCGTCACCGGATCCCAGCAGGCTGACCATCGAATGATCATCGGGGATGACGACCTTGACCTGGGTGGGCTCGGCGGCCGGTGGGCCGGCGGGAGATTCACCGCGGGTGCGGTTCCGGGGATCGCCGGACGTGTCTGTCAATTCCTTGTCTCCGAAGGGGCGCAGGCGCGTGCCCGCGGTCGCATGGTCCCCATGCTATCCGCGCGGTGCGGAGGCTCCGGCAATAGAACTGCCGGCCTCGCGGGCCGACGCATCCCGCCTGGCGGTGTGGGGCTTGCCATCCGGGCGCGGATGACCCGCCCCCTTTTCCGGCGTCCCATTGCCGGCGCCTCTAGCCGGGCGGCCAGGCGAGCGGCCGGCCGCCGAGCACGTGGGCGTGGGCGTGGAACACCGTCTGCCCGGCCTGTGGCCCGGTGTTGAAGACCACCCGGTACCCGGTCTCGCTCACCCCTTCGTCCTCGGCGACCTTGTGCGCCAGGCCCGCCACCTCGTCCAGCAGGCCGTCGTCGGCCGCGGCGAGGGCGGCCAGGTCGCGGTAGTGGTCCTTCGGTATGACCAGCACGTGGGTGGGTGCCTGTGGGTTGATGTCCCGGAACGCGAGGGTGCGGGCGGTCTCGGCCACGCGCTGAGCCGGGATCTCGCCCGCCACGATCTTGCAGAAAAGGCAATCCGCCACGGGGGCGATCTTAGCTTGTTACTCCCGCAACAGGCCGCCGACATATATGGTGGCATGGTTGCGAATCCTCGGCGCACGCCCCGCAATTGCACGTGGACCACGTGAACAGGTTCCACCCGCGCGCAACGGTGTGACGCCCGGACCGGGTACGTCACAGGCAACTCGCCTGGATGAGTTCTGGGGGTGGGTTGGTGAGGTCAGGCTCCCGACGTGGATGCAGCGCCGAATTTTGACATGACCGCGGGTGAACCTGACACGGTACCCGTGCGTCCCATTCACGTGACCGAAACCCTAGTGGCAGATGCTGCGCTTGGTGCGGTTCCCGCTGGTTCGGTTGCCACGGAGTGGGACGCCGATCAGGCGCTTACCGCGATGTACAGCACGCACTATCGCTCGCTGGTGCGCCTGGCCGCCCTCCTGGTACGCGACGTTGCCACCGCGGAGGAGGTGGTGCAGGAGTCGTTCATAGCCATGCACACCGCCTGGCGCCGGGTCCGGGACAACGACAAGGCGCTGTCCTACCTGAGGCAGTCAGTTGTCAACCGGTCACGTTCGGTACTGCGGCACCGGGTGGTGGTCGACCGCAACGCACCCAAGCCCGCTCCTGACATGCCCAGCGCCGAGCAGGGCGCGCTGACCTTGCTCGAGCGTTCGGAGGTGGTCACCGCGCTGCGCGCGCTGCCGCCGCGGCAGCGAGAAGCGCTCGTGCTCAGGTACTACCTGGATCTTTCGGAAGCACAGATCGCCGGCGCCATGGGGATCAGCAGAGGCGCGGTGAAGAGTCATACGGCCAGGGCCATCGCGGCTATGCGGGCCGTCTTGGAGATGGGGACATGAGAGGGGCCGGGGAGGCCGGAAGCGGCCTGGAGCGATACGCATGACGCCAGTAAATGGGGACTTCGACCTGATGCTTCGGGATGCACTGCATGCCGAGGTGGATTCGCTCGAGCCCGCCGCGGGCGGTCTCGAGCGGATCCGTCAGCGGACGCGTGCGCCGTGGCTGCTGCGGCAGGCCTCACTGATGCTGACCGAGTGCGTGGACCTGGCCCGGCTGATCGGGATCCGGCTCGAACTGCGGTTGACCAGCGCGCGGGCCGCTGTTGCCGGCCGCGGCGGGACACGGGCGGCGTTCGTCGGCCTGCTCAGCTCGACGGTGGCCGTTCTGGCGGGCTTGTTCACGCCGCCACGGCGCCGCGGTGCCGCGCACCGGAGCGGGGGAGGCTCCACCCTGGGCTGGCTGCGGCCGGTCCTGGCGGTGACCGGCGCCGTCGTCATCGTGGTGGCGGGGGTCTACGGCCTCGCCCAGGTGCGGGACAGAATCGTGCTCGAGCTGTTCCGGGGCGGCAGCAGCGTCCCGGCCAGTCCCGGCTCCGGCGCCGGGACCGGCCACGAGGTGCCCACGCTGAACGGTCAGTCGAACCCGGCCATCGCGCCGTCCGGTGCCGGGACCACGTCCACAACGCCCTCAGCGAAGCCCACCTGCTCGCCCACGCCCGGCCAGCAGGCCAACCCGACCCCGACGCCGAGCATCACCCCGACCCCGACGACCACGCCGACGACGTCGCCGACCCCAACCCCGACCGACAGCACCACTCCGGCGCCGAGTACCAGCGCGGCGAGCAGCGAGGTGTCGGCGAACACGGTGAGCACCCGGACGGTCGTGACGAAAGCCACGCCCGCCACCGACTGCGCGGGGCCGAGTTCGAGCAGCCACGCCAGTAGCACCGCGACTGGTTAGCTTCTCCTGGCCGCGCACCGCCGCTGTGGGCCCTCGGCCAGCATGACGCCTGACGCCTGCGCGATGCCTGACGTCTGCGCGGCGCCTGGCGCCAGTGTCACGCCTGGCGCCAGCGGCCGGCCCGGCTGAGGATGACGGACGCGGCGACCACGCCAGCGGTGGAGGTCCGCAACACGGTAGGGCCCAGATGGGCACCGACCACACCGGCCCCGGCCAGCGCCGCCGTTTCGGCCGGGGTCAGCCCGCCCTCCGGGCCGACGATCACCAGCAGGTCGCCCGACGATGGCAGTGGCAGCGTGCTCAGCGCGGTCCCGGCACCGGGATCGAGCAGCACGGCCAGGGCCGCCGGCTGCACGGCGCGAACGACCTCATCCGTCGACGCGAGCCCGGCCACCTCCGGGAACCTGGCCCGGCGGGCCTGCTTAGCGGCCTCACGTGCGGTCGCCCGCCAGCGGGCGAGCGCCCGCTCCCCCCGCTGGCCGTGCCACTGGGTGACACAGCGCTGCGCCGCCCAGGGCACGATCACATCCACTCCCGCCTCGGTCATCAGATCCACCGCAAGCTGGCCCCGGTCCCCCTTGGGAAGCGCCTGGACCACCACCAGCGCGGGATCGGAAGGCGGCTCGACCCGGCGCGACCGGACGGCGAGCTGCAGCACGCCGGCGTCGGCCTGCGTGACGACGCACTCGGCCACCTGACCCGCCCCGTCGGTCACATTTGCCCGCTCTCCGGGGGCCAGCCGGCGGACCGTGGCACCATGGCGCCCCTCCGGGCCGGCCAGGACGATCACATCGCCGGCCACGGCGCTGGCGGTGGCCAGGAAGACCGGCGGCCGCGCGTCCGGGCCCCGCGCGCCGTGGCCCGTTGCGTCCTGGCGCGCCGTGTCCAGGCCGGGTGCGCTTCGGCCCGGTGCCTCCGGGCCCGCTGGCTGACAGCCCCGTGCGGCTGCCCGGTCAGCGGCCGTTGAACGCGTCCCGCAGCCTGGAGAAGAACCCCTGCTGGCCGGGCGCGAACCTGCCCGGCGGGGCCTCCTCACCGCGCAGCTGCGCCAGCTGCTTGAGCAGCGCTTCCTGCTCCTCGTCGAGCTTGGCCGGCGTCTCTACCGTGACGTGGATGACCAGGTCGCCACGCCCGGAATCGTTCAGGTGCCGCACTCCCAGGCCATAGAGCGGGATGACCTGGCCTGACTGCGTGCCCGGCCGAATGTCCAGGTCCCTGGCGCCGTCCAGCGTCTCCACCGACAATGTCGCGCCGAGGGCAGCGGACACCATCGGGATCGTGACCGTGCAGTGGAGATCATCGCCCTGGCGCTCGAAGATCGGGTGCGCCCGCTGGACGATCTCGAGGAACAGGTCGCCGGGCGGCCCGCCCCCGGGGCCGACCTCCCCCTCGCCCGCGAGCTGGATGTGGGTGCCATCCTCGACGCCCGCCGGGATCCTGACCTTGATGGTGCGGCGCGTGCGCACCCGGCCGTCCGCGTCGCATTCGGGGCACGGCCGCCGGATGATCGTGCCGTAGCCGCCGCAGGCAGGGCACGGCCGGGAGGTCATGACCTGGCCGAGGAAGGACCTGGCGACCTGGCTCACCTCGCCGCGTCCGGCACACACGTCGCAGGTCTCGGGGTGCGTGCCGGGCGCGGTGCCCTCGCCCGAGCAGGTGGGGCACACCACGGCCGTGTCCACCACCAGTTCCCTGGTCGCCCCGAACGCGCACTCGGCGAGGTCGAGATCCACCCGGATGGTGGCGTTGCGGCCCCGGCGGGCACGGCTGCGCGGCCCTCGTGGCCCCGCGCCGGTGCCGAAGAACGCGTCCATGATGTCGCTGAACGGGAAACCCGCCCCGAACCCAGCCGGACCGGCGGCCCCGGGCCGGGCGAACGGGTCCGCCCCGAGGTCGTACATCTGCCGCTTCTCCGGGTCGGAGAGCACCTCGTAGGCCTGCGTGATCTCCTTGAACCGCTCCTGGGTCTGCGGGTCGGGGTTGACGTCCGGGTGTAGCTCCCTGGCGAGCCGGCGGTAGGCCTTCTTGATCTCGTCGGGGCCCGCGTCGCGGCGGATCCCGAGGATCCCGTAGTAGTCGTTCACGCTAGGTCCCCGCCAGGATCTGGCCGACGTACCGTGCCACCGCGCGCACCGCTCCCATCGCCGTTGGATAGTCCATCCGGGTCGGCCCGAGCACCCCGAGCCGGGCCACAGCCTGGTCGCCTGTCCCGTAGCCGGCCGCCACCAGGGACGTGCCGCGCAGCCCGGCCACCGGGTTCTCGGCCCCGATCCGGACGATCACCGCCGACTGGTCCACCGACTCACCCAGCAGCCGCATGAGCACCACCTGCTCTTCGAGGGATTCGAGAACCTCGTGCAGGCCCTGGGAGAAGTCGGCAGGGGTCAGGTTCGACGCCCCGCCGACCACGATCTTCTCTTCGTTCCGCTCGACCAGGCTTTCCAGGATCACCGAGAAGACGGCGGCGGCGTTCGGCCGATCGCTGGGCTGGACCCGCTCTGGAAGGTCGGCGACCACCGACGCGACATCGGTCAGTATCCGCCCATCGAGGCAGGCGTTCAACACAGCCCGCAGCTGGGTGACGGCGTCCTCTTCGATCGGCGCGGGAAGCTCCACCACGCGCTGCTGCACCCGCCCGGTGTCGGTGATCAGCACCAGCAGCAGCCGTTTGGCCGCCAATGGCACCAGTTCCACATGCCGGACCGATGACCTGGTGAGCGAGGGATACTGGACCACCGCGACCTGCCGGGTCAGCTGCGCCAGCAGGCGCACGGTGCGCATGACCACGTCGTCCAGGTCATAGGCGCCGGCCAGGAACGTCTCGATCGCCCGCCGCTCGGCGGCCGACAGCGGCTTGACCCCCGACAGCCGGTCGACGAACAGCCGGTACCCCTTGTCCGTGGGGATCCGGCCCGCACTCGTGTGTGGCTGCGCGATGTAGCCCTGCTCCTCCAGCACGGCCATGTCGTTCCGGATGGTTGCGGGCGACACGTCCAGGTGATGCCGGTCGACCAGCGACTTCGAGCCCACCGGTTCCATGGTGGACACGTAGTCCTGCACGATGGCGCGCAGCACGGCGAGCTTCCTGTCGTCGAGCACGGCTCCCTCTCTAGCACTCCATCATCCCGAGTGCCAAGTCTATGGCGGACTCGGCATCCTGGCACCGTTCCACCGACACAGCCGCCGTGGCAACCCGCGGTGAGCTGGGCCGCGAGCCATAATGCAGGCCGGCTGGCACGGAATGGGATCGGTGAGCTGGCACGGCACCGGATCGATGGGTGGCACGGCACGGGATCGATGAGGCGACACGTCGGTGGATCGACGGGTGTCGCGGCGGGATGCTGGTGATCCGGTAGGTTCGTACGAGGCGATTCGGCACGGGCGAAGACCGCCCGATCCGGGCCGACCGGGCGCCGCGCCGGCCGGCCGACGGTGGGGGTGGCATGAGGCGGGACTACGGCCCTGACGTGCTCGCCGCGGGCGCGGGACGGCGCCCGCACGCCGAGTTCCCGCAGGTGCCAGCCGAACGCGGGCTGGTGGTCGAGGAGGCCGGCGGAGGCTTCTGCGGTGCCGTGGTGGACTGCGAGAAGCACGTCGTGACGCTGGAGGACCGCCTGGGCAAGCGGCGGGTGTTCCCGCTCACGCTGGGCGGGTTTCTGCTGGAAGGCAGGATGGTCACGCTGGTCAGGCCCGGGCAGGGCCGGGCAGCCGGTATGGGTGGGACGGGCCGGACGGCGTCAGGATCGCTCGCGGCGTCCAGGCCAGGCACGGCGGCGGGGTACCGGGCCCGGGTGGCCAGGGCGAGCCGGATCTACGTCGAAGGCCGCCACGATGCCGAGCTGGTCGAAAAGATTTGGGGGGACGACCTGCGCGAGCTGGGGGTGGTGGTCGAGTATCTGGCGGGCATCGATCATCTGCCCCCGATCGCGGCCGGCTTCGCGCCCGGGCCGGCGCGCAGGCTGGGGGTTCTCGTCGATCACCTGGTCAGCGGCAGCAAGGAAAGCCGGATCGCGGCCCAGGTCAGCTCGCCACACGTACTGGTGGTGGGCCACCCGTTCGTCGATATCTGGCAGGCGGTCAAGCCAGCCAGCCTCGGCATCGCCGCCTGGCCCGCCGTCCCGCGCGGAACGCCCTGGAAGGAGGGGGTGCTGCGGGCCCTGGGCTGGGACGGCGACACCGCCGCCGGATGGCGGAGGATTCTCGGCGCCGCGAACAGCTATGCCGACCTGGAGCCGGCGCTGCTGGGCCGGGTCGAGGAACTGATCGACTTCGTCACCGCGCCTGGAACCGGCGATCCCGCCGCCGACGTCTGACGGATCGGAATCCGCACTACGCCGTCAGATCACGGACAACGGCGTCGGCCAGCAGCCGGCCCCGGCGCGTGAGGACGACCCGGCCCGACGCATGGGCGGCCTCGGCCGCCAGCCCGCCCGCGACCGCGTCGGCCGCCGCCACCAGGCCGGCCGGTCCCAGTTCGGCCAGGGCGCAGCCACTGGCGAGCCGCGTCGTCAGCAGGATCCGCTCCAGGTGCCGTTCCCGGTCGGTCAGGAGCTCGCGGGCCTGGGCGGGGCTGCGCCCGGCGGCGATGCGCGCGGCGTAGGCGGCGGGGTGCTTGACGTTCCACCACCGGGTGCCGCCGATGTGGCTGTGCGCACCTGGGCCGATCCCCCACCAGTCCCCGCCGGTCCAGTAGAGCAGGTTATGCCGGCACCGGGCCGCGTCGCAGCCCGCCCAGTTGGAGATCTCATACCAGGCCATGCCGTGGGCGCCGAGCACCTCGTCGGCGATCACGTAGCGGTCGGCCATCGCATCGTCGTCTGGCGCTGGCACCTCCCCCCGGCCGATCCGCGCCGCCAGGGCGGTGCCCTCCTCCACGATCAGCGCGTAGGCAGAGATGTGGTCAGGGCCGGCCGCCAGGGCCGCCGCCAGCGACTCCCGCCAGTCGGCGTCGCTCTCGCCGGGGGTGCCGTAGATCAGGTCCAGGCTGACATGGCAGAACCCGGCCTCGCGCGCCCACAGTGCGCACCGGGCCGGCCGACCCGGCTCGTGCACGCGGTCAAGCACCGCCAGCACGTGCGGAACGGCGCTCTGCATGCCCAGCGAGATGCGCGTCATGCCGCCGGCCCGCAGCCCGGCGAGCACCCGCTCGTCCACGGTCTCCGGGTTGGCTTCCACTGTCACCTCGGCGTCTCCGGCGAGCCCGAACTCACCGTCGATGGCGCGCAGGATCCCGGCCAGCGCGGGTGGCGGCAGCAGCGTGGGCGTGCCCCCGCCGAAAAACACGCTTGTCACCGGCAGTTCGGCGGCGCCGAGCACCCGCCGGGCCAGCCGGACCTCGGCGACCGCCAGGCCGGCATAGGAGTCCCGGCTTGCCCCTGGGCCGAGTTCGGCGGCCGTGTAGGTGTTGAAGTCGCAGTAGCCGCAGCGGGTCTGGCAGAAGGGCACGTGTACATAGATGCCGAACGGCCGTCTGCCCAGGTGCTGCACCGCACCCACCGGCAGTGCGCCGTCGGCGGGAGCCGGCTCGCCTGGCGGGAGCGCGCCTGGCACGTCAGCGCACCGGCTCAGCGGCCTGGCCCACCGGGAACGCCCGTCCCGGCCGGGCCCGCGCCTGCCGCCGCCCCGGCGTCCTCGGCGATCGCGCCCGGCCGGCCGAGCACCGACAGCGCGATCTCGTCCCACTTGCTGCTGCGGCCCTCGACGGTCAGCAGCCGGCGCATCAGGTCCACGTCGCCGTAGTAGGCGCGGACCGACTCGGCGATCGTCAGCCGGGTGGCGGGGCGCGCCAGTTTCTCCACCGGGTCTCCGGCGCTGACCTGCCCCTCCTCAAGTACGCGCAGGTAAGCACCGACCCGCCCGGCGTCGGCGAACCGCTTCACCCACTGGCGCTCGTCCATCCACCCGGCGAACACGGCACACGGAATCCGGGGCGAGGTGACCTGGACCACGGCCGAGCCAAGCCGCCACACCTCCCCGATCAGGCCGCCGGTGACCTCGAGCCCGCTGGTGGTGATGTTCTCGCCGAACGTCCCGCTGGCCAGTTCCCGGCCCAGCCTTTCCACCCACCAGTCCAGGTCCTCCCGGGCGTAGGCGTAAAGGGCCTGCTCGTAGCCGCCGTGGTCCGGCTTGTCCACCTGCTCATCACCGGCCAGGCCGAGCCGGCCGACCGCGACCGGCCCCGCGACCGGCCGCTTGTCGATCGCGGTGCGCTTGAGCCGACCGGCCCACTCCTCATCCCGCCCGCGCCCGGTGTTGACTGAGACCACCCGTGCTATCGCCACATCTGGCACGGTATCCGGCCGGCCGGCCGGCAGGCGAACCCGTTTCCCGGCCGACGGGCGAACCCGTTTTCCGGCCGGCCGGCGAACCCGTTTCCTGCCCGGCGCCCCGGATGCGCCACCGCGCCGGATGATGTGGCCACCCGCGCGGATTATCCTGAGAGCACTCATCCGGCGGGAGGCGGCGATGACGGTTGGACCCGGATTCGGAGCAGGCATGCCGCGAGCTCAGATGCGCGCGTCCACGGCGGACCGCGATCGCGCGGTGGAGGTGATCACCAGGGCGTACACCGAGGGACGGCTGACCAAGGACGAGCACGACGCCCGGGTGGAGCGGGCGATGACCGCGACCACGTTCGCCGAGCTCGACTCGGTCGTTATCGATCTGCCCGGAGCCGGCCCTCCACCGCCTCCGGTGCCGGTGGCACCACAGGGAAACAACGCCCTGGCCATCGCCAGCCTCGTCTGCGGCGTGGCGCAGGTGATGCTGTGGCCGCTGGCCACGATCCCGGCGGTCGTGCTCGGCCACGTCGCCCGCCACCAGATCCGCCGTACGGGGGAACAGGGCGCGGGGCTTGCGCTGGCCGGGCTCATCCTGGGCTGGATCGGCGTTGGTTTCGCGCTCCTGGCCATCGTCGGCATCGTCCTGGTCGTCGCGGCCACGTCGGGCACCGGCGGCTAGCCGGGCATCCGTCCGGTCGCCAGCCGGGCTGGCTAGCGCCTGTCCGGCTGGGTCGACAGGGCGGCGATGAAAGCCTCCTGGGGTACTTCCACCCGCCCGATGGTCTTCATCCGGCGCTTGCCTTCCTTCTGCCGCTCCAGCAGCTTGCGCTTGCGGGTGATGTCGCCGCCGTAGCACTTGGCGAGCACGTCCTTGCGCAGCGCCCGGATGTTCTCCCTGGCGATGATCCGCGACCCGATCGCGGCCTGGATCGGCACCTCGAACTGCTGGCGCGGGATCAGTTCCCGCAGCTTGGACGTCATTGCTATGCCATACTCGCGCGCCTCGTCCGCGTGCACGATCTGGCTGAACGCGTCCACCGGCTCGCCCTGCAGCAAGATGTCGACCTTCACCAGGTTGGCTTCCTGCTCGCCGGCGGGCTCGTAGTCCAGCGAGGCGTAGCCCCGGGTACGCGATTTGAGCTGGTCGAAGAAGTCGAAGATGATCTCGGCGAGCGGCAGGGTGTAACGGATCTCCACCCGGTCGGCGGACAGGTAGTCCATGCCGAGCAGCGAGCCGCGCCTGCGCTGGCACAGCTCCATGATCGTGCCGATGTACTCCGCGGGGGCGAGCACGGTGGCGCGGACCACCGGTTCGAAGATCTGGGCGATCTTTCCCTCCGGGAACTCACTCGGGTTGGTGACCGTCAGTTCTTCGCCGGACTCGCGGACCACGCGGTAGACCACGTTCGGGGCGGTCGAGATCAGCGTGAGGTCGAACTCGCGCTCCAGTCGCTCCCGGACGATCTCCATATGGAGCAGGCCGAGGAACCCGCAGCGGAACCCGAAGCCGAGCGCGGTGGACGTCTCCGGCTCGTAGACGAGCGCGGCGTCGTTCAGCCTCAGCTTGTCGAGCGCGTCCCGCAGCTGAGGGTAGTCATCGCCCTCCACCGGGTACAGGCCGGAGAACACCATCGGGCGCGGGTGGTCGTATCCGGCGAGCGGCGCCGCGGCCGGGCGTGCGGCGCTGGTCACCGTGTCGCCGACCCGGGCCTGGCGCACGTCCTTCACGCCGGTTATCAGGTAGCCGACCTCGCCCGCGCCCAGGCCGTCGGTGGGGATGGGCTCCGGGGAGATGACGCCGACTTCCAGCGTGTCGTGCGTGGCCCCGGTCGACATCATCAGGCTCTTCTCCCGCCGGTTCAGCCGGCCGTCCATCACCCGGACGTAGGTGACCACGCCCCGGTAGGTGTCGTATACGGAGTCGAAGATGAGCGCGCGGGCGGGGGCGGCCGCGTCGCCGCTGGGCGGCGGGACCTGCTCGACGATCGCGTTGAGCAGGTCCGCCACCCCCTCGCCGGTTTTGGCCGATACCTGCATCACGTCGCCGGGGTCGCAGCCGATGATGCCGGCCAGTTCTTCCGCGTACTTGGCCGGCTGGGCGGCGGGCAGGTCGATCTTGTTCAGCACCGGGATCAGGTGGAGGTCGGCCGCGAGCGCCAGGTACAGGTTGGCGAGCGTCTGCGCCTCGATCCCCTGCGCCGCGTCGACCAGCAGGACGGCGCCTTCGCAGGCGGCCAGGGACCGCGAGACCTCGTAGGAGAAGTCCACGTGTCCCGGGGTGTCGATCAGGTTGAGCACATACCGGCCGCCGTCGGCGCCGGTCCAGGGCAGCCGCACGGCCTGGCTCTTGATCGTGATGCCGCGCTCGCGCTCGATGTCCATCCGGTCCAGGTACTGCGCCCTCATCTGCCGCTCGCCCACCACGCCGGTGAGCTGGAGCATCCGGTCCGCCAGGGTGGACTTGCCGTGGTCGATGTGCGCGATGACGCAGAAGTTCCTGATGATGTCCATGGGGGTATGCCCGTGCGCTGGCACCGGACCGGAGGACGCGGTCGGTCCGCCGTCCCCGGAGGGCTGCTCGGGCCGTGGTGACACAGGAATCCGCCAGGGTCGAGTAGGGTCTCGGTCACGGCAGGCGGCCGCCGCCGGTGCGGTCGCACCCGGTGCGTCTGCCGGGCGGCGCCGCGCCAGGGCGCACGCCGATCGCGGCTGCCGTCGCCGTCCATGGTCGCATGCCGCCCGGGGTGCCCGCACCGCCCGGGGTCGCCGGACCCCGGGTGGCCGCGGCCGCCGGCTGGGCGCGCGCCCGGAGCCGCTGCGACGGCTGGGCGCCGCCGCCCGGTCCTGGCGCTCAGGGCGCCTTTGCCGCCGGTTTGAGCCCTGGCCCCGCGATGAGCTATCCTGCTTCGTCGGGTTGAATGCGCGCCGCCCGGTTGTGGTGCGCGGCCGCCTGCGAGCGGAATGCGTCCGCCGACCCGCCAGATCAGTACCGCAAGCGAGGCTTCCGCGTGGCTAACATCAAGTCCCAGATCAAGCGCAACAAGCAGAACGAAAAGGCCAGGCAGCGCAACAAGGCCGTCAAGTCATCGCTGAAGTCCAGCGTGCGCAGGTTTCGCGAGGCAGCCGACGCCGGTGAAACGGACGCGGCCGTCGCAGCCATGCGCGACGCCTGCCGCAGCCTGGACAAGGCCGCCAGCAAGGGCGTGATCCACAAGAAGCAGGCGGCGAACCGCAAGTCGGCCATCGCCAAGCGCGCCGCCGAACTCTCCCAATCCTGATCCCCACTCACTCCACCCCCCAGCGTGGGCTGACCGGCACCAATGGCAGCTACCAGTCAGCGCGGGTAGTTGGAGGGATGCCCAGCGCGTATAAGAGCCCGCCCGAAGGCGGGCGAAGCGCAGGTCAGCCCTGCGCCTACCCGCGCCCCTCAGCGGCCACCCCGCGCCGACACCCCAGACCGGCAGCTCACGATGGTCCTGATCGCCACCTCCAGCGCATAACCGGGGCTCGTTCCCTCCCCCTTGACCTGCGCGTCGGCCTCTGCGACGGCACTGAGGGCCCGCGCGATGCCGTCCGGTTCCCACCCGCGCAACTGCTGCCGCACCCGGTCGATCTTCCACGGCGGAGCGCCGACCTCGGCGGCGAGCTCGGCACTTCCCTGGCCCTTCGGCGCACCGCTGACCCGGCCGAGCAGGCGGACCCCCTGCGCGAGCCCGCTGCTGATCAGCACCGGCGCCACCCCCACCGCGAGCGCCCAGCGGAGCAGTTCGAGCGCATCGGCGAGGCGCCCCTCCACCGCCCGGTCCGCCACTGAGAACCCGCTCGCCTCCGCCCGCCCGCGGTAGTACCTGGCGACCACGGACTGGTCGATCACACCCGTGGTGTCGGCCGCCAGCTGGGCGCAGGCGGAAGCGATCTCCCGCAGGTCGGAGCCTAGCGCATCGATCAGGGCGCGCACGCCGCCGTCGTCGACGGCGCGCCCGGCCGCGCGGAACTCCCCCCGCACGAAGTCCATCCGGTCGGCCACTCTGGTGATCTTGGGGCACTCGATCACCCGGGCCCCGCTCCCGGCGAGGCTGGCCAGCAGCGCCTTGCCCTTCGCCCCGCCCGCGTGGGTGACCACCAGCCGGACGTCCGGCGGCGGGTCGGCAGCCAGCCGGGCCAGTTCCTCGGTCACATCCTTGCTCGCATGGTGCGCGTCGCGGATCACCACCAGGCTGCCGCCGCCGAACAGGGACGGGGCGGTGAGCGAGGTGAGCTCGCCGGGGCTGAGCGCGCCACCAGCCACCTCGTGGACGCCGTCCCCCGCCGGGTGTGCGCCGCCCGCGGCACCGGCGTGCCCGGCCGCGGACGCCGCCGCGACGAGCCTGGCGACGGCCCGCTCGACCAGGAGTTCCTCCTCGCCCACCACGACGGCGACCGCCACGCCGCCGGTGGCGGTTCCGCTTGCCGCGACCCGGGAAGCCATGCCTGAAGCATGCCACGACGGAGGAGAGGGCGGCGCACGGCGTCCGCAAGGCGGCGGAGAGGGCGGCGCACGGCGGCGGAATGGCGGCGCCCGGCATCATGACGAGAGGCTGTTGATGCCCGGGAAATACCGTGCTGACCGCCCAGGGCGGGAACCGGAGGCGGCTGCGCCGGGACTGCCCGGCGGCGCCTCAGTTCAGGACCGGCTCGCCGCCCCGCCAGACCCGGAGCGGCTTGAGGCCGTACGACCAGGCGAAGGCGCCCTCGTGGTCGGCGTCCCAGGCCACGATGTCGGCGTACCTCCCGCGCACCATCGCGCCCCGGTCGGGAGCACGCAGCGCCTGGGCGCCGCCCAGCGTGGCCGCCCGCAGCGCCTCGCTCACGCTCATCCCGAAGTGGGTGATGGCGAGCGAGATCACCAGCGGCATGGACGTGATGCCGTTCCTGCCCGGCGCGTGGTCGGAGCCGAGCGCGACCGCGACCCCCTTGTCGAGCAGCGGCCGGGCCGGCGGCATCTTGCCAACCTGCAAGGCCGTGCCGGGGCACAGGACGGCCGCCACGCCGGCGGTGGCCAGTGCGAAAACGTCCTCCTCGCAGGCGTCATGCAGGAGGTCGGCCGAGGCGCAGCCCATCTCGGCGGCGAGCACCGCCGCGCTGGAGCGCGACCGGCCGGGCGCATGCAGCCGGGGAAGGAGCCCGGACGCGCGGCCCGCGCCGAGCACCCAGCGCGCCTCCCGCTCGGTGAACCGCCCCTCCTCGCAGTAGACGTCCACGCTGTCGGCCCCCGCCGCGGCGGCGTCTGCGCACCACGAGCCGACGGCGTCGACATAGTCATGGCGGCGGCCGAAGTACTCGGGCGGCACCGCGTGCGCCGCGAGGAACGTCACATGCACCCGGGGCATGCCGGGCTCGTCTTCCAGCGACCGCAGCAGGCGGACGTCCGCGAGCTCGCCGTCCCGGGTGAGGTGGTAGCCAGTCTTGGCCTCGATCGTGGTGGTCCCGCCCAGGAGCCACGTCGCCAGCCGTTCCCGCACGCCGTTGCACAGGGTCCAGGGGTCGGTCCCGCGGGTGACCGTCACCGTCGAGGCCATCCCCCCGCCGGCGGCGGCGATCTCGCGCGGGGAGGACCCGCCCGACCTCATGGCCATCTCGGCCCAGCGGTTCCCGGCGTAGACGGGGTGGGTATGCGCGTCGATCAGGCCCGGCGTGACCAGCCCGCCGTTGAGGTTCTCCACGTGATCGACGTCGACGATGTCGTCCACGACCCCGGGCAGGCTCTGGGGCAGCTCAGCCGCGGGCCCTACCCACGCAATCCGGTCGTCCTGGGTCAGGATGGCGGCGTTGTTCCACACCTCGGACCCCGTCCACAGGCGCCCGATGTTCGTCAGCAGGCGGATAGTCACCGATGAGCCCTCCCCCGCGCAGGAGCTCCCTGGCTAGGGAAATCCTGCGTCATGAGCGGTCACCTGCCTGGCCCGTGCCTTGTCATCGAGCATCGCCGGAGGACCCGAAGATGCTCATCGCGATCATGAACAGCGGGGCACTGCGACGATGCGGCAACCAACGTATCGGTTCAGTTACGGTATTGCACGGGTGAGTGCTTGTACAGGCTGTATGCGAAGATCACGGGCCGATTTCCCCGGCCGCTAATCGATTGCACGTCTTCCGGCCGCCACCGGGGCACCGGCCACACCGGTCAGCTCGGCCGCGAGGCCCGCCGGGACCCGCGCGGTAAGCTCGGTGCCTTCCGCCGCGTGCCGGACGGCGAGCACCTCTCCCTCCTGGTGTGCCCGCGCCACCAGGTCACCCCGGCCGTAGGGCACGACCACACGGACCTCGCGGTCGCGCCGTGGCAGCCTGGCGTCCACGGCGGCAAGGAGGTCGTCGATCCCCGAGCCGGTCAGGGCGGAAACCACCACGCACTCCCGCTCCTTCGCCTGCAGCCCCTTGACCTCGACGGGGTCGGCGGTGTCGGCCTTGTTGATGACGACGATCTCCGGCACGTCCGCAGCGCCGATCTCGGCGAGCACTTCGCGGACGGCCGACATCTGCGCCTGCGGGTCCGCATCACTGCCGTCCACCACGTGCAGGACGAGGTCGGCCTGGGCGACCTCCTCCAGCGTGGAGCGGAACGCGTCGACCAGCTGATGCGGCAGCCGTCGGACGAAACCCACGGTGTCGGTCAGGGTGAACCAGCGGCCGGACGGCGCCCGGGCCCGGCGCACGGACGGGTCCAGCGTGGCGAACAGCGAGTCATCGACCAGGACACCAGCGCCGGTCAGCCGGTTGAGCAGGCTCGACTTCCCGGCGTTGGTGTAACCCGCGATGGCCACCGCTGGAACTTCGCGGCGGCGCCTCCGCCCCCGCTGTACCTCGCGGCCCACCGACATCTCCGCGATCTGGCGGCGGAGCTTGGCGGTGCGCGCCCGGATCCGGCGCCGGTCGGTCTCGATCTTGGTTTCGCCGGGCCCGCGGGTGCCGATGCCACCGCCGCCGGCCACCCGGCCGCCCGCCTGCCGGGACATCGACTCGCCCCAGCCGCGCAGCCGCGGCAACAGGTACGCCAGCTGCGCCAGCTCCACCTGCGCCTTGCCCTCCTTGCTGCGGGCGTGCTGCGCGAAGATGTCCAGGATGAGGGCGGTGCGGTCGATGACCTTCACCCGCACCACGCCCTCCAGGTTGCGCAGCTGGCCCGGGGTGAGCTCGCCGTCGCAGATGACCGTGTCGGCGCCGGTCGCCGCCACCAGGGCCGCCAGCTCGGCCGCCTTGCCGGCGCCGATGTAGGTCGCGGAATCGGGCCGCCCGCGCCGTTGCACCAGGCCGTCTAGCACCACCGACCCGGCGGTCTCGGCGAGCCGGGAGAGCTCACGCAGCGAGTTCTCCGCGCCCGCCAGCGTGCCCTCGGTCCATACACCGATGAGTACCACGCGCTCCAGCCGCAGCGCGCGGTATTCGACCTCGGTGATATCGGTGAGTTCGGTGGACAGGCCCGCGACTCTGCGCAGGGCGTGCCGGTCGGCCAGGTCGAGTTCGCCGATGTGGTCCTCGGGGAAAGTCATCGCTGCCTTGGGTCGGTATCGGAGCAGTTCACTGTCGGCGTCACGGGCGCCGGGCACTGCCGTGGCCGGGCGCTGGTCCGTCAATGCTGCCATGCCCGGCGATTTCGTTCACTTCAATAACAGCCGGGAGCGCGTGGTTGTGCCCGGGCTCCGGCCGGATGCGACCGGTGGCCAGCCGGGATAGCGACCAGTGGCCCGCCGGGATAGCGGCCGGTGGCGTACCAGCCCACCGGTGCCGAAGGCACGGTCGGGGCCGGTCACCTTTGACCCGGCTCCTGGCAGCGGGTTAGCGTCAGTCCCACGATCCGCAACGTGCATCCGGGGTGTGGTCACCAGCGGAAGGAGCGCGCCATGGCGGCTGGCGAGGGTGTTGAGATCATCGGCCCACCCGGAGACCGGTACGACGAAATCCTCACGCCGGACGCACTGCGCCTCATCGCGTCGCTCCAGCGGGAGCTCGGTCCCCGGCGGGCGGAAATGCTCGCGGCGCGGGAGACCCGGCAGGTGGAGATCTCGGCGGGCGGGACCCTTGACTTCCTTCCCGGGACCCGCCAGATCAGGGATGACCCGGCCTGGCGGGTAGCTTCGCCCGCGCCCGGCCTGGTGGACCGCCGCGTCGAGATCACCGGCCCCACCGAGCGGAAGATGACCATTAACGCGCTCAACTCCGGTGCGAACGTGTGGCTCGCCGACTTCGAGGACGCGAACACGCCGCTGTGGGAGAACATGATCATCGGCCAGCTCAACCTGAAGGACGCCCTCGACCGCACCATCGACTTCACGAGCGAGGAGGGTAAGTCCTACCGGCTGATGCCCGACCAGGAGCTCGCGACCATCCTGGTCCGGCCGCGCGGCTGGCATCTGGACGAGAAGCACCTGCTGGTGGACGGCAAGCGGGTGTCGGGCAGCCTCTTCGACTTCGCGCTGTATTTCGTCCACTGCGCGCGGCGCCAGCTCGACAAGGGCGCTGGGCCGTACTTCTACCTGCCCAAGATCGAGAGCCACCACGAGGCCAGGCTGTGGAACGATGCCTTCAACCTGGCGCAGGATTTCCTCGGCATTCCCCGTGGCACGATCCGGGCCACCGTCCTGGTCGAGACCATCCCGGCCGCCTTCGAGATGGAGGAGATCCTCTACGAACTGCGCGACCATAGCGCCGGACTGAACGCCGGGCGCTGGGACTACCTGTTCAGCATCATCAAGAAGTTCCGGTCCCGGGGACGCGATTTCATCCTGCCTGAGCGCAACTCGGTCACGATGACGGCGCCCTTCATGCGCTCCTACACAGAGCTGCTGGTCAAGACGTGCCACCGCCGGGGCGCCCACGCGATGGGCGGGATGGCCGCGTTCATCCCGAACCGCCGCGACCCCGAGGTCACCGCCATCGCGCTGGCCAAGGTGCGCGAAGACAAGACCCGGGAGTCGGGAGACGGCTTCGACGGCTCCTGGGTCGCCCACCCCGACCTGGTGGCGTTGTGCAAGGAGGTGTTCGACGCCGCGCTCGGCGACCGGCCCAACCAGCTGGACCGGCTGCGGGACGAGGTCAGCGTCTCCGCGGAGGATCTGCTGGCGATGGTGAAGACTCCCGGCACGATAACCGAGGCGGGCCTCCGCAACGACGTCAGCGTCGCCCTGCAGTATTTGGCCGCCTGGCTCGGTGGCAACGGCGCGGTGGCCATCTTCAACCTGATGGAGGACGCCGCCACCGCCGAGATCGCCCGGTCCCAGGTCTGGCAGTGGCTGCACAACGACATCACCCTCGACGACGGCCCCCGGGTCACCCGCGACCTGGTCGAACGGATCATCCGCGAGGAGCTGGACGCGATCCGCCGCAGCGCGGGCGCCGCCTTCGACGCCGCGCGCTACGACCAGGCGGTCGCCCTGTTCACCGAGGTCGGCCTCGCCGACTACTACGTCGAGTTCCTCACCATCCCCGCCTACGAGCGGATGCCCTGACCCGGCCCGCCCGCCGCCGGGCCGGCCGCGTCGCGGGCCCATGATCACGGACGTTCTCCTGCGCCATGCGCAGAGAATAGTCCGTGATCATGGAATTCACCTCCCGACAGGGGGCAACCTGGAGGTAGCGAACCGAGGGGAAACGATGATCGAGCATCTGGTCCCGGCGATGGTGGAGATCTGCGGCCCGGACGGGGTGGTGACCGACCCACTCGACCTGCGCACGTACGAGTGCGATGGCCTCACCTCGCACCGGGCCGCGCCGGGGCTGGTGGTCCTGCCGCGGACAGCGGAGCAGGTCGCCGCGCTGGTCCGCGTGTGTGCGGGGGCCAGGGTCCCGTTCGTGGCCCGCGGCAGCGGCACCGGCCTGTCCGGCGGCGCGCTCCCCCGCACCGACGGGGTCCTGATCGTCACCTCCCGGATGCGGCGCATCATCGCCATCGACCCGGCGAGCCAGCGGGCCATCGTGGAGCCGGGAGTCACCAATCTGGCCGTGAGCACCGCGGCACGGCCGTTCGGCTACTTCTATGCTCCCGACCCGTCCAGCCAGGTGATCTGCTCGGTCGGTGGCAACGTGGCAGAGAATTCGGGCGGGGCCCACTGTCTCAAGCACGGCTTCACCGTGCACCACGTCACCGGGCTGGAGATCGTCACGCCGGCGGGCGAGCTGACCTGGCTGGGTGACGGCACCGGGGCGGCACCCGGCTACGACCTGGTGGGCGCCTTCATCGGCTCCGAAGGCACGCTCGGCATCGTCACCAAGATCATCGTAAAGCTGAGCAGGATCCCGCAGATGGTCACCTGCCTGCTGGCCGCGTTCGAGACGACCGGCGCGGGCGGGTCCGCGGTGTCGGCGATCATCGGGGCCGGCATCGTCCCGGCGGCCATCGAGATGATGGACGCGCTCGCGATCGAGGCCGCCGAGGCAGCCGTGGCGTGCCGCTACCCCGAAGGCGCCGGTGCCGTGCTCATCGTGGAACTCGACGGCCCGGAAGCCGACGTGCGCCGGGATGCCGACGCCGTCCGCGCGCTCTGCCGGGAGGCGGGCTCGACCGAGATCAGGGAGGCCGTGGACCCGGCCGAGCGTGCCGTCATCTGGGCCGGCCGCAAGTCGGCGTTCGCGGCGGTAGGCCGGATCTGCGCGGCCTACATCGTGCAGGACGGGGTGGTGCCCCGCACCGCGCTCGGCCCGGTGCTGGACAAGATCGCGAAACTCTCGGCCGAGTCCGGCATCCGGGTCGCCAACGTGTTCCATGCGGGCGATGGCAATCTGCACCCGCTCGTGCTGTACGACGACACCTCGCCGGAGGCCACCGCCGCCGCCGAGGAGCTGTCCGGCGCGATTCTGGACCTGTGCATCGCCTACGGCGGGTCCATCACCGGCGAGCACGGCGTGGGGGTGGACAAGTCCAGGTACATGCCGAAGATGTTCGGCGCCGACGACCTGGACACGATGCAGCTGCTGCGGTGCGCGTTCGATCCCGGCGGCCTGTGCAACCCCGGCAAGGTCTTCCCAACCCCCCGGCTGTGCGGTGAGGTGCCCGGCGTGCGGAGGGAGCCGCACCCCCTGGTCGCCTCCGGCCAGGCAGAGCAGTTCTGATGGCAGAACGCCTGGCGGTGCCCGGCTGCCGTGCCCACGCAGCACGGCCTGGTGGGTCCGCCGCGGCCGCATCGCCCGGGCTCGGCCCGGCGACCGGTGATCGGCGGGTGCGGCATGGCGGGTGACCTGGCAAGCGACGCCGTCCTGCGGGCGCTCGCTGCCGCCTGCCCCGCCACACGGGCCGCGGGCGGCGGCGACACGGTGGCCGGGGTGACGCCCCGCTATGCCGCATCCCCGGCCAGCGTGACCGAGGCCAGCGCGGTAATGCGGGTCGCCGACGAGCAGGGCCTCGCCGTGGTCGCGCGGGGCAGCGGCAGCCGACTGGACTGGGGCGCCCCGCCCCGCCGCTGCGACCTGGTGGTGGACACGCTGCTGCTGGACCAGGTGGTCGAGCACGCGGCGGGCGATCTGGTGGTACGGGTCCAGGCCGGGGTCGGGCTGCGGCGGCTCAGCAAGGTACTGGCGGCCGCCGGGCAACAGCTCGCCCTGGATACTGCCCCCGGCGCAGGCAGCCCGGCCACCCGGGAGCCGGCGAGTACCGCCACGATCGGCGGAACGCTCGCTACCGGGACGGCGGGCCCACGGCGCCTGCGCTACGGCACTCCACGCGACCTGGTGATCGGGATCACCGTGGTCCGCGCCGACGGCACCGTCGCCTCCTCGGGAGGCAAGGTGGTCAAGAACGTGGCCGGCTATGACCTTGGCAAGCTGTTCGCGGGCTCCTACGGCACACTCGGGCTGATTGTCGAGGCGGTGTTCCGGCTCCATCCGCTGCCCTCCGCCGCCGTGTACACCACCGTGGACGAGCCCGACCCGGCCAGCGCTTGCCGCGCGGTCGCCGCAGCCGCCGCCAGCGAGCTGGCGCCGACCGCGGTGGAGATCAGCCGGGCCGGCAGCCACCAGCCGGTGCGGGTGGGGGTCCTGCTGGAGGGAGACCGGGCCGGGGTCGGCGAGCGCGCCGCGCACCTGCGCGAGCTTCTCGGCGCCGGGGCTGTGACGTCGCCGGACGCGCCCGTCTGGTGGGGCCGAGCCGGGCCGCCCAATGGGGCGGGCGGGGCCGGCACGCTGATCCGGGTCGCGTTCTGGGCGGCCGCGCTGCCCGCGGTGCTGGCCGTGATCGACGACGCCGCCGCGGCGGCGGGCGGCCTCGACCCGCTGGTGGCCGGTTCCGCTGCCGCCGGGGTGATCTACGCCGCGCTCGGCGCCGACGCCGGCCCGGCGGCGGTGGCCGCGTTCGTCGCCGCCGTGCGGGAAGCCCTTGCCCGGGGAGAGGCGGGCGCCAGGCCTGCCCCCGCGCCGCCGGACGGCCCGCCGGTGCCCGGCAGCGCCGTCGTGGTCCACGCCCCGCCCCCGGTGCGGAACCTGGTGGACCTGTGGGGCCCCGTGACCGGCCTGCCGCTGATGCGGGCCGTCAAGGACCAGTTCGATCCGGGACACCGGATGGCACCGGGCCGTTTCGTGGGAGGAATCTGATGACAGCGCCGGCCCATGGAGGCGACCCCACGCAGCCCCGCGAGAACCGCGACGCCGCCGACGGCGCCCTGGACCCGACCGGGGCGCTGCGGGCGACGGCGTCGGACTGCGTCCACTGCGGCTTCTGCCTGCCCGCCTGCCCGACCTACCAGCTGTGGGACGAGGAGATGGACTCGCCCCGCGGCCGCATCCACCTCATGACCCAGGCGCTGGCCGGTGCCCAGCTGACCGAGGAGGCATTCACCCATATCGACCGCTGCCTCGGCTGCATGGCCTGCGTGACGGCCTGCCCGTCCGGCGTGCGCTACGACCGGCTTATCGAGGCGGCCCGTACCTGGACCGAGGAGCCCCCTCCCGGCCCGAGCCCCGGGCCGGCCCGGTCGCTGCGCGCGCGGGCGGTGCGGGCAGCCATCTTCGCGACCTTCCCCTACCCCCGTCGGCTGCGGGCGCTGTCGGGCCCGCTGCGCGGCGCGCAATGGGCCCGCCTGAACCGGCTGGCTGAGCGCAGCCGGACCGCGCGGCGCCTTGCCCCCGAGCTCAGCTCGGCCCTGCGGCTGGCGCCGGGGCAGCCCGCCGGGAGCCGGCCGCCCGGCAGGCGCGCCGTGCTGCCCGGGCGGCGCGTCTTTCTGCCGGGCCGGGTGCCGGCCCGCGGCAAGCGCCGGGCGGTCGTGGGCATGCTCACCGGCTGCGTGCAGCAGGTCTTCTTCCCCCAGGTCAACACCGCCACGGCGCGGGTGCTCGCGGCCGAGGGCTGCGACGTCATCATCCCCGGCGGCCAGGGCTGCTGCGGTGCACTGTCGCTGCACTCGGGACGGGTGTCGGAGGCGGCCGGGTTCGCCCGGCGCACCATCGCGGTGTTCGAGCAGGCCGGGGTGGACGCGATCGTGGTCAACTCGGCAGGCTGTGGCTCGGCGATGAAGGAGTACGGTGCCCTCCTCGCGGCCCCGCCCGGCGCCGGGCACGACAGCACCGGGCACGACAGCACCGGGCACGACGATACGGTGGCCGGCTGGGCGGCGCGGGCCGCCGCGATCAGCGGCAAGGTGCGTGACCTTAGCGAGTTCCTCGCCGAACTGTACGGTCAGTCCGACGGGCCACAGGCGGCACACCACGAGCTGCCGGTCAGGGTCGCCTATCACGACGCCTGCCATCTGGCCCACGCGCAGCGGATCCGCCAGCAGCCGCGCGACCTGCTCCAGGCGATCCCGGGCCTGGAGCTGGCCGAGGTGGGCGACGGCGCGACGTGCTGCGGCTCGGCGGGCGTGTACAACCTGCTGCAGCCGGAGGCCGCGCGCGAGCTCGGGGAGCGGAAGGCGGCCGCGGTCCGGGCGACCGGGGCCGCCCTGGTCGTGTCCGCCAACCCTGGCTGCAGCCTGCAGATCGCCGCCGCGCTGGCCGACACCGATGGCACCGCGCCCGCCGTGGCGCACATCGCCGAGGTCCTCGACGCATCCATCCGCGGCCGGCCTGCATCCTCGCTGACCGGCAGCTGACTGGCTGCCCACGGCGCTGGCATGACATGGCCGTAGACAACCGTCGGCGGGTGTGGTGTCGGTCAAGGGCCTGGAAATCACCCATCGGCCATGGTCATGCTCACCCGGGCGCCGCCCTGCGGACGGTTCTCCGCCCAGACCCGGCCGCCGTGAGCCTCGGCGAGGTGCGGACGACGGCCAGTCCGAGGCCACCGGATCCCTCCTCCTTCTCTGCCTTGCGGCCGGCGGGCGCGAATGGCTCGAAGAGGTTGCTGACGGGAGCTGCGGTGAAGCCGGGGCCAGTATCGTCCACGACCAGCAGCACCGTCCCGTTCTGCCGGCTGGCTGTTACATCGACCTGGCCGCCTGCCGGGGTGTGGCGGATGGCGTTGTCCACCAGGTTGTCGACGGCTTGCCGGAACCAGACCGGATCGATCCGGACCTGGGCCTGCGCTGCGGTGAAGGTGAGGTAGACGCCCCCGGCCCGGGGGCTGTTCCGGCGGCGGGCGTCGGCACCAGCTCAGGGAGCGAGGCCTCCACCCGCCGGATGGGTAGTGCCCCGGCGCGTGCCCGGGACTGCACCAGCAGGTCCTGGGTCAGCCGGGCCAGGTGCGCGTTCTCCTGGGACACGCTGTGCAGCGCGGCCCTCAGCTCGTCCACGGCTGGCGGGCCGGCGAGCGCCACGTCCAGCTCCATGCGCTGAATCGCGAGCGGGGTGCGGAGTTCGTGGCTGGCCCGGTCCACGAAACGGCGTTCCCGCTCCACGGATTCCTCGATGCGGTCGAGCATCTCGTTGAGGGTGGCGCTCAGCATGGAGATCTCGTCGTTGCCGTCGGCGGAGCGCAGCCTGCGGTGTGCATCGGTGGCTGAGATAGCAGCGGCCTGCCTGCGCATCCGCTCCACCGGACGCAATGCGCCGGCCAGCGCCAGCCATGGCCACCCGAGATCAGGACGAGCGCCGCCGAGCCGGCGACGGCAAGCGTCCACCCGAGAGCGAGGAGTTCATCCCGGCGATCCTGCAGGGATGCCCCGGCCAGCACCACGAAACGCCCGCGAGGCGTATTCACCGGAACGGCGAGCACCCGCACCATGTCGTCGATACCGGGGATCTTCCGAACGTAGAGCTCAGGCGTGTGCAGGGACTGGACGACCGGGAGCGGCAGCAGCCGCCACCGCGAAATCGGCGAGCTGGATTGGATGGTCCGCCCGGAGGCGTCGGTGATCTGGGCAAACACCTCATCGCTCTCGATGAGCGTTGGCACGACGTTGACCCGCGCAAGATCGTGGTGCTGGAGATCGGCAACCAGCAGCTCAGCGCGCGAGCGCAGGCCCGCGTCCACCGTGTCGAGCAGGTCAGCGCCAGTCCGAACGTAGACGAACGCGCCCAGGCCGGCTATCACCGCGGCCATGGCGACGGCGAAGGTGATCGTGAGCCGCTGCCTAATTGGCAGCCTGGTCCTGCCACTCATCCCGGATCCGGTAGCCAAGGCCGCGGACCGTCTGCAGCGAGGCACGGCCGAAGGGCCGGTCGATCTTGTCACGCAGGGAGCGAATGTAGACATTCACGATCCGGGGATCGCCGTCAAAGGCGAAGTCCCAGACGTGCTCGATGAGCGCCCTTCTCGTCACGACATCGTGCGGGCGGCGCATCAGGTACTCAAGGATCGCGAACTCGGTCGGCGTGGGCCGGATCCAGGCTCAGATCGCCGATGCGGAGGACCACGGGCCGCTCCTGCGCGCCCCGGCGCAGCAGGGCCCGCAGCCGGCCAAGTAGTTCGGCAAGTGAGAACGGCTTCGCCAGATAGTCGTCCGCGCCGGCGTCCAGGCCATGCACCCGGTCTTCCACCGCATCGCGTGCGGTCACCATGAGCACGGGGGCCCAGCAGTTCGCGCCGCAGACGGCGGCACACCTCGAAGCCGTCAAGCTCCGGGTCACACGTTTCCAGGATCACGTCGAGGACGACGGCGTCGTATTCGTGCTCGGTGGCCATCCAGATCGCGTCTTGACCGGAGCCCACGACATCGACGGCGTAACCGTCCTGCCGGAGACCTTTCGCCAGCAGCGTTGCCATCTTGACCGAGTCCTCGACCACCAGGATCCGCACCACCACCACCACCACCACCCCGGTCGCGTTCGTGCAGCTTATCCGCATCTGCCCGGCCCGGGACTTAATGGCTGGACACCGATGGCGGGTCTACCCGCTCCGGGCCGGTCTCCCCGGCTGACGGCGGCGGGGCTAGCCGCGCACGCTCACCAGCCTGGCGACTTCCCTCGGCCCGGTGACCGCCCGCTCGACCACAATGTCAAGGCCCGGCGCGTAGATCTTCTTGTCGATGACGGCGGGCTCCAGCCGGGTGAACTCCAGAGAGGTCAGCACGTCGTGCGCCACGGCGAAGGGGAGCCTGAATGAGCCGCCCCGGTCGACGATCCAGGCCGTGTCCTCAGCATTTCCCGGCTGGTACTCCTGCCGGTACGCGTTGGGCACGTGTGGATGTGCCCGCATGATGATGCCCGGCTCCGCGTCGTGGACACCGGCCTGCCATGACCCGGAGCGATCGACCTTGCCGCCCGGGAGGTACGCGGCCGTATCTTCGCCGAGGTACCACACGTTGCCCTGTTTGTCCTGCGCGTACCAGTCGGTGGTCTTCTCCAGCAGGTGGCCGTTGTGCCTGGCCACGTCGGTCACGGTCACGGCGGTGATACCTTCCAGCACCTTGGTGCGGGACGTCACGTGGACCCGGTCGACCTGTGATTTCCCGTCCTTGATCCCCCGGTAGATCAGGGTCCTCCCAACCGGTAGCGGAAAGTACGGATTGGTGACTTTCCGCACGAAGTCCGCCGGGTTGAGCACCGGCTCGTACCCTGCGCGGTGCGACGCCCCGGCCGCTGACCACGGCGCCCACACGGTGACGGTTCCAGCGATGGCTGCCGCCATCAGGCCTGCCAGCATCCTCCTTGGCATCTCATCTCCCTCTCGCGCGGACATCGGGGCCAGCCTGGTTGCCGGGAGGTGAAGAAACGGTGAAGATCCGCCAGAGCGCGGCTCTGGCATCCGGCGCCCGTTCAGCGGCCGGTTCGTCAGGCTGGCCGGCGGGTGCCGACGGTGGCGGCGGCCAGCCAGGCGTCATCGAGCTCGCCCTCGGCCACGATCACGGCCGGCCCGCCGAGCCACGCGGCGCCCGGCTCCAACGTCACGGTGAGCTGCCCGCCCGGCACCGACACCTGCCAGCTGCCGTGGTCCTGCCCGGCGGCGGCAGAGGCGGCCGCTGCCGCAGCCACCGCGCCGGTCCCGCAGGACCTGGTCTCGCCCGAGCCGCGCTCGCGCACCCGCATCTCCGCGACCCCGGGCCCGGTCACCCGCACCAGTTCGACGTTGCCGCCGCGCGGGAACTGCGCCGGGTCCAGCTGCGGCGGCCTCGTCAGGTCGAAGCCGGCCAGCGGAGCATCCACCAGGCAGGCCAGATGCGGGTTCCCGACGGAGATCCGGAGGCCCTCGCACGTGACGCCGCCCGGCCCGCCGACCACCACCCGGCCCGGCCCGAACACGGTGACGGCGCCCATCTCGGCCGTGATGCTGCCGTCGTCTTCGAACCTGACCCGGCGGAACCCCGAACGGGTCGCGACGGTGAAGGCCGGCCTGGTGGCCAGGCCGGCGTCGGCCAGGTACCTGGCGAAGACCCGGATGCCGTTGCCGCACATCTCGGCGAGGCTCCCGTCGCTGTTGCGGTAGTCCATGTACCACTCGGGGACGGGCCCGGCCGGGGAGCCCGCGGCGGACCCGTTCGGTGCCGCGACGGGATCGCTCTCAGGTCCGGCCGCCGCGGGAGCGGCCCCACCTGCCAGCGCGTCCGTCCGCACCGCGCGCAGTACGCCGTCGGCGCCGATGCCGACCCGCCGGTCACACAGCTGCGCGGCCAGGTCAGCCGAAAGCCCCTGGTCATCTCCGGGATCAACGAGGATGACGAAGTCGTTCCCGGTGCCGTGCCCTTTCGCGAACCGCATGGCCCGATGGTAGCCAGCCCGGCGCCCAGCCGAGGGTACTGGCGGCGCCGAGGGTGCGCCCGGCCGGGCGGCGGTCAGGCACGGGGCCAGGTAGCGAAGCGCTGCCGCAGCTCGGCGGTCTCTTGCGGGCTGAGCCCGAAGGCGGTGAACCGCCGGTCGTTCAGCTCATCCAGCCGCCGCCCCGCGTCGGCGAAATCCTGGTCGGTCAGGCCGGGGTCCAGCCGGCGGGCGAAGCCGATCAGCTGGGCCGGGCTGTAACGCTCCAGCGCGGCGGCGGTGTCCACGTAGTCGCGGGGTTCGACCCGGCTGGCCAGCGCGCACACCTTCGACCCGAGCACGTCCTCGAGGCTCAGCACGGGCCCGATATCCATCGTCACCGGCCGGCGGTCCCGCTCGAAGTAGCCCATCTGGAGCATCGTCTGCTCTCCGGTGGGCGCGGTCACGATCCACTCGGCCAGGCCCCAGCCTATGTCCGGGAAGATGTCCGCTAGCCCGCCGGTCTTGTCCCGCCGCTCAGCACGGAAGCCGGCCGCGGTCAGCGCCGCCTCCACCGCCTCGGCCGCCGCCGCCACGCCGGCCTCCTCGTCGGTGAACAGATCAACGTCGGCGGTGAAGCGGCTGACGACCCCGTGCGCGATCAGGGCGTTGCCGCCGGCGAGCGCGAACCCGTACCGTGCCGCCGCGCCCAGCGCGATGGTGGCCAGCTGGCGGTGCAACCCGCTGACCGGCATCAGGCGACCGCCACCTCGGAGCGCAGCGCGGGATGCCGGTCCTCCCAGGCGTGCCGGACGCCCTTGGGCAGGTACAGCCGCGGCCAGAGAGCGATCAGCATGTCACGGTCCAGGTACGTGGTGAGGTCCTCCACGCCGCCCGCTTCCCGCAGCACGATCTCGTACATCCACTGCCGCATGTCCGGATCGTCGAGATCGAACCTGAGGTCGGGCTGGCTCCAGTACAGCCACAGCGGCAGTCCGACGGTGCCGGCGGTGGGGCCCCGCAGGTCCGCCAGGTCGGGCACGACGAGCGCGGGCCGCCCGGGCCGCGCCTGGTGCCGCACCCGGCCGGGGGCAGCCCGCCCGGTGCTGGGCGCGGTCGTGACGGTGCGCATCCGGATCGGCGGGGGCGTCAGCCACCCCTCGCCGGAGGCCCACCCGCGGACCCGCTCCCCCTCGTCAAGCGCCCTGGCCGCCGCGGTCAGCTGAGCCTGCGCCGCGGCCTCGTAGGCCACCCGCTCGCCCTCGGTGGCGGCACCGGCGGCCAGCTCCTGGTACCGGCGCGCCCGGCCCGCGGCGCTCAGCTGGTCCCGGGCCGCGGCGTCGTTCAGCCGGTAGGCGAACAGCGGCGCGCCCGGGCCGGCGGTCGGCAGCCAGTCGGTCAGTACATCCGCGTGGCCCGGGTGGCGGAGCGGGGCCTCACCGGCGACCCACTGCGCCGCGCGGAACACGGGCGCCTCGGTGCCGGGGAGCACCTCGGCCGTATCTGCCGTGCCGACCGGGCACAGCAGCATGACGGGCGGCACGTCGAGTGCTGCGGCGATAGCCAGCCACTCGGCCACACTGATCGACGCCCGGCGGCCATTCTCGAGGTCGGCCAGGGTGCTCCGCGGGATGGGCATCCCAAGATCGGCGCACGCGGCCGCCAGGTCCTCGGCGGACATCCCGCGGGCCTTCCGGCGCTGGCGGATCTCGCCGGCGATAGCCCGGGTGATACGCGCCGCCCACGTCGCTTGTGCGTTCATCCCACAATATTAGCTCAAGTTGCGTCATCATCCCACAGATCGCCTGCGTCGGACTGCCCCGGCTCCCGTGCCGGGTTCACCGGGCAGGGCCCAGCGTGCGGTACCAGGCCGCTTCCGACACAGCCTGAAACCCCAGAGCCGCATACAAGGGCCCGCCTGCGGCGGTCGCGACCAGCGCCGCTGGCCGCCCGGGGGCGGCGCCGAGCGCGGCGGACATGATGGCCCGGCCGAGGCCGCGGGAGCGGTGCCGGGGCAGGGTCGCCAGCCAGTAGACGCCGACGGCGGCACCGTCGTCGTAGGTGCAGCAGGCCGCGGCTGGCTCGCCGTCACGGTAGGCCAGCCATGTCCGCCAGCCGGGAACGGCCAGTACCAGCCGCGGCAGCGAGCGGCCCGGCCGGTAGGGCTGCAGCGCCCGCTGCGGGAAGCCGTCGACGATCACTCGCTCGGCCTGAGACAGCGCGCCGGGATCGGCGGCCTGCATGACGCGGACGCCCGGGCCGGCGGCCGGCGTGCTGAGCATGCCCGGCGCCCTGACCATCACCGGCATCCGGTCGACGGTGACTCCGTTCGCGGCCGGCAGCGTCAGCTCGCCGAAGGAGTCCTCCACGACGACCCGGCCACGCGCGCCGACCCGCGCCATCAGCGCCGCGACCTGCCCGGGACCGGCCGCGAACGGCCACCGCAGGATGACCCGGGTGGCCGACTGCGCCGGGATCTCGACGACCGACAATCCCGGCGGCATGCCCGGCACCACCCGCGACCATGGTGCCCGGCTCTCCCACATCGCCGCGGCATTGCGGGCGTACATTTCTGCGCTACTCACCGGGCACGCCGTTCACCGGCAGTGGCTTGCCACGGCTAGCCGCCGTCCAGCGGCGCGGGGCCGGTGTCCGGGTGCCTGCCGCAGACGCCGAGCGCCTGGCCGAGCAGGGCGCCGGTGTCCTCCGTGTCGGCGGCCAGCCAGACCACCCGGGGGTCGCGGCGGAACCACGCGTCCTGCCGCCGGGCGAACCGCCGGGTCGCCAGGACGGTCTGCGCGCGAGCCTCGTCCTCGGCGCAGTCCCCGGCGAGGAAGCGCAGCACCTGCGCATAGCCGAGGGCGCGGCTGGCGGTCCTCCCCTCGCGCAGGCCGGCCCGCTCCAGCGCGGCTACCTCGTCCACCAGGCCCTCCCGCCACATCCGCGCGGTCCGTTCCGCGATCCGCCGGTCCAGCTCGGCGCGGTCCACGCGCAGCCCAATCTGCACGACCGGGTACCGGGACTCGTACTCGGGCAGCACGGCGGCAAAAGGCCGGCCGGCCACCTCGATCACCTCCAGCGCCCGGACGATCCGCCGGCCGTTGGAGGGCAGGATCGCGGCCGCGGCGGCCGGGTCGAGCGCGGCGAGCCGCGCGTGCAGGGCACCGGCCCCGGCCGTGGCCAGCTCGGCTTCCAGCCGGTCCCGCACCGCCGGGTCGGTGCCGGGGAACTCCAGGTTGTCCAGGGCGGCCCGCAGATAAAGGCCGGATCCCCCGGCCAGTACCGGAACCCGGCCACGGGCGCGGATTTCGGTGATCGTCTGCCGGGCGAGCCGCTGGTAGGTGGCGACGCTCGCCGGCTGCCGGACATCCCAGATGTCGAGCAGGTGGTGCGGCACGCCGCGCCGCTGCGCGGGCCTGAGCTTGGCGGTGCCTATGTCCATGCCGGCATACAGCTGCATCGAGTCGGCATTGATCACCTCGCCGCCCAGGGCCAGTGCCAGCTGCAGCGATAGCTCGGATTTCCCGGCCGCGGTAGGCCCGACGACGGCGATCACACGTTCCGTCATGGCTCCGCCCAGGAGGCGACCAGGTAGCTGACACCGTAGGGGTTGGCCTGGCAGAGCAGCCGGCCCTGCAGCCGCGTGCCATCGGCAGCGCCCGCGAGTACCTGCCAGGCGGCGCGGCCCGCCACCATGAGCTCGTCGTCGAGTTCGGGGTCCAGCCGGCCGAGCCAGCGGTCGTCCGCCGCGGCGAAGGCCCCGGCCACCTCGTCGTCGTAGGCCTGCGCCTGCGGGTCGGGATCGCCCGTGCCGCGGGCCCGCCGCGCCGACGCATCGCCCATGGCGAGCACGGTCTCGAGGTCGGCGGGCCCGCCGCCGACCACCGCGATGAGGTTGGGCTCCGCCGTGGCCAGCGCATGCACGGCCACCTGGCAGGCGTCCCCGACCGCGGACAGCTCGGGGGGCCGGTCGCCGGCGGCCGCACCGATGGCGGCGGGAATGAGCAGCGGCGGGTGGGGGCAGACGGCGGCAGCGATCAGCATGGCCCGCTTCCGTGCCCATGATTGCCCGCCGGCGCTCGCCGCCGGTGACCGACCACGATCACGGCGCGGGCGCGCCGAGGGCGGGCATCCCGAGCAGCACCGCGGGGGCGGCGCCGCCGGCATCGGCGGCCTCCTGCCGCACCTGCCAGGCATCCCCGCCGCGGGTGCGCCGCACCGCCAGCGGCGTCCCGTCGGCGATCAGGTAGTGCGGGGCCGCGCTGGTCACCGTGGTGGTCACCACGTCGCCCGGGCGCGGGCCCGTGCCGGCCGGCGCGAAGTGGACCAGCCGGTTGTCCCTGGCCCGCCCGGACATCCGGTGGGTAACGCCGTCCTTGCGCCCTTCTCCCTCGGCGACCAGGATCTCGACCTGGCGGCCGACCAGCCGCTCGTTCTCGGCCAGCACGGTCTGCGCGACCAGTGCGGCCAGCCGCTCGTAGCGTTCCGCCACCACCTCCGGTGGGACCTGCCCGTCCATGGCGGCAGCGGGCGTGCCCGGCCGGGGCGAGTACTGGAACGTGAACGCCCCGGCGAAACGTGCCTGCCGGACCAGGTCGAGGGTGTCGGCGAAATCGTGCTCGGTCTCGCCCGGGAACCCGACGATGATGTCGGTGGTGATGGCGGCGCCGGGGATGGCCGCCCGGACCCGCGCCAGGATCCCCAGATACTTCTCCCGCCGGTAGGCGCGCCGCATCGCCCGCAGCACGGCGTCGGACCCGGACTGCAGGGGCATGTGCAGCTGCGGCATGACGTTGGGTGTGGCGGCCATCGCCTCGATCACGTCATCGGTGAAATCGCGCGGGTGCGGCGAAGTGAAGCGGACGCGCTCCAGCCCGCCGATCTCCCCGCACGCTCGCAGCAGCATGCCGAACGCCTTGCGGTCCCCGAACCCCACGCCATAGGAGTTGACGTTCTGCCCCAGCAGCGTCACCTCGAGGACCCCGTCGCTGGCCAGGGCCCGGATCTCTGCGAGCACATCGCCCGGGCGGCGGTCCTGTTCCCGCCCGCGCAGGCTCGGGACGATGCAGAACGTGCAGGTGTTATTGCAGCCAACGGAGATGGCGACCCATGCCGCGTAGGGGGACTCGCGGCGGGCGGGCAGAACGGAGGGGAAGCGCTCCAGCGACTCGACGATCTCGACCTGCGCCTGCTCCTGCACCCGGGCGCGTTCCAGCAGCACGGGCAGGGAGCCAATGTTGTGCGTGCCGAACACCACGTCGACCCACGGGGCCCGGCGCGCGATGCCGGCCCGGTCCTTCTGCGCCAGGCAGCCGCCGACGGCGATCTGCATGCCCGGCCGTGAGTTCTTCACCGGCAGCAGGTGACCGAGGTTGCCGTACAGCCGGTTGTCGGCGTTCTCCCGCACGGCGCAGGTGTTGAAGACAACCACGTCCGGGATGTCCCCGTCGCCGGCCCGCCGGTAGCCGGCCTCTTCCAGCAGGCCGGCCAGGCGTTCGGAGTCGTGGAAGTTCATCTGGCACCCGTAGGTGCGGATCTGGTACGTGCGCACGTCGTTTCTCCTCGCCATACGAGGGTACGCGTGTCCCCCGCCATGTCTGGAATCTTCCGTGGCGGGCCCGGGGAGTGGTAGACGATACTGCCATGACTGAGAGCGCGACGCCCCCACCGCCTCCGCCGCCACCGGCACTCCCCTACGGCACCTGGCCATCCCCCATCACAGCCGCCGACGTCGCCGGAGGGCGGGGGCTGGTCTCCTACCCGCGCGCGATCGGCAGGGACGTGTGGTGGCAGCAGCGCCTGCCCGCCGAGGGAGGGCGAGTGACGGTGGTGCATCTCGGCGCCGATTCCAAGCAGCGTTTCCTGCTGCCCAGGCCGTGGAACGCCCGGACCCGGGTACACGAGTACGGCGGGCTGTCCTACCTTCCGGTGCCGGCCCGCGGGGGCACCGCCGACGGGACCGCGATCGTGTTCGCCAACTATGCCGATCAGCGGCTCTACCTGCTGGAATCAGCCGGTGCCGACGGCCAGGAGGGTGGCCCGCGCCCGCTGACCCCCGAGCCTGACGGGAGCCCGGAGCAGCCCTCCCTCCGTTACGCCGACTTCACGCTCTCCCCGGACCGGTCCGAGGTGTGGTGCGTGCAGGAGCGGCATTACGACGGCAAGGTGGCCCGTGCCATCGTCGCCGTGCCGCTCGACGGCTCGGCGGCTGAGCGCCCCGACTCCGTCCGCGAGCTTGTCACCGGCTCCGACTTCTACGCGTTCCCCACCCCATCCCCGGACGGCAAGCGCCTGGCCTGGATCTGCTGGAACCATCCGCGCATGCCCTGGGACGGCACGGAGCTGCGGGTGGCGCTGATCGAGGACGGCGTGCCCGGCCAGGGCAGGCTGGTCAAGGGGGGCATGCAGGAGTCGGTCCTGGCGCCGCTGTGGCGCGACGCTTCCAGCCTGTACGTGGTCACTGACTGGCCAGGCTGGTGGAACATCTACCAGGTGGGCCTCGTCGGCCAGCCGTCGCAGGCGCTCTACCCGGCGGACGAGGAGTTCGCGAACCCGCTCTGGCAGCTCGGCGAGCGCCCGTACGCGATGCTGGGCGACGGCCGGCTCGCGGTGCTGCACGGCTGTGGCGGCATGCGGCTGGGGCTGCTCGACCCGGAGACCGGGGAGCTGGCCGACCTCGACATCCCCTATCCCGTCTTCGCCTCCGGCCTGTCGGCGGACGGGATGTCCATCCTGGGTATCGCGGGCGGCCCGGCGACGCCGCTGTCGATCGTCCGCGTGGACGCCGCTACCGCCGCGGTGGAGGTGCTCTACCAGCAGGCGGACGCAGTTCCGGACGCCGGCTACCTGCCGGTGCCGCGCCAGGTGCAGCTGGAGGGCCGGTTCGGGCGCACGGTGCAGGCCCTGGTGTACCCGCCGGCCAACCCGGAGGTGACACCGCCGGATGGCGAGCTGCCCCCCTGCGTGGTCTGGGTGCACGGCGGGCCCACCTCCCATGCGACCGCCCTGCTCGACATCGAGAAGGCCTACTTCACCAGCCGGGGCATCGGCATCGTCGACGTTAACTACGGGGGCTCGACCGGCTACGGACGCCGCTACCGGGAGCGGCTGCGCCGCCAGTGGGGCGTGGTCGATGTGGAGGACGCGATCGCCGCCGCCCGGGCGCTGGCCCGCGACGGCGACGCCGACGGTGCCCGGCTCGCGATCCGCGGCAGTTCGGCCGGCGGCTGGACGGCCCTGGCGGCAGTGACGGCCCATGCCGACTCGGGCCCGGTCTTCGGTGCCGCCGTGTCGTATTTCGGCATTTCGGACCTGCGCGGGCTCGCGGCCCAGACGCATGATTTCGAGTCGCGCTACCTGGACGGCCTGATCGGGCCGCTGCCCGCCTACGAGATGGTCTACCTGGAACGCTCTCCGGTGGGTCACGTGACCGAGGCGACCTGCCCCATCCTGCTGCTGCAGGGCCTCGACGACCCGGTCGTGCCGCCAGCGCAATCGGAGGCCATCGCCGCCGATCTCGCCGCGCACGGCATCCGGCACGCCTACCTGAGCTTCGAGGGCGAGTCGCATGGCTTCCGGCGGACCGAAACGATCATCGCCTGCCTGGAGGCCGAGCTCTCCTTCTACGGCCAGATCCTGGGCTTCAGCCCGCCCGGCATCCCGGCGGTGGCGGTCGTCACCGGGCGAACTCCGTAGCACGCGATTCGCGGACCACCGTGACCCGGATCTGCCCAGGGTAGGTCAGCTCGTCCTCGACCTGCTTGGCCACGTTCCGGGCGATCACCTGGGCCTGGATGTCGTCGACCCGGTCTGGCTTGACCATGACCCTGATCTCCCGGCCGGCCTGCATGGCGAACACTTTCTCCACGCCGTCATGGGTGCTGGCGATCTCCTCCAGCCGTTCAAGCCGCTTCACGTACGCCTCGAGTGACTCCCGCCGCGCTCCCGGGCGCCCACCGCTGATGGCGTCGGCGGCCTGGGTGAGCACGGCCTCGACGGTGCGGACCTCGACCTCGTTGTGGTGCGCCTCGATCGCATGGACCACGTCGGCGGGCTCGCCGTACCTGCGCGCGATCTCGGCGCCGATCAGCGCGTGGCTGCCTTCGACCTCGTGGGTGAGCGCCTTGCCGATGTCGTGCAGCACGGTGCAGCGCCGGAGCAGGGCCGGATCCAGCCCCAGCTCGCTGGCCATCATGGCTGCGATATGGGCCGACTCCACCAGGTGGGCCAGCACGTTCTGGCCGTAGGACGTGCGGTAGCGGAGCTGCCCGAGCAGCGTCACCAGCTCGGGATGCATGTCGGTGATGCCGAGCTCCACCATGGCGTCGTCGCCGGCCCGGGCGCACAGCTGCGCCACCTCGGTCGTGCTGCGCTCGTAGGCTTCCTCGATCCGCTGCGGGTGGATACGGCCGTCCAGCACCAGCCGCTCCAGGGTGAGCCTGCCCACCTCGCGCCGGACCGGGTCGAAGCAGGAGAGCAGGACGGCCTCGGGGGTGTCGTCGATGATGAGGTTGACGCCGGTCACCGACTCGAAGGCCCGGATGTTGCGTCCCTCGCGGCCGATGATCCTGCCCTTCATCTCGTCTCCGGGCAGGTGCAGCACCGACACGACGGACTCGCTGGTCTGCTCGCCCGCTACCCGCTGGATGGCGAGGGTCACGATCCGCCTGGCCCGGCTCTCGCCGTCGCGCCGGGCCTGGTTCTCGGTTTCCCTGATGATGAGGGCGGCCTCCCGCTTGGCCTGGTTCTCGATGCTCGCCACCAGTTCCGCTTTCGCCTGGTCGGCGGTGAGCCCGGCGGCGCGCTCCAGCACCTCCCGGCGCTCGTCCTCCAGACGGGCCAGCTCGCCCCGCTGGCGGTCCAGGTCCTGCCCGGCCTGCTCCAGGGCGGCGGACCGCTGCTCCAACGTTTGCAGCTCCCCGTCGAGACGGCGCTCCCGCTCGGCCAACCGGACCTCGCGGCGCTCCACGTCGGCCCGCAACTGGCCCGCCTCGTCCTTGGCTGCCCGGAGGTCGGTCTCGGCCTCGGCGCATGCGTTCGCGATCTTCTCGGCCGCCTCCTCAGCGCGGCGCACGATCCCGGCGGCGTCGGATTCGGCGGCCGCCCTGACCTGCTCGGCCGCCCGGCCGGCTTCTTCGAGCCGCAGCCTGGCCTGCTCGGCCGCTTGGTCGGCGTCTCCCGGCTGCCGCTGCGCCTCGGTCACCTGTGCGGGACTCGTGCCCGGGATCGGCTCGCCGTGGAGATCCGGAGGGGCGGCGGCCGCCTTGCGCGGACCGGACTTGCGCGCGGTCATGACCAGCACACCGGCCGCGGCGAGCAGCGCAACAAGCCCGATCACCACGACCACGATGGCGACGACGCTGCTCATGGCGCACCCCAATCCTGCTCGCTGGCCCGGAAGCCGGCATCGTGTGCCAGCTATCCCTGCGACGAGGGTTCATGCGCGCTGTCCGCGGCGTCCTTCCTGGCGAGCCATGGCCGTCCGGTGGCTGTCCGGGGATTCCTGGCAGCCTCGCCATTCACGCTGCCGGTATCCGGCCGTTCCAGCCGGGAGACCGCGTCCCCGGCCGGCCCGCTGCCAACCTGCCGGTGACCCGGGCCGGCCGACGGCCCGGGCGTTCCACGCACCATCCGGATGCTCCGAGAGCGGCTCCGGTGGCGCTACCTCCTGGTCCAGTTCCTGGTCCCGCGGCCGGGCGCGACCGGCTGCGGGTCATTTCCTCTATTTACATCCGCCATTGCGGACCAACACCTCGCTGCCGTGAGGTTAAGCCTAGATAACGATTTGGGCAAGCATGCCTTCGTCGACGTGCTCTTCCGGAGGTTCAGCGGGCCGTCCACTCATCTCCGGCCGCCGCGTCCACGGCGAGGTCCGGGTCGAACACATCGCCGGGATCAGCACCGGCATCAGGATCGAATCCGGCGGGAAGGCCGGGCTGGCCCTCCTGCTCCAGCGCCTCGCGTACCACCTGGTAGGCCAGCCCGGCCGGGTAACCCTTGCGGGCCAGCATGCCGACGAGGTGGCGCACCCGGGCCGGCAGCGGGCGTCCCCGGGACGCCTCGACCCGCCTCGCCACCAGCCTCCGCGCCGCCGCGAGCTCGTCCTGGTCACGAAGCGAGCCGACCGCCGACCGTACCTCCTCGGCGGCGACGCCGCGCTGGCGAAGCTCGGCGGAGAGCGCCCGCCGGGCCAGGCCGCGGCCGTGGTGCCTGGTCTCAACCCAGGCCCGGGCGAAGGCGGCGTCGTCGATCAGCTGTACGTCGGCGAGCCGGCCGAGGACGGCCCCTGCGACCTCGTCCGGCACCCGGCGGCGGCGCAGGGCGCTGGCGAGCTGTGCCCGGGTGCGCGGTGCTGCTGCCAGCAACCGCAGGCAGATCTCCCGGGCCGCCTCCTGCGGGTCCGGCCCGGCGCCACCGGCGTCGGCCGCCTTCTTACCCGACACCACCGGGGGCGCCGGTCAGGCTCGCGCCCGATGGGGAGCGCGGGGCACCGCCCGGCGCGGCATCGCGGACCACGCTCAGGTTCCCGTTCCCGCCCGTCCCCGGGCCGCCACCAGCAGCCGGGTCCACATCCAGGCGCGGGCCCACGCCGAGCTTCTCCTTGATCTTCTTCTCGATCTCGTTGGCCAGATCGGGGTTGTCGTGCAGGAAGGTGCGGGCGTTCTCCTTGCCCTGTCCCAGCTGGTCGCCTTCGTAGGTGTACCAGGCACCGGACTTGCGCACGATCCCCTGCTCGACCCCGAGGTCGATCAGGCCACCTTCCCTGCTGATCCCGGTCCCGAACAGGATGTCGAACTCTGCGCTACGGAACGGCGCCGCCAGCTTGTTCTTGACCACCTTTATCCGGGTGCGGCTGCCGACGGGCTCGGTGCCGTCCTTGAGGGTCTCGATCCGGCGCACGTCGAGCCGGACCGAAGAGTAGAACTTGAGCGCCCGCCCGCCGCTGGTAGTTTCCGGCGAGCCGAACATCACGCCGACCTTCTCCCGCAGCTGGTTGATGAAGATCACGGTGGTCTTCGTCTGGCTGATCGCGCCGGTGAGCTTGCGCAGCGCCTGGGACATGAGCCTGGCCTGCAGGCCGACGTGGCTGTCCCCCATCTCGCCCTCGATCTCGGCCCGGGGCACCAGCGCGGAAACCGAGTCGATGACGACCACGTCGATCGCGCTGGAACGGATCAGCATGTCGGCGATTTCCAGCGCCTGCTCGCCGGTGTCGGGCTGGGAGACGAGTAGCCCATCGGTGTCCACCCCAAGCTTCTTGGCGTACTCCGGGTCGAGCGCGTGCTCGGCGTCGATGAAGGCGGCGATCCCGCCGGCCTTCTGTGCGTTGGCGACCGCGTGCAGCGCCACGGTGGTCTTCCCGCTGCCCTCCGGCCCGTATATCTCGACGACCCGGCCACGGGGGAGGCCGCCGATGCCGAGCGCGACGTCCAGCGCGATCGCCCCGGTCGGGATCACCTCGATCGGTGCCCGGGCCTCGTCACCGAGCCGCATGATCGAGCCCCTGCCGAACTGCCGCTCGATCTGGGCGAGCGCGGTCTCCAGGGACTTCTCCTTGTCGCCCGTCTTGCCGCCCGCCCTGTCGCTGCCTGCCATGGATACTCCCGTCGGGATCAAGGGCTTCCTGTCGGGCCCGACGCTACGCGCCGCCACCGACAAACTCCGTGCACTGGTCCGCTGAAGGGCCCACGTCACGACGTGCCGCGCCGCAGACCGCCACGTATTGCCTACTCTAGGCGAACAACTGTTCGATCATGAAGGCGACACGCCGCATCTAGCGCAGCCGCTCCGGCACGTCGAACGCCTCGCACACCGCCCGCCACACGGTCTTCGCGTCCACGCCATCCGCGAGTGCCTGGTCCACCGTGCGGCCATCCAGCCTCGCCAGCGCGAAATCCTTGGCCACGCTTTGCGCGTAGGAGTCGCCGAACTGCGCCCGCATCCGTTCCCAGAATTCCGTCAGACGCACGGCGCAAGGCTACCGGCCGCCCGGACCACGCCCGCCGGGGGTAGAGCACGGTAACGATTGTGAACTTTCGTTAAGAATGTCTCAACGTTGATGGGGAAGATCTCTCACAGGCACATCGTGAACGGCGTGGGAGCAAGGGATGACCCTCCGGGAAGAGTCGGGGAGCGGACCGCCGGCCGACCGGGAGACCAAGGTCGACCCGCAGGAACCAGCGGCCACGCCAGCGCCAGCAGGCGATCACGATCCCCCGGAAGGCCCTGATCCCGGAACCGGGACGGCGTCACCGGGTGGGCCAGCGCACCTCGCTGGTTCCAGCAGCCCGAGCAGAGGGGGCAGCAGCCCGGCGGGGCGCCGGCGGTCCCGGGCCGCCCTCCTGATCGGCGGGTCCGTCGCCGTCTGCCTGGTCGGTCTCGGCGGCCTCGCCACCGTACTGTTGCTGCACGCGCGGGCCCACGGCAGGCCGCCTGCGCCGCCGCCCGTTTTCGGGCTGGGCGTCGGCGAGTGCGTCAATTCCGGCCCGGGCGCAATCTCCTCGCCCATCGTCGTGTCCTGCCACCAGCCCCACGACGCCGAGATCTATGCCACGTTCCGGCTGGCCGGGCGCCACTGGCCGGGGACGGCGGCCGTCGGGACCCAGGCACGCCAGGGCTGCACCGCCAGGCTCAGCGACTATCTCAACCCGCAGCTGGCGACCAGCGTCCTGGCCGAGTCGTACGTCTTCCCCAATCAGAGCGCGTGGGACGCGGGCGTGCGGACGGTGATCTGCGAGATCCGCGGCACGGCCGGGAAGCTCACCGGCTCGGTACGCGGTCTGGGCTAGCCGACGGTTCGGCACCCCGGCCGGAATTCAGGCATTAAGCACCACAAATACCGCTCGCTGGCGATATCCTGCCGAGCAGGGCTGGTACGTGGCGAAATCCGGGGGGCAAAGATCTCCGTCCCGGTCCCACAACGGGAGACCTTGACAAATGGGCTCGCTCTCATGCGAGAACTGCTCACAAGCCTGCCCGCAGCCCTGGCCTTCCTGACCGGGCCCGACCTGGTTATCGAATTCGCCAACGATGCCTGCTTCCGCCTGGTGGGCCACCGGAACCTGCTCGGCAGGCCGCTGACCGAGGCGCTGCCGGAACTGGCCGACCAGGAACAAATACTCGTCCAGGTCATGAATTCCGGGCAACCAGTCCGCGGCAGCGAGGCGGGAATCCGGTTCGGTCCCGACGAGTACGCCGGACAGCGGTTTGTGGATTACGTCTATCAGCCGGTTCGCGACGCCGACGGGGGTGTCGCGGGAATCCTGCTGTACGCCACCGATGTGACCACCCATGTCCGGGACCGGCTTGAACTGGAGCAGGTGGCAGCCCGGCTCGCCGCCACCGAGGAGCGGCTCCGCGGAGTGTTCGAGACCATGCCGCAGGGCGTCATCCACTACGCCGCGGACGGGACCGTGCTCGGGGCCAACCCGGCGGCGCGGCAGATCCTGGGGCTTGCGGAGTCCGAGATGACCGCCTGGCCGCTGGCCAGCCTCCGGCGGGCCGTGCACGAGGACGGCTCGCCGATGCCCATCGACGAGCTGCCGATGCGCAGGGCGCTGCGCACCGGTGAACCGGTCAGCAACGTGATACTCGGGGTGCCGCACGGACAGACGGGCGAGATCCGCTGGCTGCGGGCCACCGCGGTGCCCGAGGGCCGGGACGATCAGGGCCGGCCGCAGCGGGTCTATACGATGTTCGCCGACCTGACCGAGCAGCGCCGGGTGGAGGCGGCCCTGCGCGAGGGCACCAGCCTGCTGGGCCGACTGTGGGAAGCGAACGTGCTGGGCGTCGTGGTCGTCGGTGAGCAGCAGGTCTACGAGGCCAATGACGCGTTCCTGGACATCATCGGCTACGGCCGGGACGACCTTGAGGCTGGGCGGATCTCCCTGCAGGGGATCACTCCCCCGGAATGGTCCAAGGGTTACCAGGACGCCCTGGAGCAGCTGCGCCGGGCTGGTGCCTTCCAGCCACTCGAAAAGGAGTATCTGCACCGGGACGGGCACCGCGTGCCGGTCCTGGTGGGTGCGGCTGTGATCAGCCGCGTTCCGCTGCGCTGGGTCAAGTTCGTCGTGGACCTGACCGCGCGGGAGCGCGCCGAGCGGGAACGCGCCAAACGGGAACGCGCCGAGCGGGAACGCGCCGAGCTGGCCACCCGGGAGCGCGCCGCCAAAGCCGAGGCAGACCGGGCTAGGGAACGGCTCACGTTCCTGCTCCGCGCCGGGGACATGGTGGCCGCCACCAGCGACCGGCACCAGATGCTTGATCACGCCGCGCACTTGGTGGTGCCGGCGCTGGCCGACCATTGCGTGGTGTACCAGCCGGCCGCGGACGGCACGTTGCGCGCCACCTCGCTCGCCCACCGCGACCCGGCCCGTGCCCCCGTGCTGGCCGAGTTCCGCCAGCACAACATCCCCCCGGCGGGCCCGATGTCGGTCCAGGCCGCCTACTCCACCGGGACCAGTCAGCTGCTGCGCGACGCGAAGGCACGGCTGTCGCAGTGGCACGACCTCGCCCCGGGGCTGGTCGATGTGCTGGCCCGCCTGGAGGCCGACAGCGTCCTGTCCACCCCGCTGCTCGTGGACGAGCGCCCGGTCGGTGTCCTCGCCCTCGCCCGCGACGCCGACCGGCCCGGCTTCACCAGCACGGACATCGCGGTGATCGAGGAATTCGCGCGGCGCCTCGCCGACGCGCTGGCCACCGCGGACACGTTCGCCCGCGAGCACACCATCGCGGAGACCCTCCAGCGCTCCGTCCTGCCCGGCACCCTGCCCACGATCAGCCAGCTGGATCTCGCGGTGTGCTACCTGCCCGCCACCGAGGGCGCCAACGTCGGGGGTGACTGGTACGACGCCTTCCCGCTGGACGGCGGCCGGGTCGGGCTGGTGATCGGCGACGTGACCGGCCACAGCATCGCCTCGGCGTCGATCATGGGCCAGGTCCGCAGCATGCTCCGGGCGTACGCGATCGACTACCCGCACCCCGGCGAGGTCCTGGAGCGAACCAACACCGCCCTGGTCCGGCTGCTGCCGGAGGCGCTTGCCACCGCCGTCTACACGGTGCTCGATCCCGCCACCGGCGAGCTGAGCTACGCCAACGCCGGCCACCTGTCCCCGCTCATCGCCACCGGCAGCGGCCAGGTCGGCTACCTCGACAGGGCGGCCGGCAGCATGCTCGGCGCCAGCCCCGATGCCACCTTCACCGTCGGCCGCCGGCGGCTGTCCGTCGGCAGCGTGCTGCTGAACTACACCGACGGCCTCATCGAGAACGGCCGCCGCGATCTCACCGACGGCCAGCGTGCGCTGGCCCGCGTCATGCGGCGATCGGCCGGCCTCACCGCGGAGCTGACCTGCGCCGCCGTGCGGGACTCCCTGCTCGGCACGGACCTGCGGGAGGACGACGTGTGCCTGCTCGCGGTCCGGCGCCAGCGCTGACGGCCCGGATTGTCGGCGGCAGGAGGCAGGATGGGGGTATGCCCGCCCGCCGGACCACACCCCGGGACGCACCCGCCGCGCCGGGAGACGTGAGCGTGCCCGCGAGCAACGGCGCGCCGGGCCGGACCGACCCGCTGAGCAGCTTCAGCGCGCTCACCCGCGACTGGTTCACCGGGGCGTTCAGCGCACCGACCGAGGCGCAGGCCCAGGCCTGGGCGGCGATCGCGAGCGGCGACAACACGCTGGTGGTCGCGCCGACAGGCTCGGGCAAGACGCTGGCCGCCTTCCTGTGGGCACTGGACCGGCTGGCCGCCGACCCGGTTCCCCCGGACCCGAAGCTGCGCTGCCGCGTGCTCTACATCTCACCGCTGAAGGCGCTGGCGGTGGACATCGAGCGGAACCTGCGCGCACCGCTGACCGGGATCCGCCAGGTGGCGCAGCGGCGTGGCCTGCCCGAACCCGACATCGCCGTGGCGGTCCGCACCGGCGACACGGCGGCCGACGAGCGCCGGCGCCTGGCCAGCAAGCCGCCGGACATCCTCATCACCACGCCGGAGTCGCTGTTCCTCATCCTGACCTCCAGGGCCCGTGACGCCCTGCGCGGGGTGGACACCGTGATCGTGGACGAGGTGCATGCGCTGGCGGGCAACAAGCGGGGCGCTCATCTGGCGCTCTCGCTGGAGCGCCTCGAGGCGCTGCGGGCCGCCCCGGAAGGCTCCGGGGCCGCCGGTGCGGGGAGTTCCGCAGGGTCACCGCCGGCGGCCGACGGCGCGGCGGGCTCCGAGGGGCCGCCCTCCCTGGGCGGCGCCGCTCAGCGGATCGGGCTGTCGGCGACGGTCCGGCCGGCCGAGGAGGTAGCCGCGTTCCTGGGCGGGTCCCGGCCGGTCACGATCGCCGCGCCGCCGAGCAGCAAGCAGATCGAGGTCAAGATCGTGGTACCGGTCGAGGACATGTCCGACCTCGACGCGCCCGCGGCGGTCACGCCGGCCGGCGGGCTGGACAGCGTGCCGAGCGTCCTCGTCGGCCCGCAGGGACCGGACGGCTCCGCCCCGGTCGCCCCGGCGCCCGCCGCCCAGCGCTCGATCTGGCCGCACGTGGAGGAGCGGGTGCTCGACCTGATCGAGCAGCACCGGTCCACGATCGTCTTCGCCAACTCCCGCCGCCTTGCCGAACGGCTCTGCGGCCGGCTCAACGAGCTCGCTGCGGAGCGGGCGGCCGGTGACGGCGACGAGCCGGTGACAGCCCCGGTGACCGCTCCCGCCCCGCCGGCCCAGATCATGGCGTCGGGCACCTCGGCCGGTGCGCCCGCCGAGGTCGCACGCGCCCACCACGGCTCGGTCTCCCGGGAGGAGCGAGTCCAGATCGAGGAGGCGCTGAAGGCGGGCCGGCTGCCGGCCGTGGTCGCCACCTCCAGCCTGGAGCTGGGCATCGACATGGGCGCCGTGGACCTGGTCATCCAGGTCGAGTCCCCACCGTCGGTGGCGAGCGGGCTGCAGCGCACCGGGCGGGCCGGTCACCACGTGGGCGACGTGTCCCGCAGCGTGTTCTTCCCGAAGTACCAGGGCGACCTGGTGCAATCGGCCGTGGTGGCCCAGCGGATGCGGGACGGGGCGATCGAGGAGCTGGGCATCCCGCGCAACCCGCTCGACGTGCTCGCCCAGCAGGTCATCGCCATGGTCGCGATGGACGACTGGGAGGTCGGCGCGCTGGAGCAGGTGGTCCGCAGGGCAGCGCCGTTCAGCGGCCTCACGAGGCCGGTGCTGGAGGCCGTCCTCGACATGCTGGCCGGCCGCTACCCCAGTGAGGAGTTCGCCGAACTGCGGCCCCGCCTGGTCTGGGACCGCACCACGGACACCCTGCACGGCCGGCCCGGCGCCCAGCGGCTCGCCGTCACCAGCGGCGGCACGATCCCTGACCGCGGCCTGTTCGGCGTGTTCCTGGCCGGGGCGCAGCGGCAGGGCCGCAACTCCCACCGCGTCGGCGAGCTCGACGAGGAGATGGTGTACGAGTCGCGGGTCGGTGACGTGTTCGTGCTCGGCGCCACCTCGTGGCGGATCGAGGACATCACCGCCGACCAGGTCCTCGTCTCCCCTGCCCCGGGCCAGCCCGGCAGGCTGCCGTTCTGGCACGGCGACGCGGCCGGGCGGCCGGCCGAGCTGGGCCGTGCGCTCGGCGCGTTCTGCCGCGAACTCGGCGCGGCCGGGGAGCAGGCGGCCACCTCAACGCTGCGCAGCGCCGGCCTTGACGAGCTGGCGGCCGCGAACCTGATGCGTTACCTCGCGTCCCAGCGGGAAGCCACCGGCTACCTACCCGATGACCGGACGCTGGTGATGGAGCGATTCCGGGACGAACTCGGGGACTGGCGGCTGGTCCTGCACAGCCCGTACGGCGCGCGGGTGCATGCACCGTGGGCGCTGGCGATCGCGGCCCGGCTGCGCGAGCGCTATCAGGACATGGACGTCCAGGCGCTGCATACCGACGACGGGATCGTGATACGCGTGCCCGACAGCGACGAGCCGCCGCCGGCAGGCATCGCCGAGTTCGACGCGGACGAGGTGGAGCCGCTGGTCACCGCCGAGCTGGGCGGTTCGGCGCTGTTCGCGTCACGGTTCCGCGAATGCGCCGCCCGGGCCCTGCTGTTGCCGCGCCGCCGGCCGGGGCGGCGTTCCCCGCTCTGGCAGCAGCGGCAGCGATCCGCGCAGCTGCTCGCGGTCGCGGCCAAGTACGGCACCTTCCCGATCGTGCTGGAAACCGTCCGGGAGTGCGTGCAGGACGTGTTCGACGTCCCGGCGCTGGCCGGCCTCATGCGTGATCTGGCCAGCCGCAAGATCCGCCTGGTGGAGGTCGAGACCCCGGCACCGTCGCCGTTCGGCCGGTCGCTGCTGTTCCGGTACGTCGGTGCTTTCATGTACGAGGGCGACTCGCCGCTGGCCGAGCGCCGTGCCCAGGCGCTCGCTCTCGACTCGTCGCTGCTCGCTGAGCTGCTCGGCCAGGCGGATCTGCGGGAACTGCTCGATCCCGGGGTGGTCGAGCAGACCGAGGCGGAGCTCCAGCGGCTGGCGCCTGGCCGTGCCTGCCGTGACCTGGAAGGGCTCGCGGACCTGCTGCGCGCCATCGGGCCGCTGTCGGCGGCCGAGGTCGCGGACCGGTGCACCGAGCCGGCGGCGGCGCCCGGCTGGCTGGCCGAGCTGGCGGCGCAGCGCCGGGCCATCGAGGTACGGATCAGCGGCGAGGCGCGCTGGGCAGCCGTCGAGGACGCCGGGCGGCTGCGGGATGCGCTCGGCGTGCCGCCGCCGCTCGGCGTGCCGGCTGCGTTCACCGAGCCGGTGCCGGATCCGCTGGAAGACCTGGTGGCCAGGTATGCGCGCTGCCACGGGCCGTTCACCACGGCAGACGTGGCGCGCCGCTACGGCCTGGGGCCCGGGGTGGTGGCCGGCGCGCTGCGGCGGCTGGCGGCGCAGGGCCGGGTTGGCGAGGGTGAGTTCCTGCCCGGCGGCCGGGGAACGGAATGGTGTGACTCCGAGGTGCTGCGGCTGTTGCGACGCCGCTGCCTGGCCAGGCTTCGCAAAGAGGCCGAACCCGTCCCGCCGGAGGTGCTCGGCGCGTTCCTGCCCGCCTGGCAGAACGCGGGCCAGCCGGCCACCGTCCGCGGCGCGCCGGGGCCTGGCCGGGGCTGGCGGGTGGCGAGAGCGGATGCGGTGTACGAGGCGATCGGGCAACTGGCCGGGGCGCCGGTGCCGGCCTCCGCGCTGGAGAAGCTGGTGCTGCCCGGCCGGGTGCCCGGCTACCAGGGCGCACTGCTGGACGAGCTGACCGTCGCCGGGGAGGTCGTCTGGGCGGGCGCGGGCGGGCTGCCGGGCGGTGACGGCTGGCTCGTGCTGGCGCCGGCCCACACCGCCCCGCTGCTGCTGCCCGCGCCGTCGGAGATCACCATGACGCCATTGCACGAGGCGGTGCTGACCGTCCTGGACGGCGGCGGCGGGATGTTCTTCCGCATGCTAGCCGACCGGGCCGCCGCACTGCTGCCCGAGGCAGAGCGGCGTGGCCTGACCGACACGGCGGTGGCGGCGGCGATCTGGGACCTGGTGTGGGCGGGACGGCTGACGAACGACACCCTGGCGCCGCTGCGCACGGTCCTGGGCACGGGGCGGCCGGTGGCGGATACCGGTCGGCCGGCCGGGCGCCCCGGCGGCGCGGTCAGCGGGCCGGGCCTCGTCGGGCTGGGACGGCCGAACGGGCTGGGACGGCCGAACGGGCACGGCGGGCCCGGTGGGCCGGACGGGCTCAGCAACCCCGGCTGGCTGCCGCTTCCCGGCCGCCCGGGCCGGTTCGGGACGCGCCGGCCGGGCTCGGGTCGCCCGGCGACGGCCAGCCGCACCGGGCCGCCCACCGTGACCGGCCGCTGGTCGCTGCTGCCCGGCGCCGACCCCGACCCGACCAGGCGGCTGCACGCAGTCGCCCGGACACTGCTGGAACGGCACGGCATCCTGACCAGGGGCGCGGTCGCCGCCGAACGGGCGCCCGGTGGGTTCGGTGCCCTCTACCCGGTGCTACGTGCGATGGAGGAGGCGGGCCACTGCCGTCGCGGCTACTTCGTGGAGGGCCTGGGAGGCGCCCAGTTCGCGCTGCCCGGCGCGGTGGACCGGATGCGGGCGATGGCGGCGGAGACGGCGGCCCCGGTTCAGCCCGAGCCACCTCAGTACCCGGGGAAGCCGCCCGCGTGGGCCCCCCCGCCCGCGGAGGCGGGCCGCAGAGAGGAGAGAGACGCTCCTGGCCCGCCGGTGACCGTGCTGGCTGCCGCCGACCCGGCCAATCCCTTCGGCGCGGCGCTGCCGTGGCCTGCCCGGCCCGGGGAGGTGCCCGGTGGGCACCGGCCCGGCCGCAAGGCTGGCGCCCTGGTGGTGCTGTCCGGCGGGCAGCTGATCCTGTACGTGGAGCGCGGCGGCAAGACGCTGCTGTCGTGGGCGAGCGACCCGGCGGTGCTGGTCCCGGCCGCGGCCGGCCTCGCGGAGGCGGTGCGCGGCGGGGCGCTTGGCCGCCTCACCGTCGAGCGGGCCGACGGCGCGGGGGTGTACGAGTCACCGCTGGCCCAGGCCCTGGCCGACGCCGGGTTCCGTCCCACTCCGCGCGGCCTGCGCCTGCGCCGCTAGGGCTCCCAATGCATCAGCGTTTCAGCCTTCTGCCGCCATGAGGGCAGGAACGTGAACTGGTAGGCGGTCAGCATCCGGGTGCGCCGGGCACGGTGCCAGCTAGCGCACGGCTTGTCGTAGCGCTCATCACCGGCTCGCACCAGGCATAATGCTTGACATGCGACTGTCCGCCCGCGCCGACTACGCGCTACGCGCCGCGATCGAGCTTGCGGCGACCGAGCGCAATCACATCACCGCCGAGCAGCTGGCACGGGCACAGCGCATTCCGGCCAAGTTTCTCGAGGCAATCCTCACCCAGTTGCGCCGGGCCGACCTGGTGCGCAGCCAGCGCGGCCCGGAAGGCGGGTTCTGGCTGGCCCGGCCGGCGGCCGATATCTCGCTTGCCGACATCATCAGGGCCATTGACGGGCCGCTGGTGGGCGTGCGCGGCGAGCGGCCGGAGAAGGTGGGCTACAGCGGCGCCGCGGAACCTCTTCAGACCGTGTGGATCGCTTTGCGCGCCAACGAGCGCGCGATCCTGGAAGAGGTGACGCTGGAAGACATCGTTACGCGCAATCTTCCGGTGCGGGTCCGGGAACTCGCCGAGGACCCGCGGGCATGGGCGAGCGGGCCTGCCTGATCAGACAGGAACCATGTCCGTGACGTCGCGGATCCGGCGGGCCACCTCGTCGTCGAACGCCGCGGTCTGGCCGGGCGGCAGCTTCACGGGGCCGAGGACCGCGCCGGGCCTGGCGCCAAGTTCGCGGCCCGCGGCCAGCCGGACCTCCGGCCGCCCGGTGCCCGTGAACGCCCGCGGCGTATCCGGCGAGGGCGAGGTGCCGATCCCGGCGGCGGGACGGCCGACAGCAGCCGGCGCCTCCAGCACCGGCTCTCTGGCCCCGGCGAGCACCGGCTCGCTCTGCAGTTCCGCGAGCGCGAAGTTGTCCGACACTTCCCGGAATACCTGCGAAAGCGGAGTCCCAAGGGCTGAGCAGATCGCCGCCAGCAGTTCCGAGGACGCTTCCTTCTGGCCGCGCTCAACCTCGGACAGGTATCCCAGCGACACCCGGGCGGCAGCGGAAACCTCGCGGAGGGTGCGACCCTGCCGCAGGCGCAGCCGCCGCAGCGCGTCACCAAGCAAGTGACGAAGCAGGACCATGGTCGCGCTCCCTTCCCGAGGTCAGTCTTGCCGAGGTCAGTCTCACACAACCACGGTACCTGCCTTCACCGACAGTACGGGAGAGCGCATGCATCCGTGTTCGCTGTTGACGTAACGCTGTAATCACGGGCTTTCTTCCCAGAGCACACTCCACATCAGCCGCAGCGACCGCTCCACCGTGTCGCGCCGGATCTCGTCCCTGCTGCCGGAAAGAGCCAGCGTCTGGACCACCGTGCCGCCGGCGGCGCTCACCGCGATGTGGACGGTGCCGGGCGGTTTGCCGTCTGCCGCGTCGGGCCCGGCCACCCCGGTGGTCGCCGCCCCGATCGCGGCTCCCAGCCGTTCCCGCACCCCCGCTGCCATCGCGCCCGCCACGTCGGGATCAACCGCGCCACGCTCCTCCAGCAGGGCGGCCGACACGCCCAGCAGCGCCGCCTTCACGTCCGTGGCGTAGGCGATCACCCCGCCACGGAAGACCGCCGACGCCCCGGGAACAGTGGTAATCGCGGCGCCAAGCAGGCCGCCGGTGAGCGACTCGGCGACGGCGACGGTCTGCCTCCGCCGCGTGAGCAGGCCGACGAGCTGCGCCGCCAGGCCCGCGCCGGCCAATCCCACGCCGTCCAATTCGGCGCCGGTCAGTCCCGTGGAGCCCGATTCCGTGGTAGCAGGGCCCGGGCTCAACGGCCGGGCGCCGCTCACGGCTCAGCTCTCGCCCCGGCATGCGGCTGCCGCCGATGCAAGCGCATCGCGCGAACGCCGTAGTCGATGCCGGTGACCACCGTGACGGCCACCGCGGCCGCCATCACCACCTCCCGCAGCGCTGCCGGCGGCCCCGGCAGCACGTACAGGGCGATCGCCACCACCTGCAGCAGTGTCTTCAGCTTGCCGCCCCGGCTGGCAGCGATCACGCCGTGGCGGATGACCCAGAACCGCAGCAAGGTCACGGCGATCTCCCTGGCGAGAATGACCGCGGTCACCCACCAGGCCAGCTCACCCAGGGCGGAGAGCGTCACCAGCGCGGCGCCGGTGAGTGCCTTGTCCGCGATCGGGTCCGCGATCTTGCCAAAGTCGGTGATCAGGCCGCGCCGGCGGGCGAGCCGGCCATCCAGCAGATCCGTCACGGAGGCCACGCCGAAGACCACGAACGCCGCCACCCGCCAGTCCGGCCCGCCAGCCAGCAGGCACGCGACGAAGACCGGCACCAGAATCAGACGCAGCACCGTCAGCGCGTTGGCGACGTTGACCAGCCCGGGCCCGGGCAGAGCGGCCACTTCGGGCTGGGCGGCCAACTCGGGCTGGGCGGCCAGTTCGGGCTGGGCTGTGGCGGGTGCGTGCTGAGCGGGCGGTGTGAGCGGGGCGGGTGTGGGCCGGGCGGGCCGTGCCGCATCCTGGGGCGGCTCACCTCCCGGCAGCACCGGCCCGCCCAGTCAGCGCGTCTGGCTCGGCCGCGGCGCGGCGGGTGACGTGGCGGGCAGGGCGTCCGCCACCAGGTCCACCCCCTGCGACGTGACTACCCTTGCCCTGATCATTCCCCCGGTGGTCAGCGGCGTGGGCGACCTCACGGTCGTCACCCCGTCCACCTCGGGCGCCTGGTGGGCCGCCCTGCCCTCGTAGCGCTGGCCGCCGAGATCGTCCTCGATGAGGACCTCGACTGTTTCGCCGACGCGGTCGGCGGCACGCTGGGACATGACTTCGTCGGCGACGTCGGACAGCTCATCGGCCCTGTGTGCGATCTCCGCCGGGTCCAGCTTGCCGGGCAGTGAGGCTGCTCCGGTCCCGTCCTCGTCCGAGTAGCCGAAGATGCCGATCGCGTCCAGGCGGGCCAGCGACAGGAACCGCTCGAGTTCGGCCAGATCACCGGCTGTCTCGCCGGGGAATCCCACGATGAAGTTGGACCGGATGCCAGCATCCGGGCACGCCTGCCTGATCTGGCCAAGCAGGGCGCAGAACCGCTCGGTGTCGCCGAACCGACGCATCGCCCGCAGGACGCCGCCGCTCGCATGCTGGAACGACAGGTCGAAGTAGGGCGCAACGCCCGGGGTGGAGGTCATCACGGTGATCAGGCCGGGCCGGACCTCCGCGGGCTGGAGGTAGCTCACCCTGACCCGGGCGATCCCGGGCACCGTCGCCAGGGCCGGAAGCAGCTCATCGAGCAGCCGGAGGTTGCCCAGGTCCTTGCCGTAAGACGTGGAGTTCTCGCTCACCAGCAGCAGTTCCCGTACCCCCTGGGTGGCCAGCCAGCCCGCCTCGGCGATCACGTCCTGTGGTGGACGGGAAAGGAACGCGCCACGGAAGGCCGGGATCGCGCAGAAGCTGCACCGGCGGTCGCACCCGGAAGCGATCTTGAGTGGCGCGACCGGCCCGCCGTCCAGCCTGCGCCGTACGGTCCGCGGGCCCGATGCGGGTGCCGTTCCCGGCGGCAGGTCGGCGATGGCGCTGGCGGAGCCCGGCATGTTGCGATCCGGCATGCCGTGGCCGGGGACGTGCGGGGGCGGCGCGGCGGGCCGCCCAGCGGGGGCGAGCGGGAGCAGCCGCCGCCGGTCCCGCGGCTCGTGGGCGGGCAGCCGCTCACCGGCCAGCACCGCGCCCAGCCGGGCGGCGATGTCGCCGTAGTCGTCGAAGCTCAGGACCTGCGCCTCGGGCAGCGCCTCGGCCAGCTGTGATCCGTAACGCTCGGCCAGGCAGCCCACTGCGACAACTCGGGCGCTGCCGGACGCCGCGTCCAGCAGCTCTGCGATGGATTCCTGTTTCGCCGCCTCGATGAAGGCGCAGGTGTTGACCAGCACGACGTCTGGCTGCCCGGCGTCCCCGTCCCCGGCCACCGTCCAGCCGGCCGCGTCGAGCCTCCCGGCGAGTTCCTCGGAGTCGACCTCGTTGCGCGCGCAGCCCAGGGTCACCAGGCTGACGGTGCGCTCCCCCGCCTGCGGGTTCTCCCTACTCGACGACACACCGGAAGACTACGGTAAGCCCGGCCGTGCGGACGAACGGTGTGGCGGCGGCGCACCGCAGCGGTCGGTCACAGCGCGCGGCCGTCAGCCGGACGTCTGGCTGGGCAGCTTCGTCCCTGGCCCGAAGCTCAGCGTCACCGGCTGGCCGGGCGAACCTGGCCGGCCCAGGTTCCTGCCGTTCACGGTCAGCAGGATCCCGCCCGGATTGCCGATCTGCATGGTCACCGCGTGGTGGAAAGTCCAGGTCTTGGTGCTCCCCCCGACCACGTAGTCCTGAGACAGGTAATGGCCGGCCGATGTGGTGAACTCGACCCAGCAGTCCTCGATGGCGGTCAGCCGGATCACGACGGTGTGGCTGGCATGCGTGGCGACGGGCGAAGGAGTGGGCGAGGGGGCGGCGGGTGCGGTCGACGGGTGGTGGCTCGGCTGGGCCACCGGGGCGTTGTGGTGCGGTGAGGTCACCGCCGCCACCGCCCGGTACGCGCCATACCCCAGGACGAGAGCCAGCACAATGATCATCGCGATGCTCCAGTTTGGTGAGCGCCGCTCCTTCAGCTTGATCGGCGTGGCCGGTTCGAAGACGTCCGCGGCCCTGATCGCCTGGGGAGAACCGTGGGTGGCGTCGTATTCGTGCACCAGCTCCTCGGCGTCGATGCCGACCGCACGCGCGATGCTGCGGATGTGGCCACGGGCATAGAAGTCGCCACCGCACGCGGAGAAGTCATCACGCTCGATGCCCCGGATGATCGTCTCCCGGATGCAGGTTCGCTGACTGACCTGCGTAATAGTGAGACCGGCTTCGCTACGGGCCTGCGCCAGGGCATCACCGATGCTCACGCCGCGCCTCCACTGTGCTTGTGGCACTGCTGCTGCCCGGAGAGGCGGGCGCAGTGACCGGGATTGGGTGCGGTCCCGGAGGCGGAACCAATATCAAGTTTAGACCCGCCCCCGATCCGCCGTGAAAGCCACGGCCGTGATCAGCCGGCCTGCCCGCCCCGCAACGACGCCAGCACGCCAGCAAGATCGTCCGGGGTGACCAGGACGTCCCTCGCCTTCGATCCTTCGCTCGGTCCCACAATGCCCCGGCTCTCCAGCAGGTCCATGAGCCGGCCGGCCTTGGCGAAGCCAACCCGCAATTTCCGCTGCAGCATCGAGGTCGAGCCGAACTGGGTACTGACGACGAGCTCGGCGGCCTGGACGAGCAGTTCGAGGTCGTCGCCGATGTCGGCGTCGATCTCGCGCTGGTAGCCCTCGGGCACGCCCACGTCCTCGCGGTAGATGGGCTGAGCCTGCTTGGTGCAGTGGCCGACGATCTCACGGATCTCCTTCTCCGAGACGAAGGCGCTCTGCACCCGCAACGGCTTGCTCGCCCCCATCGGCAGGAAGAGCGCATCCCCCTGCCCGACCAGCTTCTCCGCGCCCGGCTGGTCGAGGATGACCCGGCTGTCGGCCAGGCTGGCGGTGGCGAACGAGAGCCGGGTAGGGATGTTCGCCTTGATCAGGCCGGTGACGATGTCGACGCTGGGCCGCTGGGTGGCCACTACCAGGTGGATGCCGGCCGCGCGCGCCAGCTGGGTGATCCGCACGATCGCGTCTTCCACGTCCCGGGGAGCGATCATCATCAGGTCGGCGAGCTCGTCCACGATCACCAGCAGGTACGGGTAGGGCAGGAAGACCCGCTCGGTGCCGGGCTGCGGGGTGAGCTTGCCCGCGCGCGCCGCCTTGTTGAAGTCGTCGATATGCCGGAACCCGGACGCGGCCAGGTCGTCGTAGCGGCGGTCCATCTCTCCGACCACCCACTGCAGTGCCTCCGTCGCCCGTTTCGGGCTGGTGATGATCGGGGTGATCAGGTGCGGTATCCCCTGGTAGATCACCAGCTCCACCCGCTTGGGATCGATCAGGATCATCCGTACGTCGTCCGGGGTGGCCCGCAGCAGGATGGACGTGATCAGCCCGTTGACGCATGTGGACTTGCCGGCTCCAGTGGCGCCTGCGATGAGCATGTGGGGCATCTTCGCGAGATTGGCGACGACGGTCCTGCCCTCGACGTCCTTGCCGAGGCCGACCACCATCGGGTGGTGGTCGGTGACTGCGGCCGGCGACCGAAGCACGTCGCCCAGGCTGACGATCTCGCGGTCGGCGTTGGGGATCTCCACCCCGATCGCGGACTTGCCGGGGATCGGGGACAGGATCCGCACGTCCGCGCTTTTCACCGCGTACGCGATGTTCTTCGACAGCTGGGTGACCCGTTCCACCTTGACCGCCGGGCCAAGCTCGATCTCGTAGCGGGTCACGGTCGGCCCGCGGCGGAAGCTTGTGACCTGAGCGTCCACCTCGAACTGCTCCAGGACGGCGCTGAGCGCGTTCATCACCACGTCATTGGCCTGGGTCCGCGCCTTGGGGGCCGTGCCCGGCCGCAGCAGCGCGGCCGGAGGCAGGGTGTAGCTGGAGTCGGTCGACCCGGTGAGCGTGAGCTGTTCGGTGCGGCCGGACGGAGAGCCGGCCGGCCATGCGGGCTGGCGCCCCACGGTGGGTGGCCCGAACCCGAGCACGTCCAGCATCCGCTCCTCATCGTCGGGTCTGGCAGCGACGGTTGTCCCGGGGCTGTCCACGTCGCCCGCCTCCCGGCCGGGCGCCGCTGGCGCCACTTCGCCGGCCGGCCCGGTCAGCGCCGCGGTCCCGCCGCCGGCGGCCCCGTCGGCCCCGCCCTCGCCCCGCAGCAGTGGCGTGTCGTAGGGCTTGTTGTGATCACCCGCCTCGATCGCCGACCGTTTGCGCCCGAAGCGTGCGGCCAGGCCGGAGCCGTGGCCGGTGCCGGCGTCCCCGGTGGTCCCGCTGGCCTGCCCGCGCCAGGTCAGGCCGCGCAGTTCCGCGAGCCGGTCCGGCACCCGGTGCAGCGGTGTGCCGGTGATGACCAGCAAGCCGAATCCGCACACCAGTGCCAGCAGCGGGGCCGCGACCCACGACGTCACGGCCGCCACCAGTGGAGCCGAGGCGGCGTACCCGATGAAGCCGCCCGCTGCGCGCATCGCATCAGCCCCGTCGGCTGGGGCGGGGGTGCCGTGGGCGATGTGCACCAGGCCCAAAGCGCCGATGAGCAGGGCGGACGCACCGATCGTCAGCCGGCCGGTCTCCGCGTTGCGGTCGGGGTGACGCAGGAACCGCCAGGCCAGCAGCAGCAGGAGAATCGGCACCGACCACGCCAGTGAGCCGAACGCTCCCCACACCAGCGCGGTCATGACCTGGCTGGCGATGTTGCCCATGTTCCACCACGTGGTGGCCGCGACCACGATCGCCGCGCCGAGGAAGGCCAGGCCCACTCCGTCCCGCTGGTGCATCGGGTCGAGGTCCCGCGCGCTCCGGCCCAGTGCCCGGGCGCAGTACCCGGCCGCGTGGGCGAGGAGCATCCAGGCACCCGTCAGCATCCTGCCCAGCCAGCTGAGCAGGATCATGATCGGATCGGTCGTCGGTGGCCGGCGCTGACCACGCCCGGAGCCGCGGCCGCGGCGCGAGCCTCCCCGTACCTTCCGGCTCCGGCCGGTTCCCTTACGCCCAGGCCCGCGGCCGGGCGGCGGCATGGCGCTGCGGGTGCGCGGGCGCCCGCCGGAACCCGGCGGCCGGGTACGCGTGGCGGTCCCACCCTGCGACCGGGCGTTGCCATTGGGGACACGGGTAGCCATGATGACCACGTTAGCCAGAAATGCCTGCCCGCCGAAGCAGGCGCAGCGCGTGTCGCGATCCGCCGGTGGCAGCGACGAGCAGTCCGCCCGGCCGTCACCGGAGTGAACGGCGATGGGCGGTAGCGTGGCCAGGCCAGGAAGACTGCGTCAAGCCCGGTTGGCACTCCGGGCACTGGGCATTCACGCTGGTAAGAAGCCGGAGCCCGGGAGCGCCGGAGCCGCCTGGCCCGCGAAACGCCATCCCGGCGCCGCACGCTACCGCCATGGCCAGCACGTTGCCAAGGCCATGAGACGACGGAGGGCCTGTGACAAGCGTGGCCAGCGGCCCGATGGGAGGCGAGCAGCCGCCGCCGGGCATCCAGCCGCCGCCGGGCATCCAGCCGTCGACGTCAGGCCGGCCGGCGGCCGGGACGCGGGAACCGGATGGCGCGGATCATCCCGCGCTGCGGGGCCTGGCCGCGGTATGGCTGCGTGCCAACTGCCCGTGCGCCGCCTGCCAGGACCCCGGGAGCGGGCAGCGGCTCGTCAGCATCACCGATCTGCCGGGCGGTGTGACCGTAACAGAGGT
>DASYQM010000189.1:0-1551 GCA_036005525.1 Streptosporangiaceae bacterium
ACAAGATCTGGGCGGTCCACTACGTCAGCCCGACCGACGACAACCGGTACCAGGCACAGAAGATGAAAACGCACGGCCTGTTCAGCGACGTCCACGACGAGGTTGGCCACATCATCGTCGCGGACGTGAGCGCCGAGGGCGTCAAGGCCCTGCTCGCCCCCGACCAGGACCGCTTGAACGCCTTGATCCAGCGGAAGTACCCATATGCGCCGGTCGACGTCGCCGAGCAAATCCCGGAAGGAACCACGGCTTGACCGGGCCGATGGCCAAGGCAGCGACAGAACGATCCATCTGCACTCGCCCGTGCTGGGGTGGCGGGCTCGCCGAAGCCGAGCAGATCGGCGGATACCTGCGCAGCAGCCGCGGACCAGCGCCAGTCATTTAGCGCGATCCGATCTCAGGCCCGGCACGCGACCCGATCTCCGAGTCTGGGCGGCTGACCGCCGGACCTACGGCGGCGCTGGCGGCGCGCATATCATCTTGTTCGGTCTCTATCGCTGCTCGCGGGCGCCAACGGGCGTGCAGAACGCCCCGCTGGCGGAGGGAGTGGCTTTGGCTGGCGGGGCGCATTCTGTGACGGTGCCGCTTCCCGGCACGACGGGTGGTGCGGGGGCGGCGGCGGCGGGCGGAGCCAGCAGATATCACCAGCGAGCCTGGTCACTTGCTGGGCATACACTTCTGGCGATGGATCAGGAGGACCCTGAGGACTTCTTTCGTTCCCTGGCCGGGCCGTTGAGCCGCGACGGCCCGCCCGGCCGGCTGGTGCCGCCCATGTTTGCTGAGTGTCAGGCGGTGGCCAACGCGTTCATGATGCTGGGGCTGCTGCCGGAGGCCCGGGCCGAGGAGATCCTGGCCGGGCACCGGTCAGCGCTGGCGGCAGCGGGCTTTGAGATGCGGGCTGGCAGGCCCGGCGAGCTGACGGTCCGGCCCGGCGCGCATGGTTACTGGGACGCACGAACAGCCGACCCGGACGGCCCGGCCAATGCGCCGCTGTCGGTGGCCGCCGAGACGGTGCACTGCCCAACGTCGGCCATAGACGTGTATTTCACATGGGCGACCTTGACGCGAGCGAGCGTCCGGTTGCGCGTGCATGCCGTTTCGAGGAGCCCCGTGCGGGGGGAGGTTCACTTCGGCTTGCGGCATGGGCGCCTGAATGAGGCCCTGTCCGAGGTGTCGATTTCCGATGACACCGGTCGTGTGTACCGGCTCTCGGAGGACAGGTTCAGCGGGATGGCGGCGCCTCGGTGGCACGGGGGGTCGGCAACTGGGACGTGGGAGGGGGAACTGGTCGCGGAGCCAGGTCCGCTGGGGCCGGTCCGCTGGCTTGAGTTCAGCCCCGCCGCTCACGGCAGAGCTACGCGCGTGGCGATGCCGCCTCCCTCCCCGGTACCGGTCGGCACGACGGACCCGCCGTGGCCGACACCCGCGGAGGGCTACCTGGCGGCGCTCGCCTCTGCCACGCTGACGCCCATCCCTGTGGATCTGGTCGAGGATCCGCCGGCCCCGGCCGGGATTGTGGCGGCGGTCGCTGATGCCCTTGTGGCGGTGGGT
>DASYQM010000190.1:0-3806 GCA_036005525.1 Streptosporangiaceae bacterium
ACCCACCGCCACAAGGGCATCAGCGACCGCCGCCACAATCCCGGCCGGGGCCGGCGGATCCTCGACCAGATCCACAGGGATGGGCGTCAGCGTGGCAGAGGCGAGCGCCGCCAGGTAGCCCTCCGCGGGTGTCGGCCACGGAGGCGGTGCTCGAGCCGGAGAGCACGGTATGCGGCTTTCCGGTTAGCCTCGACGTAAGCGGCGAGATCAGGGTCCACTTGCTCTTCGACGCTCAGGGAGACCCCATCCGGATTGACGTGTGGGGAAACAAGACCGGCGTGCTCAGCGCGAACGGGATCCAGCTCCGATTCTTTCGAACGACCACAAGTTCGCCGACTTGCGCACTCAGACCATGACCGAGCTCGGCGTCGTCTTTCGCTACTCGGCGCCAGGCCTTGGCGTCGTTCTCATGGACCGGGGACGGCTGATTTGGAACATCGACGCCAACGGCGAGATGGTCGGCGATCCGATCTTCGAAGCTGGGCCTCACCCGGAGCTGCATGGCGACTTCCGCGGACTTTGTGCGGCGCTTTCGCCGTAGCTGATACGGGGCGGCAAACAGCCGCTCCCGTTCTCTCGCCAGCTGGTGGGCCTAGGTGGACTTGAACTACCGACCTCATCCTTATCAGTTGAATTCCAGCCACCGCTTGACCGGGGTCCGCGAGGTCAATGAGGGTGCACGCCAGTGGATGCGCCTGGCGGGAAGGGGACCCAGTTGTTATCACTTGGTGTTGTCAGCTTCCACTCAGGAGCCGGCCCCCAGGCTTGGTGATCTGTAGCAAGATCGCGCTTGGGCAGGTGGGAGCAGGCCGACACTAGCGCGCCGATCCGGCTGGCATTCCCACAGCCTTACGGGCACGGAGATCACATGATCGTCAGCGTGGTCGTCCGGCGGCCGTTTACGCGCGGCTGGTCCGGTGACAGCTGCCCGGCATGTGGCTCACCATGGTGTCATGGCCGTGCCCACGATTGTGCTGCCCGAGGCTCGGAACGCGCTGAGCCGTGCGGCCGACCGGTGGGCGGACCTGTTGCGCTCGCTGCCGGACACGAGCGCAACGATTCCCGGGTCGCGATGGAGGGTCGGTGAGGCCGCTGCGCATGTGGTGATGGACTTGCGGACCGAGGCGCTGGTGGCCGCGGGCGAGGCCGTCTCCTGGGCGCAGGGCGCCACATCGGCGCCGGGCACGCCGCGTGGGGCCGGGGAGCTCAACGCCCGGGCGGTGACCGCGGAGGCTGAGCGCCACCCCCGGGCGCTGGCCGACATGCTGGTTGCGGCGGTGGGCGACTTCCTGGCGGCCAGTGCCCCGCTTCCCCCCGATCACCCGATGCCCAGCCAGTACTTCCAGGGTGCGATGGCGCTTGACCTGGCCGGGATCACCGGCGCCGAACTGGGGGAGGTGCTGGTGCACGGGTACGACATCGCCAAGGCCACGGGGCGGCCGTGGCCACTCGCCGCGGACGACGCTCGCCTCGCGCTGCGTGCCGCGCTGCGCCTGGCGCCCGCCTATGTCAATACCGACACGGCCCGCGGCCACACCGGCGGCTACGACCTGCGGATTCGGGGCGGTCCCCGCGTCGTCCATCCGCTTCACCGACGGGCGCGCGTCGCTCGAGGAGCCGGGTGGCGCGCCGGTCAACTGCCACATCCTGGCCGCGCCGGTGGCGCTGCTCCTTGTCCTGTACGGACGCATCCCTCAGTGGGGACCGATCGCCAGAGGCCAGCTGCTCACGTGGGGCCGCCGGCCATGGCGGGCCCTGGGCTTCAGGCAACTGTTCCTCAACCCCTAACCGATAACTACCGGCCGACTCAGCTGGCGCCTCCCTGCTCGAACGCCACCTTCTGACGTAGCTCGTGGCGGCGTGGTGGCAGAGGGTCTCAGCGCTACGAGCGAAGGCTGTAACGGTCGCATGCGGGTCCGCGCGGTGCGTTCCGGCTGCTGCACTTGGGTGCCGCACGCGGTGATCCGCTCGCGGATGCTGGCTCCCCTGCTTAGGTCCGTACACTGCGCACTGTGGCTGACGGGCGTGACCGCCCTGCCGGAGATGCGATGCGCGTCCACGGCTACCGGAGCGAGCCGGTGGCGTGCCTGAGGTCGCGGTGCGGATTGAGCCGCTAGCGGAGGCGGACGCCGCAGCGGCGGCCGGGTTAGCCAGTGCGCCACCAGGACAAAGCTGCAAGCAGCAGCGGCGCCGCCATGAGCAGCCCGGACAGGCTGGTCACCCGAGCGGGGCCGGGCATGCCCGGTCTCGAACATGGCTGCTGGCCGCCCGCCACCAGGTGATGCTCTCCCGGGGACAATACGCTGGCGGTCAGCGGCGCGCCACACCCGGGCAGGCGCTCACCCGCATGACATAGCCGGCGCCCCGCCCGGCGACCACGTTTGTACCTGCCACCGGTGATCGGGCAGCCCTGGCGGGGGCCTCAAGACGACGACGCCGGGGACGACCTGGCGCGGCCCCGTGCCCCCAACCCGCACCCTCACAGGTGCACCGGCAGGGGACTGGACCACGACGGGTGCACCGGCAGGGGGCCGGACCAGGCGGATCTGCGACGGGTAGACAGCCGGTCCGCACGGGCCCGGCGGCGCCGGCCACCACTGGGCCGCTGGTGTGCGCGCGCCGGAACCTGGCGCCGCTGCGGCCGTCGGTGAGGAAGCGCCGTGGTGCGGCCCCGTGCGGGCCACTACCACGCCGGCCAGCACTGCCGCAGCCGCAACTGCGGCGACCACCCACACCCACCGCGGTGGCTGAGGCCAGCCGCCGAACTCAAATGCATCCTCCGATGGCATTTCGGAACCTTGCCGTCATCGTAGGCGGCAGTAGCCGCCTCAGCAAAGGAAGGCGCCGCAGGCTAGCCCGCCCCCGCCGTTGTCCTGAACGTGCCTCGAGCGGACACCGGTGCGGCCTGATGCGAACGCGCTATCGATGTCCTCAACCCCTATCCGTTGCCTGGGGTGTCCGCATTCGCCCGCCTGCACCTCAGCGGACACGGTAACGCGGCAGGATCATCCCGCCAGGCCGCCTCGCCGTGCCTGACAGCCGGGACATCAAGACTGCTTGCAAATAGGCCCAGGTTGTCGGATGTGGTCGCTCACCTGGGGCTGTAGCCCCGGGTGCATCCGCTGGGATCGGGTCGCGTCGGATGCTGTTGTGGTCAGGCTTGGTGGTCAGCCTTCACTGCGTGTCGGCGGCGTCTTCTGGCCCGCAGCGGATGGCGCCCTGGGCGGCGGGTGAGCAGTGTAACCTGCCGTGTCACCGAATAGCTCCTGTTTGCCGAACCCCTGGAATCGTTCCAGGCAGGCCGCAATCCTGATCGCCAGGAGCTCGATCACACGTTGACCATGGCCGCGACTGCTGCCGCGGCCCGCACATTGCGGCCCACGGCCACGGCGCGACACCGGGCTCGACCTCACACCCTTCTGTAACCCCCACCATTAAGGAGGGTTAGGGGTAGTTTGTTGACTCTGGAGCGGGTTGGCGGTATGCCGGGGGTAGTGGCGTGACGTGCTCAGGGGTGTGTGATGACGCGACGCCAGCCCTGTCCTGCGGCGCCGGGCCCGCTGGAGGGGTATGCGGCCCGGTTTGATGACCTGTTCGGCTCGCTGGCGCAGCGGCGGGGGTCCCGGGAGTACCTGGCCGGGCTGCTGGCGCCGCGGGACCGGAACAAGACGCTGACGGCGCTGGCCGGGGCGGAGCCGGTGACCGGGGCGGGCCACCCGGCGGTGCAGCGCCTGCAGTTCTTCTTGTCCGAATCCCGGTGGGACCCTGAGCAGGTCAATGCCCGCAGGTTAGAGCTGCTGGCCGCG
>DASYQM010000191.1:0-5443 GCA_036005525.1 Streptosporangiaceae bacterium
TTTTTGTGGCACCCACCGGCGCTGCCGGTCTGATCTGCCTGGCCTGGGAAGAGGCCAGGGTTCGCAGGTCCGACGGCCAGCGGGTGCGTGCCATCCCTTCAACCACAGAAAAGAGATGGCATTGACCATCGTAGAGACACGCGCCATCACCGGCGGTGTGGACACTCATGCGGACGTGCACGTGGCCGCCGCGCTCGATCCCATTGGCGGGCTGCTCGGCGTGGCCGAGTTCCCAGCCACCGCAGCGGGCTATGCCCGGCTGCTGGGCTGGCTGGGCGGGTTCGGGACCGTCTGCCTGGTCGGGATCGAAGGGACCGGCAGCTACGGCGCGGGCCTGGCCCGCTATGTCACCACAGCCGGTGTCCGGGTGGTGGAGGTGGACCGCTCGGATCGCCAGGACCGCCGTCGGCAGGGCAAGTCTGACCCCCTGGATGCCGTCAGCGCGGCCCGCGCCGCCCAGTCCGGCCGGGCCCGCGGCGCGCCCAAAGGACGGGACGGCACCGTCGAGGCGGTCCGTGCGCTGATGGTCGCCCGGCGCGGCGCCACCGGAGAACGCACCCAGACGATCAATCAGGCCAGATCCCTGATCGTGACTGGCCCCGATGACTTGCGAGCCCGCTTCGCCAAGCACACCACAGCTGCCCTGGTGGCCGAGCTGGCATCGCTGCGTCCCCGGGCCGGCAGCACCGTCGGCTACGCCACCCGCATCGCGCTGCGCGAACTGGGACGGCGCGCCGAGTTCCCCGGCGGCCAACTCGAACGCCCCGGCGAGCTCATCGTCCCCCTCGTGACGGCGCATGCCCCCGGCCTTCTGGCCCTCTACGGGATCGGCGCCCACACAGCGGCGCTGCTGCTCATCGCGGCTGGGGACCGCCCCGAGCGGCTGCGCTCCGAGGCCGCCTGGGCGCACCTGTGCGGTGTCGCCCCGATCCCGGCATCATCGGGCAAGACCGTCCGCCACCGGCTCAACCCCAGCGGCGACCGCCAAGCCAACCACGCCCTGTGGCGGATCGTGTTCACCCGCATGGGCTCTCACCCAGCCACCCGCGCCTACGCCGAACGCCGCACCGGCGAAGGCAAATCCAAGCAGGAGATCATCCGCTGCCTCAAGCGTTACGTCGCCCGCGAGGTCTACCCCCACCTGCGCGCTGCCGCGCGCTGACGCAGCTTCCCGGGGGCGGCCTGACCCGATAATCGGCTGCCGCATCCGTGCTGGCCTGCGAACGATTCGCCGGTCGTCCCGGGGCTCAACCTGACCCGCTGGGCGTGACCTCATAAGAGCTTGCCCTCCACCCGGAGCGGCCCTTCCCTGTCCTGTCCGCACCCCCAGCCCCCCGCCAGAACACCGTTTCCAGACCACAGAACTCAGCCCCGGGCAAACGCATCCGGGTCCTTGACAAAACATAGGAGCATCGCTCGGTTCGGCATCGCTGGTCTGCGATCGTTTACAGTCCGTGATCATCCATGAGTCCGGGCTTGACGCCCAGTTCCGTTCTTGGTCTCAGCGATTCAACGCAACGCCCGTCCTAATCCAGTTGGATCTGGGCGGAGGTGTTGAATGGACCGGATCTCGGATGAGGAGAGGCTGCGGATCGCCGGGCTGCTAGCCGAGGGCGCGCCGGTGTGGCGGTTGCATCAGGAGATCAACCGGTCCCGCTATGCGATCCGGCGGGCGGTCGTCGCGTTGCAGCGGCCGGCCAGGCGGGAGCCGAAGCGCTCGCCGCTGCGGTTGCCGCTGGCCGAGCGGGAGGAGATCTCCCGGGGGCTGGCCGCGGGCCAATCGCTGCGGCGGATCGCCCGCGGGCTAGGCCGGGCCCCGTCGACGGTGTGCCGGGAGGTGGCGGCCAACGGCGGCCCGGGTCGTTACCCGGGCGTGCGCAGCTGACAGGCGGGCGCTGGGGCTAGCGCACCGTCCCAAGCCGGCCAAGCTTGCGAGGTGCCCGCGGCCAGCCCGCCGGGATCGCGCTCAAAGACGGGCTCAACCGTCAAGGACTCAGTTCTCGGCAGACCGGGAGGGCCGTAGGCACCGGTTGTCAGCTCACCTCCGGTCAGTTCGCCAGGGCCGCATGGCCCACGTCGTCCCGGCCCTGGTCGTAGGCCCGCAGGTTCCCAGCGCCAATCGCTGGACACACATCGTATGCGGGAGGGTGAGGCTGACCAGCGGTGATGCGGCGTGCTGGTGCAATGCTGGCGCGCCAGTGACCGCGGGCGCTTACCGGCGAGCACCATGTGGTCCAGCCACGGCGGCGAGCAGCACCCGGAACCGTGCGGCGGATCATTGTGCAGCGGACTGACACTGTTACTAGCAGAAACTAACAGTGCAGGTATCCGGCGCGCAGGGCCGCACGGCCGGTGCTAGCCGCTGGGGCCGGGATCGTTTACGCGCTCGGGATCACGGTAGTGGTCATCGCGGGCGTAGGCGCCGTCGGCTTGGTGACATTGTTCGTGTGGCGGTGGCGCCGTTCAAGTCCGGAAGCGGCCCGTACCCGTGCCTCTCCATCCCCCGTTCCGGTGCGGGCCGCTCACCCGCTCCCACCGCCGCCGCCCGCGGTCAAGCAGGCGCCGGAGATACACGTGCGCCACCACTGGCACGGCGTGAGCGCCGAGGACGTCGCCGCCATCATCCGCAGCCAGCACGAGCCGTGACGCAGCCTGATACTCCGGAGATCGTCACTGTAGGTGTCGCCGTCTCAGTAGCCGCCGCTGGCCGCTGTGGAGGGCCGCGCCGCCGGCGGTGCGGCCCTCCACGCGTCTGTCTATGGCGTGATCGTGGTCGCGAACGCATCGGTGGTGCGGTTGCTGTTGTTGCCGCTGTTGGTCTGTATGAAGACCGACTTGAAGGCGGTGCCGTTGTTCGCGAGGCCCATGTAGTCGCCCAGGAAGTAGCCGCGTGCGATCGGCGCTGTGGTGTCGTCGAACGAGGTGGGTGTGATCTGGGATTCCTGCCAGGTCGCTCCGCCGTCGTGCGAGACGGCGACGAAGTAGTCGGTGTCGAGCCCGGGGGCTGGCGTGTTGTTGCGGATGTCGTAGTAGGTCACCGCGACCGTGCCGTCGGGCAGCACGTCGACCATCGGGGTGAATGCCTCGACGGGGCTGGGTGTCTGGTTGACCTTCTTCGGCGCCGACCAGGTCAGCCCGCCGTCGGTCGACTTCGACAGCGCGATGTCGTTATGGGTGCCGCTGAACCGGCTGTCCTCCCAGACCACGTACAGATCGCCATTTCGTGGGTCGGCCGCGATGTCGGGCAGGCCACCGCCGATGTCGGCGCCGGTGCGCAGCGGGAAGCCGGTGTCGGGGTCGACGTCGTTGGCGACCGGGTTGTTGGAGATCCGGATCGGCTTGGACCAGGTCTTGCCGCCGTCAGTCGAACGGGCCACGCCGGTCAGCGACGCGTTGGGCTGGTCCCGCCCAGAGCCCTTGCCGTAGTGAAAGACATCGACCAGCGTGCCGTTCGGCAGTACCGCGATCTGGTTCCCGATCGTGAACATGTTGTTGTTTTGCGGCGAGATGCGGGCCGGGGTGGACCAGGTCTGCCCGCCGTTGGTCGTCTTGGAGAACATCGGATCGCCCCGGAAGGCGGCGGAGTGGGCGGCGTTCACGTTCGCGCTGTCGCTCGGGAACCGGCTGCGGTCCCACACCACATACGCGGTGCCCGCCGTGAACGGGTCGGCGGTCACCGACTCCTTGTCGTTGAACACGAACTGATTGGGCGAGTTGTCGCGCTGGATCGTCGCCGGCTCGCTCCAGCTGGCACCGTCAGTTGTTGACGTGCTGGCCAGGATCGCCGAGATCGTCTGGGCCGCGTTCACCGACAGGCTCACCTGGTAGGCGCGGCCGTCGGGCCCGATGCTGACCCACGGGTCGGAGGCGCGGTCGTAGGCGCCGCCGTTGGCGGCCGTGCCGCCCGCGCACGTGCTGAAGTGCGGCGGCGCCGGCTCAGACCAGTTCGAGCCGCCGTTTGAAGACACCGCGGTGACAAGGCCCCGCGCCCCGCCGTTGGACCAGCGGTCCTGCTGGAAGACCGCGATCAGCTGCGACGGGCTAGCCGGGTTGACCGCGACGAACGGCTCGACCTCGGCATTCACGTAGTTGGTCCCCGGCGGCGACCCCGGATCCAGACCGCCCGTGCAGCCGGCGAACGGGCTCGGCCCAGACACAAGCGACAACGGTCCCACGGCCGGTGCCGCAGCAGCAGCCGGCGCCGGAAGCGCGACCGTAAACGCGGCGCCCACCGCAGCGAAGGAAAAAAGGAGTGATTTACGCATAAGCCCGCCCTCCCATGCCGAAGGTGCCGGCGAAACCCGTGGCCCCGGGGTACACCCCCTGCGCTTCCCAGCCCCGGGAACAAAGCGGAACAGATATAGCACGGCCACGGCTCCCGCCTAGACCATCAGCGACAGGCACCGCCGTTGTGTTACACGCCAGACACCTGCCTGGGCCGGTACCACACCGACCGGCAGCCGGGCGCCGCGTTGCAGTGCACCGCCATGTGCCCGGCCGCGCCGTGTGGGTACCGGCTGCTCCGCGCCCTACCAGCCGTCTAAGTGCCGAGGCTGTCAGGCGGCCTAGCGTTGCGTCCGCTGGCAGCAACACCCCTGCCGGTGGTGTGCCCTCCCAGTCGAGCACCGGCGACTGTGACCAGCGGTCAGGATCGCGGAAATCGGCCGTGCCGCCGGAGAACACGGCGCCGTTGAACCGGACAATCCCGCCCGAGAATCTGGCGCGGCTGGGATCGCCGCTGTCGAGGACCACGCCGGTGAAGTCGAGGTTGAGGCCTTGCCAGGACACCGCCGCGTCGGGGGAGGGTGACGCTTTTGGGGCGATTTCACGAACGACGAAAGGCGGCCGCCGTGGCAGGAGGAGGGCCGGCACCCGATCGGGCCACTGGCCGGCAAGAAAGACATCAAAGTCTGTACGCTGGAGCTTCTGCCGTCGGGAGCCCGGTGCCGGACATCGGTGATCATGCAGACGTTTCCCACCGTCAATCAGGAGGCTGCTGTGCCCGAGTTCCCACCGATCGCCCACGTCGCGGTGACCGTGACTGATCTGCAGCGAAGCACCCGCTGGTACAGCGAGCTGCTGACCGCCGAGCCCATTCTCGACGAGGACGAGCAGGCCGGGGGCTTTCACCACACCGTGTTCGCGCTCGACGGAGGGCAGCTGTTCGGCTTGCACACCCATCCCCGTGGCGCAGGTGACAGATTCGACGAGCATCGCAGCGGCCTAGATCATGTGGCCTTCGCCTGCCGTGACCGCGGTGAGCTGCAGGGGTGGGCCGCGCGCCTGGACGAGCTGGGCATCGCACACGGCGCAATCAAGGACGCCCACTACGGCTCTGGTGTCTCCTTCCGCGACCCAGATGGAATCGCGCTCGAGTTCTTCGCGCCGCCTGCCTGACCCCGGCCGCTGGCCCGGCACCCGGGCAGTCAGACGAGCGTCCGCT
>DASYQM010000192.1:0-10646 GCA_036005525.1 Streptosporangiaceae bacterium
GGACACCATCGACCAGGCACGCGACGCCGCCGAGGCCGGCCTGAAGCGGGTCAGCAGCAGCTCCCAGCTGTGCTTCGCGTTCCTGGCCCACACGGGCCTTTCTCTATGAGCCCGGTTCACTCAATTACCGAAAGATCTTTAGGTCTCTACCTGGGGCCCGCCCCCGTGAGCATGCTGGTGCTAGGAGCAGAGGGAGATCTCCGCGGAGGCAGATTCCCTTGGGCGGATTCCTGGCGTTCTGGGGGCCGCCATGGACCTCATCGGCAGAGGCATCAAAGCACGCCGGGGGTACCGGCGTCTGCACCGGTACCTGCATGTGGCAGCCGAGGCCCGTGAACCGCGTCCTTCCTGTGATCGCGCTGTGCCGGATCAGATGGCCAACCCTGAGACCGGTGGGCCGGTGGCCGCTGGTTCCTTCGCCGATGTCGGTGAGTCGCCCGCGCCGCTGCGGGTGGTGGCGGAGCCGGGATGGAGGCTCACCTGCGCGCTAGGCATCCTGCTGCGGAAGATGAGCAGCCGAGCTGTCTCACTGGCTCGCGTGACGGCGGTACAAGGAGGAGGGGGATCACGATGATCCGGTCATTTACCGCGCCGGAGTCCGGGCCGGCGGGTCAGGCGCTGTCCGGGGCGAATGACCTCGGGGTGAAGGCCAGGGTCGGGGAAATCCTCAACCGGCACCCGGCGGTGGGCCTGGCGGTGGGCGTGGTCCGGGATGGATCCCTCGCGTTCTTTTACGGGCATGGGGTGGCGGACATCGCGTCGGGCACGCCCGTCACGGAAGACACGGTCTTTCGGATCGGCTCTCTCACGAAAACGTTCACCGCGATCGCAGTGATGCAGCTGTGGGAGCAAGGACTGCTCGACCTCGACGCCCCAGCCAATGACTATTTGCGCGCGTACAAGCTGGTCCCTGCTAAGGCCACGCACCGGCCGGCGACGGTCAGGCATCTGCTGACGTACACGGCCGGGCTTCCCCAGGTGGTGTATCTCTCGCGCGCGTTCAAGCCGACTCTGGGGGAGATGGTCGAGTTCGGGCAGCGGGTGCCGACGCTGGCCGAGTTCTACCGTGGCGAGCTGCATCTTGTGGCAGAGCCGGGCGCCATGCATATCTACAGCAACCATGGTTTCGCCACGCTCGGTCAGATCGTTGAGGACGTGAGCGGGGAGCCGCTGGACCGCTATTTCCGCGGGCACATCTTCGAGCCGCTCGGCATGGAGCAAACGGATCTTCTGCGGTCCGAGCGGGTGAGGGGCCGTCTTGCCACCGAATATGCATTGCGTCCCCACGGCCCGCGTCCAAGCCGCGACCATGACCTGATCACGGCCGGGGGCGGAGGCATCTACTCCACCACCAGAGACATGGCCCGCTACGTCGCCGCTTTGCTCGGCGGCGGCGCCAGCGAACGCGGCTCGGTCCTCCAACCCGAGACCCTTGCCGCCGTGTTCGCGCCCCAGTACCAGCCCGATCCTCGTCTCCCCGGCGTCGGCCTCGCTTTCTACAGACGCGACGTCGGGGGCCACCTCATCGTCGAGAAAGACGGGTTGGTGCGCGGCTTCGCCTCCCAGATGTTCCTGGCTCCTTACGACGGAGCCGGTGTGGTGGCCTTTACCAATGGAGCGCGGGCAGCGCACGGATGGCTTGGACCCGAGGTGCTGGGGATCGTCAGGCACGTGCTGGACGTCCCGGGCGACGTGATCCGGACCGCCGTCCCGCACCACCCGGAGATCTGGGGCGACCTGTGCGGGTGGTACGCGTTCCCGGGTTCGCTCCGCGACGTGCAGAAGTGGGCCGTCGCCGGGGTGCAGGTGTTCGTGCGGCGCGGCCAGCTCACGCTTCGGCTTGTGACACCGGTACCTGGGCTGTCCCGGGAGTTTCCTTTGCACCCGGAGGACGGCGAAGACCCCGGCCTGTTCCGGATCGATCTTTCCGCGCTCGGCATGGGGACCAGCCGTGTCGTCTTCAGCCGCGTACCGGACAGGGGAACGGCGGCGCTCCACGTTGAGTTGCCGGGGATGCCTGTGTCGTTTCAGAAACAACCCGCTACGAAAGATCCGCGCCTGTGGGCCAAAGGCGCGCTCGGTGCGCTTGGGATCGCCACCGCCGCAACGGCCGTTCGGCGGCGCCGCGGGCCACACAAGGAGGTACGGACATGACCGTTGCAGCAGCCACCAAGCTTTGGAGGATGAGCGCAACGGAGCTGGCCGAGGCGATCAGGACAAGGCAGGCGTCCAGCGCCGAGGCCGTGGAGGCGCACCTGCGGCGGATAGAGGCGGTGAACCCCGCGATCAACGCCGTCGTCATCGTGTTGGGCGAGCAGGCTCGCCAGGCGGCCGGGGCAGCCGACCGCGTCGTTGCTGCGGGTGCCGACCTGCCGCCTTTGCATGGCGTTCCCTTCACGATCAAGGACATCATCGACGTGGCCGGCACGCCGACCACCCAAGGATTCAAGGCGCTGGCGGAGGCCTATCCGAGCCGGGACGCCCCGATCGTTGAGCGGATGAAGGCCGCCGGGGCGATCGCAGTGGCCCGCACCAATCTTCCCAGCGGCGCTGTGCGCTGGCATACCGAAAGTGAGCTGTGGGGCGCGACGATCAACCCGTGGGATCGGACCCGGACGCCCGGTGCCTCCAGCGCCGGGGAAGCCGCCGCGATCGCGACCGGCATGAGCCCGTTGGGGCTCGGGAGCGATGGGCTGGGATCGCTGCGCCATCCTGCCCAGTGCTGCGGCATCGCTGCGCTGAAGCCGACGCTCGGGCGGATCCCCCACGCCACGACCATCGAGCCGGAATACGCCGCCATCGGGATGCAGCTAACGGGCGTGTGCGGCCCGCTGGCGCGGCGGGTCGCCGACCTCCGGGCGGCCTTTGGCGTGCTGGCCGGGCCCACTTGGCGCGATCCCTGGACGGTGCCGGCGCCGCTCCGCGGGCCGGAGCACTCGGGGCCCGCCCGGGTGGCGCTGGTCGTGGACCCGGCAGGCCACGGCACAGCGGAGCAGGTGCAACAGGGCGTTCGGAAGGCGGCGACGGCACTCGAGGACGCCGGTTACGTGATCGAGGAGGTCGAGCCGCCGTCGATCGAGGCGGCTGCGAACGCCCTGCTAGTCATGCTCAGCACTCCCGGCATCCGACAGGGGTGGACGGAGTTCCTGGCCCCCCTCGCGCCCGCCGAAACAAGACGGTTCATGTCGGCGTTCTTCGAGGCGGCCGGCTATCCGGACGCGCTGGCGGCCGAGGAGAGCTTCATGACGCGCCGGTCGGTGCTGCGGGCGTGGGGCGAGTTCCAGGAGATCCACCCGCTGATCGTCGCACCGGTCTGCACCGAGCCCCCGTTCGAAGCGGGCACGGACCTGAACGAGGGTCGGGTGGCCGAGACGATCGGCACCATGCGGATGGCCATGGCCGTCAACGCGCTCGGGCTGCCGGCCGTGGCAGTTCCCGTGGGCATCGGGGACGGTCTTCCGCAAGCGGTGCAGGTGATCGGTCCTCGCTATCGCGAAGACCTGTGCCTCGATGCCGCGGGAGTGATCGAGGACCGGCTCGGCATCATCACACCGATCGATCCGAGGTGAGGACGATGAGCAGATCCATCGACAGGCTCACCTCACTCGACCGGCTGATGCTGGGGGCGAGCAAGCGTTGGCCGCAGGACATCGGCGCCCTCGCGATCCTCAACGGGACAATCCTGCTCGATCCGGCCGGTGAGCTGCGGATCGACGCCATGCGCGAGGCGATCGCGTCCAGGCTGCACCTCGTTCCCCGGTTCCGGCAGGTCATCCACGTTCCTGGGCGAGGGCTCGGCGGACCGCTGTGGGTGGACGCTCCGCGCTTCGATATCCGCGACCACGTGGCCGTCGTTACGCTTCCACCGGGGACCGACGAGACCGGCCTGCTGGCGGCGGCCGAGGAACTGCGCAGCCAGCGGTTCGACCCGTCGCGCCCGCTGTGGCGGATGTGGTTCATGCCCGGGCTGCCCGGCGGGCGGGTCGCTATGTTCGTCAAGCTCCACCATTCGATCGCGGACGGCATGGCCGCGATGACGACGATCGCGGCCTTCCTGGACGCCGACCCGAACGCGCCGGCCACGCCGGCGTCGCCGTGGGCCCCCGCGCCTCCTCCGCCGGATCGTGACTTGTTCATCGACAACGCCCAGCGGCACCTGCGGGCGGTGGGGCGCGCCGGATCGGTTCTGGTCCGGCCGGGCGCGACGCTGCGGCATGCCCGCCAGGCCTGGCCCGCGGTCCGCGAGCTCCTCGCCGAAGAGCCGGCCACCCGGACGAGCCTGGACCGGATGGTCGGTCCGGGCCGGAGCCTCGCCGTGATCCGGAACAGCCTCGATGAGGTCAAGACCGTCGCGCATGCGCGCGGTGCGACCGTCAATGATGTCCTCCTCGCGCTGACGGCCGGGGGCCTGCGGGCCGTCCTCCGCCACCGTGGCGAACCGGCCGAGACCACCACGGTGCGGGCCTATGTCCCGGTCTCGTTGCGGCCGCGTGCCGGCGGGCCGCAGCAGGGCAACCTGATCGCGCAGATGGCGGTCCCCCTGGCGATGCGCGAGTCGGACGCCGGGGATGAGCTCCGCCGCATCGCCGCGGAGACCGTGACGAGGAAGACCAGGGCCCGCACGTCCCTGGGGACGCTCATCCGAGGCCGGCTCGTGCGCAGGATCATGCTGTTCGCGGTGATGCGCCAGCGCGTCAACGTGGCGACCGCGAGCATCCCCGGTCCGGCGGTGCCGCTCTACCTCACCGGTGCGCGGGTGCTCGAGGTGTTCCCGGTGCTGCCCCTGATCGCGAACGAACCGCTCGGCGTGGGCGCGCTGTCATACGCGGGTGCATTCAACATCGGCGTCGTCGCCGACCGGGACGCGTATCCCGATCTCGACGTCTTCGTGGCCGGAGCGCAGGAAGAGCTGGGCAAGCTCGGCGTGTCCACCCACCCGATGTCGGCACTGAAGGAGGTAAGCGCATGACAACCATGCCGATCCGGGACGTCCGCCTGTTCGTCGAGGTCGCCGGGCGCGGCTACCCGCTCGCGGTGATGCACGGCGGCCCTGGAGGAGATCACTGGACGATGCTGCCGTTCCGGCAGCTGGCGGACCGGTTCACCGTCGTCTTGTACGACCATCGCTGCAACGGGCGGTCGGTCGGCGCTCCCGTCACGTCGATGATCTGGGAGAACCTGACGGCCGACGCCGATGCGCTCCGCCACAGGCTCGGGTTCGAAAAGTGGGCGGTGCTGGGGCACTCGTTCGGGGGCAAGGTGGCCCTCGAGTATGCGCTGCGGTACCCCGAGAGCCTGTCGCACCTCATCCTGCTCGACGCGGGCGGCGACAGCTGGTGGGACCAGCAGAACGCGCCGGAGCTGCTCGCCAAGCGCGGGTTCAGCCGCAGGAAGGTGGAGCTCGCCCGGCGCTGGTTCAACGGTCAGACCGCGCCCTGGGAGTTCTACCCGACCCTGATGAGGCTCGGCACAGCCTACGATCCCCACACCAGCTTCTTCTCGGCCATGCGAACGATGTGGGCCGAGCGTCGCTCGAGGGGGCGGCCGCAGGCGGAGATCTTCGGCTTCGGTCAGCTGACGAAGGGCTGGACGGTCATGGACCGTCTCAGCGAAATCAAGGTGCCGACGTTGGTAATGGCCGGGCGGGACGACTTCGTGTTCCCACCCGAGCACCAGGGCCAGCTGGCAGCCGGGATCCCCAACGCGCGACTCGAGATCATCGAGCACGCCGGGCACAATCCGCACGATGAGCAGACCGCCCAGGTCATGAAGGCAGTCAGAGACTTCATCCCAACAGCCGTCCACGTCCCCGCGGACGTTGCCGCCGCGGCCGCATGAAAGGGCATGTGAAGCATCGACCTGCTCAGAATCGGCCGGGCGGACATGATCGCCATCTCATCGGGGGCCGCCTCGGCCTCCCACTTCGCCCTTCGCCGCGGTCCCCGGGCAGGGATCGGGCAGCCGCTGCCACGAGGCGGCCGCCGCTGGTGGTGCGGAAGCTGACTGTGTGCTGGCCACCGGCCCAGCGGCCAGGCGGCCGTAGACCGGCGCGTAGATGACGGGCCTGCTTTGCCCAGGGAAGCAGACGGGTCCTTCGCGGCAACTTCCCCTCGCCGACGGGCAGCCAGTGACCGTGACATGCTCGAACGACGTGTTTGCGGCGGGCCGGTTTGGTATCTGTTGTCGCCTGGGCGCATTGCCGGCGAGAGTTTGCCGGTCCGGCAAAGCTAGCGGACGCCTTCCCACAGGGCTCGTTCCCAGGAGCGGGGATCGTCCACCACCTGTGAGGTGGTGTCGAAGCGGATGGTGGCCCGGCGGGCCAGGTCGTATCGCGGCCAGCCCGGGTCGCCGGTGGTGGCGAACGATATCCAGGCGGCGTGCATGGCGGCGGCGAGTTCTTGCGGCGGGTCGTCGCCCAGGAACTGCCCGAAGAGCGGGCGTCTTTGCTCAGGGTGTCGAAGACGAAGGGGATCTCCAGCGAGTGGACGGCGCCGAGGCGCCCGCCGAACGCCGGTGAGGGCCAGGCGAACTCGTACATGTAGGTGCCCGCAGGGGCGCTGGCGTGGGCGTCGGCCAGGCGGATGGCGGGAATACGCATCCACCAGTCTGTTTGCACCGCCGCGAGCAGGTCCCCAGGACTCGCGCCGGGATACCGGGCCCGGTAGGCGGCCAGCGCCGCGTCGGCTGGGAGCCCGTAGGCGGCCAGCGCCCGGTACCCGTGGACGCCAACGGGCCGGTCAGGATCTGGTCGGTGATCTGATCGATCTCGCCGCTGATCACCCGGGGCAGCCGCCAGTCGTCGGTGTTGGTGCCGATCAGATCCACCTGGCTGCTCGCGCCGGCCGCGATCCGCTCGGCCGGCGCAGCGGGAATGACCTCGCCGTCGATCACCGGCTGGAAGGGCATCACGCTGGCCACCACCTCGGCGCTCCACCGGCCCGGATCCGGATGGGCCAAAAGCTCGGCCTTCAGCTCTGCCTGCGCCGCGAGCAGCCGCTCGACGGGGACCGCGGCGACTGCCTCTCGGGCTGGCGCCACGCCCAGCTTCTGGGCCAGGTAGCCCCCGATCCGCGCCGCGGTCTGGGCCGGGAGCACGTGATGAGCTGCCCCGCTTTGGGTGATCGCCCGCCGGAACAGCCCCCCGGTGCGGGGCATGGACAACAGCGCGCCGATGCTCATCGCGCCAGCCGACTCACCAAAGACGGTCACGTTGCCCGGATCACCGCCGAACGCGGCGATGTTCTCGGCCACCCATTCCAGGGACGCGACCTGATCCAGCAGGCCCAGGTTGGCATCCCGGTCCCCGCCGCCCAGGTACAAGAACCCATCAGCCCCCACCCGCCAGTTGATGACCACGCACACTACGCCGTCGCTGGCGAAGCGACTGCCGTCGTACGCTCCCTGCCCCCCGATCTCGAACATGCCACCTTGAATCCACACAATGACCGGCAGCCCGCCCGCACCGGGGTCGGGCGTCCAGAGGTTGAGCGTCAGGCAGTCCTCGCCGCCCGCGGCGGTATCCCAGGCCGGCAGACCCGCTTGAAAGTACGTCGGCGCTTTCTGTAGGCAACGACCTCGCGGCGCACAACGCCTATATCCGGGCCCGCCTGCGCAGCGATCGGACCTGCCAGGCCGCAGCCGCACCTACCCATGGCCGCCCGGTGACCGAGCAAGATGGCGGACCGCCGCAACCCGGCGGGATCTTAATCACGCGCACCGGCTCTTCGATGTGCAGAACATCTAATTCGATCGCGGCACCAGGGCTGAGCCGAGGCCGGGGATTGCCGCCCAGATCGAATCCTCTTTGTTGTCGCCGTTGTCAAGTGGTTCGCCGGGTTTTGTTTGCCGGCGGCTCGGGCGGGATGGCCGGTGTGAGCGCTGCCGTGGCGCGTTGGCTGGTCTGCGGCCCGGGAGTGGCTTGTCCGAAGAGCTGGCGTTCGGGGTGGGAGCCGGCCGCCCTGGAGACAGAGTGGTTCCCCGGTTGCCCTGTCGGGTCCTTCGAGGCCGCTGCGGCGGCTTGGCGGGCGCCGGCGCGCAGCCGCGCGTAGATCGCGTCGCTGATCCGCCGTTTCAGGCAGCGCAGCGCTTCCTTGTGGGTCTTTCCCTGGGCGATCTTGCGCTCGTAGTAGCCGCGGCCGTCGCTGTGCTGGTGCCGGATCTGGGTGATCGCGGCCATGTGGATCGCGTGGCTGGCGCCGGTTGCCGCGCGGTGACAGCCGGTGGATCTTGCGGCCGCCGGAGGACACCCCGGCCGGCGCGGTGCCGTTGCAGGCGGCGAAGTGGCTGCGGCTGGGGAACCGGGTCACATCGGGAACATCGCCGATGACCAGCCCGGCGATGACCGGGCCGGCGCCGAACAGGCCGGTTAGGGAGGTGCCGCAGGCCCGGGCCGCCGCGGCCAGCTTCTTGGCGCACTCGCGGCGCTGGGCGTCCAGGCGGCGCAGGTCGGCCAGGAACTCGGTGGCCAGGTCGTGGCGGGCGGCGGCAGCCGCCCCGGCCGGGGAGACCTGGTCCAGGACGCGGGCGGCCAGGCCTGCGGTGATCTCTCCGGCGAAGCCGCCCGGGACCAGCTCGCACAGCACGGCATGCAGGCGGCGGGCGACCTGATTGCGGGACCGGGCCAGGTCACGGTGCCGCTTGGCCCAGATCTTGAGCACGGCGGCGTGGCCGTCAGCGGCCACCTGCCGCTGGGCCCTGGACCGCAGCGCGGCGACCGCCACCGACCGGGCGTCGTTCGGGTCATTGTTGTTCACATCGCCGGCCCCGGGCAGCCGCACCCGCGCGGCCAGCCTGGGCTGGATATCCAGCACCTGCTCACCCGCGGCAGCCAGCTGCTGGGCGAGCATCCGGCCAAGCCCGGTGGCGCCCCCGGCCGCCCACGTGCGCTCCGGCCAGGCCGCCGCCCACGCCAGCAGCTGCTGGGCCTGGCCCGGGCAGGCGCGGACCCGCTGCCTGCCCAGCGGCTCCCCGGACGGGCCGATCACCACCGCGGTGTGCGACCCCTTGTGCGGGTCAATCCCGATCATCACTGCCATCAGCACGCTCCACTTCCACGCCATCGGACCTGGGCAGACCGTGGCGGGCATGCCTTATACCGGACCTGCGCCAAGCGCTCGCCCCTCTTCCGGGCCACGCCACGGCAAGGTCCGACAGGGCAGGCACATCGATCTAAAGCCAGGCACACGGCCGGCAGGCGGTTCGGGAGCCAGCCCCACCGGACCCCTCGGGACGCTACGGCAAACCGCAGCACCCAGCCGGACTGTCTCTATAAGGCGGTTAGCGATCGCTGTGGGAGCACTGGCGGTTCGCCTCGAAGTGTCCGCTGCCCACAACTGCCTGAACTCCGCCTGGCTGCTGCGATCCAGCCAGGCGGAGTTCTGGTCGGCAGTCAGTTCTCACCGTGCGGCACCGGCAACGTAGGCGGCGACGATGTAGGTGGCGTGCCGGTCCAGACTGGCACGCGCCCGGTCGTATCTCATCGTGGTCCGGGGATCGGCGTGCGAGGCAGCTTCCTGCACATCCCGCAGCGACACCCCGGCATCCAGCGCTGCGGTAATGAAGGCATGCCGCAAGGTGTGCGGCCCGACAGGCTTGATGATCCCGGCGCGGCGGGCGACCCGGCGGACAATCCGCCCAGCGCCGTGCCGGTCCAGCCGGCGCCCATCCGCGGCCAGGAAGACCGGCCCTTCCACGCGCTCGCCGATGGCCAGGTCGATCGCCCGGGCGGTGCGAGGTGCGAGCGGGACTGTGACGACCTTGCCGCCCTTGCGGGTGACAACAAGAGTCCGGTGCCCGCGCTCGACGCCCAGCGCCTCGATGTCGGCGCCGGTGGCTTTCGACACCCGCAGCCCGTTGAGGGCCAGCAGCGAGACCAGCGCGTGCTCGGCAGGAGCGCCGAGCCCGGCGGCGACCAGCAGCGCACCGAGTTCGTTACGGTCCAGCCCGGTGGCGTGCGACTCATAATCCAGGCGCGGGCGGCGGACATGCGCCGCCGGGGAGTGATCGAGGAGTTCTTCTTCGACGGCGTAGCGGTAGAACCGAGCAACAGTGCACAGTCGGCGGGTGATGGTGGCCCGGGCCCGGCCACGGGCTTCCAGCTCCCGGGCGAAGCACTCGATGTCGGCACGGCGGACCTGGGACAGGCCGATGTAATGCTGCTGACACCAACTGGCGAACTGGCGCAGGTCCAGCGCGTATGCCTCGCGGGTCAGGCCGCTGTAACCGGCCAGGAACCCAGCCAGGGCGAGCCGCTCGGACTCGGTGAACACGGACTCGACGGCGACGATAGCTGTGGATGCGGTGGCCATGGGGCACCTCCCGGGTCGGGCTGAGGCCCGGAAGGCTGGGCCCGCCGTGGCCCCAGCGACAATGCTTCACCCAACCGGTATGCCGTCCCAGGTGATCACGCAAGGTCACCACGGCGATCCTGACCGTCGCGCCGGATCGCCGACTATGGACGGGCTGTCCACTGGGTCGGCTGTGTGGCAACGCCACGCAGATCATCCCTTGGTCTCAGGGGATCATCGCAACACCCCCGTCCCGGATCTAGTTGGATCTTGGCGGAGGTGGCTGAATGGACAGGATTTCGGATGCCGAGCGGCAGCGGATAGCCGAGCTGCTGGCCGAGGGCGCGCCGGTATGGCGGT
>DASYQM010000193.1:0-7518 GCA_036005525.1 Streptosporangiaceae bacterium
AGCACCAGCCGCGCCTCTTCGCCCACTGGCAGCTCGTCGCCTTCACTTCCGGCCGGACTGTGGGGGCCGGATGACGGGAGACCGTCACGTCCGGTCCTGAGAGCGGCGGGGGGTGAGACTCCCCCCGCCGACTCACCCGGCCTGGCTAATCGTGGGACAGGGGAAGTGGGCGCTCTGTAATGGATGTTCGGTGCGGCTTGCCTGCGGGCCGGGTGCGATGTCGGCACGATGTAGGCGCTGACTGGCTGCCTGTCCGAGGTCTGGTCTTGTCCGTTGCCGGCGAGTCCCGGGACGAAAAGCTGGCGCCCGGTTCGTTCTATCCGGAGGCCGGGGAACTGCCTGTGGTCCAGGCTGCCGCGAGGCGCCGAGCGCGGGCGACGCGGGCGGTCGCGCCGGTGCGTTGGTAGCACTCGATGGCGCGTTGTGTCATTTCAGCGGCTCGCGTGCGGTCGCCGGTCAGGTGCATGACTTCTGCGAGATTGAGCGCGGCGCCGCCTTGCGCCCATGGGGCGTCTGAGGTGCTGGCCAGGCTGCCGGCTTCTTCGGCGAGCGCGCGCGCCGCGCTGGCCTGGTCCTTGCGGGCGAGGATCCGGGATCGCACGCCGAGGCCCTTCACCTGCGTTGCGAGGTCGTCCCTGCTGCTTAGTTCCAGGCCGCGTAGTGCCCACTGCTCGGCTTCGCCATACCGGCCGAGCGCGTAGAGCGCCTCGGCAAGAGAGCATGCCTGCGTAGATAGCATGGCGCTTTCGCCGAGCCGCTCGAGCTGCTCGCAGCCCTGCCTGGCTGCGCGCTCCGCAGCCGCATGGTTGCTGGCGAGCATCTCGATGTCCCACGCCTGTTGCATCCACATGGCCACCTGTAGCCGCATCCCCCGCTCGTTCATCTGAGCCAGAGTCTCGGCCAGCAGCGGCCGCGCCTCGTCGAAGCGCCCGAGTTCTGCCAGGATGGCCGCCCGCATCAGCACGAGCTGGGGCTGATAGGTCGCGCTTTGCGCTTCCGCGTCTTCCAGCCACCGGAGCGCTTCGATACGAGGGGCCGGCCCTATGCCGATGGCCACCGCAGCCATCACGCGGATGCTGGTCTCGAACCACGGGTCACCCGCTTGCCTGGCGTGCTGCATCGCGCGGGTAAACGCCGCTAGTGCGGCGCCGTACTGGCCGCGGATGAAGTCGCCGTAACCAGCCGCGTACTCCAGGGCGGCTAGGGCGGCCGCGTTGCCGTCCTGCTCGATGGCTGGCCGCGCCTCTTCCACCAGGGCGTGCAGTTCTGCAGACCGGGGTCCGGGATCGGCATGTACCTGCCAGATCGTTCCCGTGAGCCGCGCCCGCAGCCCGCCAACGCGGTCACCCGCAGCGGCACACGAATCGGCGATCCGTGCCGCCCGCGAGATCGCGTCGTCCAGCCTGCCGGATTCCCCAAGTCCCCGGATCAGGCCCTCCTGCAGCCGCAGATTCAACTCCGGGGCGGGCAGCAGCGCTTCGGCGCGTTCCAGCAGGTTCACCACGGCGCCGGCGTCGCCTCGGTCCATCGCCCGGCGGCCCGCCTTATCGAGGTGGGCGGCCGCATCCGCGGCCAGCAGCCGGGCCTTGCCGTCGGCCGGGCCGAGCTCGCACCGGTAGCCGAACGCCTGTTCCAGGTGGTAGCCGGTGATCTCATCCAGTTCCGCCAGGCCGGTGCCGCGTTCTTCCAGCCACCGGGCGAACCGCTCGTGCAGCTGCGCGCGGTCCGCCTTGGCCAGCGCCTGGTAGGCGGCGTCGCGGATCAGCAGATGCCGGAACCGGAACGCGTCCTCACCCGGCAGCACCGCCCGGTCCGGGCGCACCAGGTCCTTGCGGATCAGCGCCATCAGCTGCCCAGAAACGTCGGGCTCCTGCGGCGCCATCACCTGCACCGGGCCCCGGTGGAACGACTGGCCCTCCACCGACCCGCACTCCAGCACGGTGCGCTCGGCGGGCGCGAGCTGATCCAGCCGCGCCGCCAGCAGCGCGGCGATCGTCGCCGGGACGGCCAGGTCGCCCCCGTCCGACTCGGCCAGCAGCGCGAGCATCTCCTCCACGAACAGCGGGTTGCCACCCGCGGTCGCCCGCACCCGTTCCCGCAGCCGGGCGCCGATGCCGGTGCCTGGCGGCACGAGTTCATCGATGAGCGTGGCGGTCTCGGCAGGCTGGAGCGGCTCCAGTAGCAGCGTGGTGGCGTTCAGCTTGCCGCCACCCCAGCCGGGGCGGGCATCGAGCAGCTCCGGCCGCGCCATGCACAAGATCAAGATCGGCGCATCGCGGCTGAAGTCCGCGATGTGCTCGATCAGATCGAACAGCGCGGGCTCACCCCAGTGCAGATCATCGACCACGGCAACGACAGGTGTGAGCTCGGCGGAGCTCTCCACAAGCTTGCGCACCGCCCACGCGATCTCGGCCGGCGACGTCACCGCCGCCTGCTCACCGAGCAGCACATGGACCGCCGCGGCGACCTTCGCATCACCGGCCATCAGGCCAGCGGCGCCGGGGCTCCCGTCCTGCGGGTCGAGCAGCTGCTTGGCCATCGAGACCACCGGCCAGTACGTGATGCCCTGCCCATACGACAAGCAGGTCCCGGTCACCACCGTGGCACCAGCGCCGCGCACGAACTCCGCCGCCAGCCGCGACTTGCCCACCCCAGCCATACCCAGCACCGTGAACAGGCCGCACGAACGCTCGGCCACCACGTTCGCGAACGCGTCACCGAGCATCCGCAACTGGCTGCCCCGGCCCACCAGCGGCGCCCCGCCCACCCGGGCCCGCGGGTCCACCTCGGCGCGGACCCGCAGCAGCCGGTAGGCGGCCACCGGCGCGCTCTTGCCCTTCAGCTCGAGCGGCTCCAGCGGCTCCGCCTCCACCGCATCACGCACCAGCCGCCATGTCTGCGGACCGATCACAATCTCCCCCGGCGCGGCCGCCTGCTCCAGCCGCGCCGCCACATTGACCGCATCACCGGTCGCCAGCCGCTCGCCGGTGCCGGTGACCACCGGCCCGGTATTCACGCCGGTGCGCACGCTCACCGTCGCGCCGAAATCGGTCTCCAGATCGCGGTTGAGCACCGCGATCTGCTCTCGCAGCCCGGCCGCCGCGCGCACCGCCCGCAGCGCGTCATCCTCATGCAGCACCGGCACACCGAACACCGCCATCACCGCATCCCCGATGAACTTTTCCACCGTGCCGCCATGGCCTTCGATCACCGCCCGCGCCGCCCCGAAATACCGGGCCATCACCTGCCGGAAGCTCTCCGGATCCAGCCGCTCCCCCAAAGCCGTCGACCCGGTCACATCACAAAACAACACCGACACCGTCTTACGCCTCTGGCCAGACGCGGGCACAGCTATAAGAGTCGCGCCGCACCCGCTGCAGAACCTGGCATCCGGCGGATTCTCCCGCCCGCACCCAGCGCAAACCCCCACACCAGCAAGGCTAAGCCCCAACCGCCCTCATGCGGCAGCAGAAGAACCCCGACATGCCCACCGCCGCTAACGGCCTTGACAATCTCAGCTGCCCAGCACGCTCAAGCTGAACTCAAGCCATAACCAGCAGATCTGGGCGCTTGCCCGGCGGCCAACCAACGTCTGGTCACCCGTGCCTATTCGGCGCTCGGGAGCGGTTGCCGGGCTGGGGATACGATCCCGCCGAGCACAGACGGTGACCCCGCGTGGTCACTGCAGCCCGTCTTACCGTGAGGCTTCCTCGTCATTTGCTGGGGCCACGGCGAGCCCAGCCTCCGGGTCTCAGCCCGAACCCCGGAGGTGCCCGATGAGGACCACGACCCACTCTGCTGCCCTCGTCCCGACCGCGCCAGTGTTCACCAACACCGAGCGGCTGACATTGGCCGGATTTCTCGCCGGCTACAGCGGGCTGACTCGCGAGGCCTACGAACTGGACCTGCGCCAGTTCGCCAGCTGGTGCCAGCAGCACCACCTGCGCCTGTTCCAGGCCCGCCGCGCCGACATCGAATGCTTCGCCCGTGATCTGGAAGCCCGCGGCCGTGCCCGGGCTACCATCACCCGCCGCCTGTGCACCGTGGCCGGTTTCTACCGCTATGCCGTCGAGGAAGATCTGCTGGATCATTCCCCGGCCGCCCATGTCCGCCGGCCCCGGCTGGATTATGAGTCGCACGCCACCGGCCTGGACCGCGACGAGCTCGGCGCGCTGCTAGTGGCCGCGGGTCTCGGCTCGCCGGCCGGGCATGCGCTGATCTCCTTGTTGGCGCTCAATGGGCTGCGTGTCTCCGAGGCCACCGGCGCTGACATCGAGGCATTGGGTGTCGAGCGCGGGCACCGGACCTTGGTGATCACCCGCAAGGGCGGCAAGGTCGTCACCATCCCGCTAGCACCGCGCACCGCACGGGCGATCGACTTGGCCATCGGTGAGCGCGGCGAAGGCCCGATCTTCCTCACCCCGGAAGGGCGTCGGCTGGACCGGCACGGCGCCGGGCGGATCGTCCGCCGGGTTGCCCACCGGGCCGGCATCAGCAAGCCCGTCGGGCCGCACACACTGCGGCACGCATTCATCACCGCCGCCCTGGACGCCGGGGTCCCGCTCCGGGACGTACAGGAAGCGGCTTCCTACGCCGATCCCAGGACCACCATGCGTTATGACAGAGCCAGAACCTCATTGGACCGCCACGCCACTTACATCGTCGCCGCCTACGTCGCTGGGGCCGCCAGGTAACAACTGACCGCCCAGCAGCAGACTCCGCCTGGCAGGCTCTTGCCAGCCAGGCGGAGAGCCGGCGCAGCCGGTCAGCACGTGGACTCGACCGCCGTGACCGACCGTGACCCCGAACGCTGAGCACGAACCGCCTTATTGCGCGGTCTGTGGCCATGCGGCGCTCACCGGCTGAGGCACGCAGATCAGGTCGATATGGCCATCCATGGCAGACGATAGAGGGCTTCATGGTCGAATGTGGCCAGGAGGTGGATGGCAGGCCGGCTGCACTGGGGACCGGCGTCGGCTCGGCATCTGGGCCCTGCTCCGGGCCTGCTTACCGGTCAAAACCTTCGTCTGGCTCGTTGGTCTGCGTGTCGCGCGGAGGATGCGCCGGCGGCCGGGTTGTTCATTTGGATGCTGGGGAGGTGCCGGATGCCCACTGCGCGGCGAGGCGGCGAGCCCGCGCAGCGAGCGCGGTAGCCCCTTTGCTCTGGTAGCAGTCGATGGCGCGTTGTGTCATCTCCTCGGCTCGGGTGGGGTCGCCTGCTAGGTACAGGATCTCCGCCAGGTAGAGCGCGCTGTCACCCGGGTACCTCGGGTCCTGTGAGGTTCTGGCCAGGCGATCGATCCGTTCGGCCAGTTCGAGCGCCGCGCTGGCCTCGCCCTCGCGTGCGAGCAGCCTGGCTTGCACGCCAAGGCCGAATACCTGCGTGGCGATGTCGTCGCTGCTGCCCAGCTCCAGGCCGCGACCTGCCCACCGCCCGGCCTCTTCGTACCGGCCGAGCGCGTAGAGGGCTTCGGCCAGCTCGCCTGCCAACGTGGACAGTACCGCGCGTTCACCGAGCCGCTCCAGCTGCTCGCAGCCCTGCCTGGCCGCGCGCTCCGCTGCGGCATCATCGCCGGCGAGTGTTTCGATTTCGTACCCCCCATGCATGGCCCAGGCTGCGGAATAGGCCAGGCCGCGCTCGTTCATCTGCCCAATGGTCTCGGCCAGCACCGACCGCGCCTCGCCGAAGCGCCCAACCTCTGCCAGCATGGCCGCCTTTCGCCACCCAAGCTCAGGTTGATAAGTGACGCTTTGCGCTGCCGCGTCATCTATCCACTGCAGCGCCTCACTGCGAGGAGTCGGCCCCACGCAAAGCGCCGCTGCGGCCATCGCACGGATGCTGGTCTCGAACCACAGGTCCCCCGCCTGCCTGGCGTGCTCCATCGCCCGGGTGAACGCCGCGAACGCTGCGACATTTCGGGAAGGCAGGTAGTTGAACAGGCCGGCCGCGTACTCCATAGCGGCCAGAGCAGCTGGATCGCCGTCTCGCTCGATGGCTGGCCGCACCTCTTCGACCAGGGCGCCCAGTTCCGCGAGCCTGCGTTCCGGATCCACCAATACCAGCCACATCATTCCCGCCAGCCGCGCCCTCAGCACACCGACCCGGTCACCGGTGGCGGCACACTCATTGGCGATGCGGTCCGCGCGCGCGATCGCATCGTCGAACCTGCCGGACTCCCCGAGTCCGCGGATAAGGCTCTCTTGCAGGGCAAGATCTATTTGTTGCGGCGGGAGCAGCGCCTCGGCGCGTTCCAGGAGGTTCACCGCGGCGCCGGTATCGACACGGTCCAGGGCACGGCGGCCTGCGGCATCGAGGTGAGCCGCCGCGTTCGCGGACAGCCGCCGGGCCTTGTCCCCGGCCGGGCCGAGCTCGCACCAGTAGCGGAACGCCTGTTCCAGGTGGTATCCGGCCAGCTCATCCAGCTCCACCAGGCCGGTGCCGCGCTGCTCCAGCCACCTGGCGAAACGCTCGTGCAGCTCGGCCCGGTCCGCCTTGGCTAGCGCCTCATACGCGGCGTCGCGGATCAGCAGATGCCGGAACCGGAACGCATCCTCCCCCGGAAGAACGGCACGGTCGGGGCGCACCAGATCCTTCTGGACCAGCGCCATCAGCCACCCGGGAACGTTGGGTTCCTCGGGCGCCATGACCTGCACGGTGCCTTGATGGAACGACTGTCCTTCGACCGATCCGCACTCCAGCACGGTCCGCTCCTCGGGCCGGAGCTGATCCAGCCGCGCGGCGAGCAGCGCCTGGATCGTCGGCGGGACGACCAGGTCGCTGTTGCCCGACTCGGCCAGCAGCGCGAGCATCTCCTCAACAAACAACGGGTTGCCCGCCGAGCTGGTCTGCACGCGTTCCTGCAGCTGCGGATCGAGATTGCCGCCGGCCGGCACGAGTTCGTCGATGAGTGCAGCGGTCTCGGCGGGCTTGAGCGGCTCGAGCAGCAGGGTAGTCGCGTTCAGCTTGCCGCCGCCCCACCCCGGCCGCCGGTCGAGCAGTTCGGGCCGCGCCAGGCAGAGAATCAGGATGGGCGCGCCGCGGCTGAAATCGGCGATGTGCTCGACCAGATCAAAAAGGGCCGGCTCGGCCCAGTGCAGATCATCGAACACCACGACCAAAGGCGCGCAATCGGCGCAGCTCTCGAAGACCTTGCGCACCGCCCACGCGATCTCAGAAGGAGACGTCACGGCCGCCTGCTCACCCAGCAGCACATTGACCGCGGCAGCCACCTTGGCGTCGCGGGCCATCAGCCCGGCGGCGCCGGTACTCCCGTGTTCGGTATCGAGCAGCTGCTTGACCATTGAGACGACCGGCCAGTATGTGATGCCCTGCCCGTAGGACAGGCAGGTCCCGGCCAGCACCCGGGCCTCGATGCCACGCAGGAACTCCGCTGTCAGCCGGGACTTGCCCACCCCGGCGGTGCCAAGAACGGTGAACAGGCCGCAAGAGCGCTCGCCCGCTACGTTCGCGTACGCATCGCCGAGCACCCGGAGCTGACGGTGGCGGCCCACCAGCGG
>DASYQM010000194.1:0-4886 GCA_036005525.1 Streptosporangiaceae bacterium
ACACCCTCCTGACCGCGCTGGACAGGGCCTTGGCCCCGTCAAGTACCGCCAGGACGGGCTTAGTGACGTCCAGGCCGCGGTCGCGCAGCCCGGTGATCAGATCAGTGACCAGGGTGGCGTTCTCAGTCGAGCCCTCCTCCACCGCCAGCGGATACTTCGTGCCGTCGATGCCGATGCCCAGCGCCACCATGCAGGTGTGCTCGCCGAAGTGCACCCCGTCGACCATGAACGCGACCAGGTCCAGGTCATCGAGCCGCCTGCTCATCAGCTCCGCCAAGGCGGTCTCGGTGGCGGCGACGAACCGGCGCGACACCGCCGACTTGCTCACCGACGCAGCGGCGTCCCCGACGGCCTGCCCTGCTGGCTCCAGGCCGCGAACGTAACGGCGTGACGACAGCCCGGCCAGCATCTTCTCCAGCGCGAGCTGCCCGAGGACCTCGGTGCTGCTGAACAGGTCATAGCTGGGCAGGTGCAGCTCCCCGCACCCGTCCGCGGCCCGCACCCGCGGCCGGCTCACCGGCAGCCGCCGCCCGCCGAGGGTCACCGACCCGGCCCCGGCGCCGTGCCGGTACCCGCCCCGGCCAGGGTTGTGCTTGCCGTCCGGGCCGCACAGCCGGGTCACATCCTCATCGAACATCGCGGCCATCACCGGCAAGCCGGTGCCAACGGCCAGGGCCAGCAGGCCCTCCTTCGCCGCCCCGGCGATCTCGGCCATCGACACGATCACCTGCTCCGGGACGGCGACCTCCGCTGGCATCGGGTCAAGCTGGGCACGGCGGGACTTCTTCTGGTAGGTGTTGCTCACGGCGGTCCCTCTCCTTCGGGTGTTCTTGGTCGTTCACCCGTGGCCTACCACTCGGCAGGCTCCGGGTGAGGGACCGCCACTCTCAAGTTCTACGAAGGCCGGGACATCCTCGAACCCCGACGCCGTGCCCGGAGTGCACAATCCGCCTGGCACTCCCGCCGCCCGTTACGCCTCCAGGCAATAGCCGCCGCACAGCCGGAGCCGGGCACGCCCACACCAGGCACACAGGGTGGTGGAGCTACGTCGGGGCCAAGCGCGCAGTGCCGCCGATATGGCGTTGTCCCTGGTCGGTCGGCATTGTCGTTCATGCCGCCCCGAATAGGGCGATCTGCATGTCCCGGTTCGCGACCTTCGACGTGACACCCCATCTGCTGGCTGGCTGTTTGTGCCGGTGCCCGGGTCACAATGACCGGGTGGACATCGGCGTGGTGCTCGGTGCGGTCAATGCCGAGCTGGGCGGCCGCTGGCAGTTGGAGCGCCGCCTGGCTGGTGGCTGGAACGAGGGCGCGTACCTGCTAATCCGCGGTGGCGGTTCGAGAGCGGTGCTGAAATGGCGGGCGAGCGACCCGGAACGGCTGCTCGGCGCGCGGGAGCGGGTGGAGGCGGCCCGGGCCCGAGGCTGGCCTGCCCCGGAGTGGCTGGCCACAGGCCAGGCGCCGGCGGGCGAGGCCTGGGTGGTGCAAGAGTTTATTGACGGGCGGACGCCGCCGCGCCTCGACGACTTTGTCGCGGAGCAGATGACCCGGATCCTCGGCCTGCAGGAGGCAATGTTTCCCGGCGCGACCGATGGATGGGGGCAGTGGGCGGCCGGAGTGGTGTTCGAGGACTGGGACGGGCTGCGCGACCGGGTCGCTTCCGGTGTCCCCGGCGGGTCGCGGATCGTGGCTGCGGTGGATGCCATCGCCGGGGGCTGCCCGCCCGGGCCGCTGTCCGGCCAGGACCTGGTGCACGGGAACTTCAACCTGGCCAACACCATCGCCACCCCGGGCCGGCTGTGGGTGGTCGACGTCGAGGCCCTCGGCGCCGGGCCGCGTGCCTACGACCTGGCCGAGGCGTTGCTGGTCGGTGCCGGGCACGGCCATGTCACCGAGTCCGCCGCGGCCCGGCTGTGGGCCTACGCCGCCGGGCTGGACCGCCGGGAGTTCGCGGTCTGCGCCGGCTCGGCCGGCCTGACGATGGCCGGATCGTTCCTGCGGCACGGCCGCACCGGCGAGGCGGCCGGTGCGGTTCCCGGAATGGTGCGGGCCCTGAAACAAGCCCTGTCGCTCGCCGGCGCATGATCATGGATCCGCGGACGCCATGGGCGGGCCAGTTAACGAGTTGCATCGGCCCCCACGCGGCCCGGACGATCTGGCTGTGGGGCTTGACCAGGCCAGGATCGAGGGCCTGCGCGCGATGATCCGGGCCGGCGGCGCCCGGCAGCTAGCCGTTGGCGACCTGCGCGCCGGCGAAGTCGCCGAGCTGGCATGGTTCGGCAACCCGGCGCACTTGCGCAGCGTGGCCGCCGCCCTGCAGCGGGCCGCCCAGGGCCTGGAGGACTACCTGGTGGTCCGGGCACCGGGCGGCGAGCCGGTCGCCAAGATGAGAATCGACTACACCAGCGAGGCCGACACTGGTGTCTTCTCACAGCTGGCCACCATGGGCCCGCTGCAGGGACTGGGCATCGCCACGATGCTCATCGGCGCGGGCGAGCAGCGCGTCCATGCCCGCGGCCTGGCGTTCGCCGCGCTCGGCGTCGAAGACAACAACCCCCGGGCACGCCACCTCTACCAGCGCCTCGGATACCAGGCGGCCGGCCGCCAGCACGCATCATGGGAAACCGAGGACGAGACCGGCGTCATGCGGGTGTACGAAACCACGCTCACGATTCTGCGCAAGCGCCTCTGACGCCAAGGCGCCGGCCACGCCGCGGCCGGCCCGAATCGGGAGATCCGGCCCTTCCTTTCCCGGCCTGCCGATGACCGAGTCTCACAGGCGTGTCACACTCCGTGACGGACCTCGATGTGGGCGAACCGCACCTTGCCAACCGGTGCGCCGTCCCCGCCCGGAACCGGCGCCTGGATCTGACCGCTGGGCCCACACTTGTTGACGCTGCGTGACCGCCACTGGTCCCCGGCGAGTCGCGCACTGCCGCCGTTCTGCACAGGCACAGGACCGAGGGCGATCAAAACTAGGACAGTGCCGATCTGGTAATTCTGCGCGCCTGACCGATAGGGTCCAGGCTTGGTTGCTGGTGGCACAAGGGACCGTCGGGGTCGGCGCGAGATCCGCCCGGCCCATGCAACAAGGGAGAGCCGATGCGAACAATGAGGCTTGCTGCGGCTGCCGCCGCGTCATTTCTGGTACTGGCGGGGGCGGGGACGGCCATGGCCAAACCGGCCGCCAGTCGGCCAGTGACGGGCACGCTGGTCACGGTTGGCAGCCCGACGTCTCCGTTCTCGCAGAACAAGCAGAACGAGCCTGCGGTGGCGATCGACGCGCACGATCCATCGGTGGTGGTGGCCGGTTCCAACGACAACATCGACATGGAGGCGTGCAACGCGGGTGATCCGACAACGTGCCCGTTCACGGACGGAGTCGGCGTCTCGGGGGTGTACTTCTCCTTCGACGGCGGCCACTCGTGGGCGCAGCCGACGTACACCGGCTGGAGCGCGCGGGACTGCCTTGGCCCGGCCGCGTGCCAGGCTCACGTCGGGCCGATCGGCACGCTGCCGCATTACTTCGAGAACGGCCTGGTCTCCGACGGGGATCCGGGTGTCGCGTTCGGGCCGCGCCCGGGTGCGAACGGCACGTTCTCGTGGGCGAACGGGTCACGGCTGTACTACTCGAACCTGACGTCGAACTTCCCCACGGGCGGGGCCTTTAAGGGTTTTGAGGCGATCGCCGTCTCGCGCGCTGACAACGTGCGCGCGGCCGCTGCCGGGAACGCATCGGCGTGGACGGACCCGGTGGTGATCTCCAAGCAAAGCTCGACGACGTTCTCCGATAAGTCGCAGATCTGGGCCGACAACGCCTCGAGCAGCCCGTTCTTCGGCCACGTCTATGTCTGCTGGGCGGATTTCCGCGGCCAGGAGAAGGGCCAGGCCCTGCCGACCCCGCTGATCGTCGCACGCTCCACCGACGGCGGCAGCACCTGGGTGCACAAGCAGGTCGGCCCGGCGACCAACAACGGCATCAACGGCCAGCCCGACGGCTGCACCATCCGCACCGACAGCCACGGCAACCTGTACGTGTTCGGCGTGGGCCGGCGGAGCGGGACGTCGTTCCAGATGATGTACAAATCGACCGACGGCGGCGCCCACTTCACCGGGCCGGCGCTCATCGCGACCGCCGTCGACCCCGGGGTCGTCGACCCGGTCATCGGCCGCCCGGTGATGGACGGCGTCGCCGGCGCGCGCAACGACCTCGCATTCGCACCCAGCGTGGACATCGCCAACGGCGCGCCCACCGGAACGGGCGCGACCAACCAGATCGTGATGACCTGGGCAGACGGCGCGCAAGGGCTCAACAACGAGCAGCTGCTGCTGACCACATCCACCAACGGCGGAGCATCATTCACCGCGCCCACCGCGGTGCCGCTCGCGACAGGAGACCGGCCCTATTACACCGCACCGGCGATCGCACCCAACGGCACCGATGCGTACATCACCTACAACGCGTTCACCACTCCTTTCCAAAACAACACCAGTTCAGTGCGGGGCCTGGTCGGCGTGATCCTGCACGCGGACGTGACCGGCGGCACGATCGGCGCGTTCAGCACTCTGGCCCGGGGAGCCGTCGGCGACCCGCGCGCCTCGTCCCAAAACGACCTCACCGCCGAGTTCCTCGGCGACTACGTGTACACCGCAGCCACCCGCACCGGGGCGGTCGGCGTGTGGAACGACACCCGCAACGCGGCCGACTGCCCAGCCCTGGACGCGTGGCGGCTATCGCTGCGCACCGGCACGTCGGTCACCAAACCCGCCCCCCAGGCCGACTGCCCGCCAACGTTCGGCAATTCGGACATCTTCGGCGCCGCGGTCTCCGACCCGACGCCCTGACCCCATCCCATCAAACGGGCGGGAGCCCCAGCACACCGCTG
>DASYQM010000195.1:0-5380 GCA_036005525.1 Streptosporangiaceae bacterium
CATCGCAAAGATCAGCGACAGCGTGGACGGCGCCAGCGTCGCCCCGGCGATCCCCAGCAGCGCCCGGCAGGCGATCAGCATCTCGGGGCTGGTGGAGAAGGCCGCCAGCACCGAGACCGCGCCGAAGGCGGTGGCGCCGCCCAGCAGCAGCCGGCGGCGGCCGATCCGGTCGCCCAGGGTGCCCATGGTGATCAAGCACCCCGCCACCATGAACCCGTAGATGTCGGTGATCCACAGCAGCTGCACGCTGCTTGGCCGCAGGTCCTCGCTCAAGGACGGCACCGCCAGGTGCAGCACCGTCAGGTCCATCGCGTACAGCAGGCAGGCCAGCGCCAGCACGGCCAGCCCAAGCCACTCCCGCCGCCCCGCCCGAGGGGTCGCAATGGCGGTCATGTTGACGTTCTGGTCGATGGGTCCATGAACCTTCTTCCTCTCGCCAGTCGCCTCACGCTTCGGCGCTCATGGCGGCGGCGCCCGGTCGGAACTCTGCTAGGCAACCTGGGGATCATAGGGTCAGGCAGTGACAGTCAGGCCGAGCCGGCCGGGCTCGTCGGCGCTCGAGGTTGGCGCCACAGGGCGGTGTCGACCGCGGCGCCCAGCGCGGCGAGGGGTCGGGCGCGCCGACTGGCTGCGCCAGGCGACGAATCCGTCCGGCCGGACCAGGGCGACGCTGTCCTCGAGCGGGTAGCGGTAGCCCATGCTGACCGCGCCGTAGTCGATGATCGCCGGGCCGGAGTCGGGCCCATGCGGGTGCCGAACCGTGCCAGCGCCTGCCCCATGGTGAGCAGCCCTTGGCTGTCGTCATCGAGCTGCCGCTGGCGTTCCTGCTGCTGAACGCGGCGCGCCGCCTCATCCGGCTCTCCGCGCTCGTGGCGGTCAGCGAGCGGGAGGGCGACGTGCACCTACCGTGCTGTGGCGGATACCCCTGGTGGGTGAGAACGTGGGAGAGAAGGCGGGCGAACGGGAGGAAGCCCGTGCCGTTCGGAAGGCGGCGTTGAAGAATGTCACAGCTTCGGGTGGTGCCTTGTCTTCAAGGGAAAGCACCACGCGGAAGGAAAGATCATGCGAGTCTTCGTCACGGGAGCGACCGGGGCGCTGGGACGGCACCTCGTTCCTGGGCTGGTCGCGGCGGGTCACGAGGTCACCGCCACCACAAGGACGCCCGGCAAGGTCGCACAGTTGCGCGAGGCGGGCGCGGAGCCGGTGGTGGTCGACGGGCTGGATCGCGAGGCGGTGATCGCGGCGGTGCAGGCCGCCGGGCCGGAGGTGATCGTGCACCAGATGACCGCGCTGGCGGGCATGCGGAGCTTCCGCAATCCCGACAAGGCGTTCGCGGCCACGAACGAGCTGCGGACCCGGGGCACCGATAACCTGCTGGCGGCCGCGGCGCGGGCGGGCACCCGCCGGGTGATCGCGCAAGGCTACGCGGGCCCCGGGCCGGACAAGCGTTCCGGCGGTGGGCTGAAGACTGAAGAAGATCCGCCCGACTGGCGGCCCATCCGGTCGGCTGTGCAAGGGCCGGCGGCGATCAGGTATGTGGAGCAGACCGTGCCGCTGGCGGCGCCGGAGGGCATCGTGCTGCGCTACGGCGGCTTCTACGGGCCGGGCGCCTCGGAAGTCCTGCTGGAGATGCTGCGGAAGCGGCAGGTGCCGGTGATCGGTGGCGGGGCCGGGGTCTGGTCGTTCATCGAGATCACCGACGCCGCCGCGGCGACGCTGGCGGCGGTCGACCGCGGCGCGCCTGGCGTCTACAACGTCGTGGACAGCGACCCGGCGCCGGTCGCGGAGTGGCTGCCGTACCTGGCCAAGGTCGCGGGCGCGAAGCCGCCGCTGCGCGTGCCCGCCTGGCTCGGGCGGCTGCTCGCCGGAGAGTTCGTCGTGGCCCAGATGACCACCTCGCGCGGGTCCTCGAACGAGAAGGCAAGGAAAGAGCTCGGCTGGGAGCCGCGGTACGCGAGCTGGCGGGAGGGATTCCGTGCCTGGGTCAGCGGTTGAGACGGGCGCGGCCAACTACTGGCCGCTGCTGTTCTCCATCGCCTACGGGATGACCGGATCGGTGGGCGACGCCGAGGACATCGTGCAGGACGCGTTGCTTGGCCTGACCCGCGCGCGCCAGGCGGGAACCACGATCGCCGATCCGAAGGCGTACCTGACGACGGCGGTGACGCGCCTGGGAATCAACGACCTGCGCTCGGCGCGGGTACGGCGGGAGACGTACGTGGGGGACTGGCTGCCCGAGCCGGTCGTCGTGCCCGCCGACAGGCCGGGGCCGGCTGAGCACGCCGAGCTGGCCGACTCGCTGTCGATGGCGTTCCTCGTGCTGCTGGAGGCCCTCTCGCCGGTGGAGCGGGCGGTGTTCATGCTGCGCGAGGTGTTCGGGTACGGCTACCCGGATGTGGCCAGGATCACCGGCAAGACCCAGGTGAACTGCCGGCAGATCTTCGCCCGCGCCAGGCAGCGCATCACCGCCGGAAGCCAGGCGCTCCACAGCGCCCCGTCCGTGGTGCGGCGGGCGGAAGGCGAGGAACTCGCCCGCAGGTTCTTCCAGGCCGCCGCGGGCGGCGACATGGACGCGCTGCTCGGCATGCTCGCGCCCGACGTGGTGCTCCACGGGGACGGCGGCGGCAAGGCGCAGGCGATCGGCGCGCCGCTGCACGGGCGGCAGCGCGTCATGCGGCTGCTCGTCGGCCTGCTCCGCCGGGGCCGGACCCTCGGCGCCTCCCTCCGGCTGGCCTGGGTCAACGGCCAGCCGGGCGCCGTGATGTACGACGCCGAAGGGCGCGTGGTCAGCGTGGTCGAGCTCGACGTCGCCGACGGCGTGGTCCAGGCGATCCGCTCTGTGGTCAATCCCGACAAGCTCGGTCATATCGGACCGGTATCTGATGTGGCGCGACTGCCGGAGAAAGAATTAGCCTCAGTGGTGGAAGGCCCGACGGACATCACGAATTAAAGGTCTTTAGCTGGGCTCAATCGGATGACGGGCACTGCCGCCTTTGACGGGTTGGTCGCGCCGCCCACGCCTGGGTCTTGGCGCTCTTGTGGGCGGACAGGTTGTCCAGGATGACGTAGATCGGCGCCCCGTCCGGGCGGGCGGCGCGGATCGACTCAAGCGCGGCGAGGGTGTTCGCGGCGCTCTTGCGATGCCGGACGACGCCCCAGAGTTGGTCGTGCCGACGGAGTAGCAGCCGTGGAACTGTCGGACGCCGTGCAGCTTGTGGTAGTTCGCGGGCTGCCGGTGCGGGTGGCCGGCCGGTGCCCAGCCGGCCCCGGCCTGCGGGCGGATCACCAGAGGGCCGAACTCGTCGAAGGCGAAAACCCGCTGCGGGAAATGGTTGGTCACAGAGTCGATGCGGGCCAGCTTCGCCTCGCGTCAGGGTCGGTGGACTCCTTCCACGTCTTGGTCCGCTGGAAGGTGATCTTGTGGTGGTGCAGGATCTGCCGTAGCCGTTCCCTCCCGATCACGATTGGGCGGGCAGTGTGCGCGGTGAGGTAGTCAGCGAGCTTGCGTACGCTCCAGCAGGTGAACGGCCGCCCCAGCGTTTCGGGGCGGGTGTTGGCCGTCGCGACGATGAACGCTTCCTCGTCAGGACTGATCTGGCGGGGACGGCCACCCGCCCACTGAGGGTCCAGGCTGGCCATGCCCATCTCGTTGAATCGGTGGATGACCTGCCGGATCGTGTCCTCGTCGGCCTGCACGAGACGTGCGATGGCCGGCACCGTGTTGCCCCCGGCGGAGGCGAGCACGACCATGGCGCGCCGTAATCGGATCGGTGAGCCGGTTCCCCGGCGGGTGATGCGCGGCAGCTGCTGACCTCCTGGTCCGTCAACCGCCGTACGCGCGTACAGGATCTGCCATCGCCACAGCTGAAGCCCGCGACGCCGCCCGGCCTGTGGGCTGGGCGGCGTGTCATCCAACACTGCGAACGTTCGTGGTCACAGCACTAGCAGCGCGAGCCCGGCCAGCCCGCCGTAGACCATGGCGAGCTTCCAGGCCAGGTTGTGGTCGTCCTGGATGCCGACGTTGGCGCCCGGCCCGCCGGTGGGCGGGCACACGTGCGCGGCGTCGCCGGCCAGGAACACCCGGCCAGTCCGGTAGCGGCGGGCGAGGTGCGCGCCGATCGGGAATCCGAGCACCTTGAGGTCCGTCCCGGGGATCTGCGGCTGGACGCGGCCCGGACCATGTCGGCGACCCGCTCGTCGGTGAAGTCCTCCAGCGACTCCTGCCGCGGGTCGTAGCTGGTGCCGAAGACCCAGCGCCTGCCGTGGTCGTCGTGCGCCATTAGGATCGTGAACGGTCGGGGTTGCTGGAGGTAGGCGATGGTCACGGCGCGACCGCGCAGCGCGGCGGTGAGGTCCGCCTCGACGATCGCGGTCATGGTGGTGGAGCCACGTCCGCCACGTTTCTACCATCGGCGGGACAGCACGCGCGGCCGGGCCATGACCTGCCAGTGCCCCTCGGAGTGCAGGCGCCCAAGTGAGGCGTCAGAACCCACCGGGACAGAGCCCGCTGGAGCGGCTGGGTGTCGAGCCTGGTGGACCGGAGATGCTTTCATCAGGGTGCGACCGCGTGGTAGTCCGGGATGAGGCCGCCGCGTGTGTGCATTCCATCTGAGCTGAGCACCAGACAAAGAATCTGGTGCTCAAGTCCAACGAGGCTGGGTGTTGACGGAATTCTTGACGGAGAACGACAGCACAGCAGACGGACCACAGGACTACGGGCGGACGGAGAACACAGATTCCGGCCAGCAGGTTGCCCGTCAGTACGGTGAGCGAACTCTCTGGTTCCCATCGGGTCAACCTGCGGGGTAACCCCGGGACTGGCAGTTGATCCAGGATGCGAGCGCAAGACAGGGCCGCGCACCCACCCATCGGGCTACGGTGACGGTGCACAAGCCTGGTGTCAGCGGGCGGTACTCGTGGCCGAGTCAGTGACGATCGCCAGCTGCCCCCATTTGACGGTGAGGTAGCGGGGCCGGCTGTCAGCCACCGAGTAGGCAAGCCGGACGGTGCCGCTGGCGTCGGTGCGGGCGTGGGGCAGGTAGGGGTGGGGTTCCGGGACGGTGTACAGGGTGTGTCTGGCGCTCCACGGCCCCTGCGGCCTGGGGGCGACCCGCAGGTCGATGGTGGCGGCGAACGGGTCGATGGTCAGGGCGGCGAACCCGCCACCAGCGCCGGCACGAGCGGGAGAGGGGGTGGGGATGACGCTGGCGAGCTTGGCGACCAGCGTCTTGCCGCCGGTCCCCTGCAGCGGCGCGGCGGTGAGGAGCTCTGGGGCGAAGCGACGGCCGTTCCAGAACTGCCAGTACCCGCCTGAGTGGCCGAGCCGGAAGCGGGCCAGGTAGGTGAGGTTGGTCCAGCCGTCGCGTTGCAGGTTGCCGTA
>DASYQM010000196.1:0-5169 GCA_036005525.1 Streptosporangiaceae bacterium
CCTGCCACTCCGACCCCGGCACGATCAGATCCTCGATCGGCACGATCAGCGGCGGGTCGGCGACGATCCGCAGCCCGCCGTCGACCGCGGCCGCGCGCTTGGTGAACACCCGGGTGCTGTCGCGGGTGTATGCCTCGGCCAGTTGATGTCGAAAATCATCCGCCGCTCGGGCGTGCCGAACACGCCGAAGTTCGACAGGTGCGCGTCCCCGCACAGTTGCACCGTCACCCCCGACACCGGGTGCCCGCCAGGTCGGCCGCCATGATCAGCGCGGCGCCCCGGTAAAACGTGAACGGCGAGACCAGCATCCGCCCGTACCGGATCGGGACCAGCTCCGGCACCCGGCTGGCCGCCTGCTCCTCCAGCAGCGCGATCGGGTCCGGGCGGCCAGGTGCGGGCTCCCACCGCGCGTGCGCCGACCGCGGCGCCTGCCTACGGGAAGTCCGGCCCCTGGCGACCCGTTCCTCCACCGTCAGGTGCTCCCGCCGCCAGGTGGGCATGGATGCCGAGGCCTCTGGCCTAGGGGGTTCCGCCTGCGCGACTCCGGCCAGTCGTGTGCGCGTATCCATGATTGCCTCCACTCGCCCGCCTCTTCGCCAGGGGCGACGGCAGCCTTCACGGTCCAGTCAGGAGGGACGCCTCGCAGCGATTGATCCATCCCAGGTTAAGGCAGGCTCCTGGAGTGGGCCCGCGCGCCTGTCACAGGGCTGCCGGTCACAGAGCCACGCGGCTGCCGGTCACGGGGCTGCCGGCCACGGGGCCCTCGTCACGGGGCTACCGGCCACGGGCCTCTGGCCCGGGCTGCCGGTCACGGACCACTCGGCCGGGCTCCCGGTCGCCGGGCCGTTCTGTCCCCCGCACCAGGTCCCGGTGGGCAGGACGGAACGCCGGTAATCCGTTATGCAGATTTCTAAGATTCTCTAACTTCAATGGTAGAAAGCGGCATATTCCAGCAGATCCCGGCCCGACGGATCCGCATCCCGGCCCGGCCTAAGCCGGCTGGGCGCGCAGGAACTGGCCGAAATGCGGCACCGTGAACGCGATCAGGCCACGTTCGGAGCTGTAGATGAGCCCCTTCTTGATCAGCGCGTCCCGGGCCGGGGAGACGCTGGAGGGCTTGCGGCCCAGTTCGTCGGCGACAGAAGAGGTCTGCACCGGGTCGTCGCCGAGCATCGCCATGGCCCGCATGTACTCGCGCTCGGCGGGGGTGGCCCGCTCGTAACGGCTGCCGAAGAAGCCGACCGCCAGTTCGCCTTCGGCCTGCGGGCTCGCCACCTTGACATCCGCCGCGGTCACCGGGCTGGCCGCCGCGACGTCCCAGGTCACCTTGCCGTAGGCCTGCACGAAGTAGGGGTAGCCGTCAGCCGCCTCGAACAGCGCATCCAGCGCCGCCGTCTCGAAATCGGCGCCCTCACGCCGGGCGGGCGCGAGCAGGGCCTGGTCCGCAGCGGCGCGGTCCAGCCGGTCGATCGGCACGTACCGGAACAGCCGTTCCGAGTAGCTCTTGCTGGCCGACAGCACCGACGGCAGGTGCGGCAGGCCGGCCCCGACCACGATCAGCGGGCCGCCGGTCTGTGACAGCTCGTGCATGGCGGCGCACAAGGCGGATATGTCGCGGGGCGGGATGTCCTGCATCTCGTCGACGAAAACGGCGATGCCCGCACTGAGGTCGGTGGCGACCGATGCGGCCTCGGCGAGCAGCTCAGTCAGGTCGATCTCCAGGTCACCGGAATCGGCGCGGCCACGGACGGCCGGCACGTCGATGCCCAGATGCGGGATGAACGTCCCCTTAGGGGCCTTCGGGTCGCGGGCGGCGAAGGCCTTGAGCACGCCGAGAAAGTGCTCGATCCGGTCCGGCGCCCGGTGCCGTGGCGCTAGTTCCCTGACCGCCATGTGCAACGCGCCAGCGATCGGCCTGCGGATCGACTGGTCGGGCCGGGCCTCGATCTTGCCGGTCCCCCACAGCCGCTGCAGCGCCATCGACCGGAACGAATTCAGCAGAACTGTCTTGCCCACCCCGCGCAGCCCGGTCAGCACCATGCTGCGTTCTGGCCGGCCGTGGGCGATCCGTTCCAGCACGACCTCGAACTGGCCGAGCTCACGGTCACGCCCGGCTAGCTCGGGCGGGCGCTGGCCCGCGCCGGGAGCGTACGGATTGCGCACCGGGTCCACAGCATCGGAGCCTATGGCGGCCTCTAGCGCGATCCGTAGATTCAGCTAGAAAGCACAGCCGGCGTGTCGCGCAATATGGACGCCCGGCCCCCGCGATTGGCCGGCGGGGGCCGGGCGCGGCGGTCAGTGGAGCAACTTCAGCGTGTTCGCCGCGTCGTCCACGTAGTAGATGCCCCTGGCGTGCGGGGCCAGCGCCAGGCCGAACAGGGCGCCAGCACCGGGCGGGCTGCCCGTGTTGTCGAGGAGCTTGCTGGCTATCTGCCTGCCTGCCCGGGTCGTCTCGACCAGCTTGCCGTTCCCGCCGTTGACCGTGAGCACGTGACCGTTCGGAGCGATAGCCAGGCCGAGCGGCGTGCTGAGCTTACCGCCGGTCGTGACCACCCTGCCGGTGCCCGCGCTGCTGCCGCGGACCAGCGCCCCAGGGATCGCCGTGATCCTGTTCCCCACGCTGTCCGCCACGAAGAGCGTGCCGCGGGAGTTGAGGCCGAGACCGGTCGGCCCGACCACCAGCGCCGCCGGGTCAGTACGCTCACCGAACCCGGAGCCGATCACCGTGCGCTTGACCAGGATGGGCGGGCTGCTTCCGCGCAGCTTGAGGGTCAGCCGCAGCACCCTGCCCCGGTGGACGACGCTGCCGTTCGCCGCGACAGTGCCGTTGAGCACGGAACTGACGAACAGCACGGCCCGCGACCCCCCGCTGACGGTCGCCATGTCCCACGGGCCGTTGATGCCGTGGCCCGATATTGTCTCGGCGACCTGCCCACTGCTGTTGATGACCAGCAGGCACCCGGCCTTGGCCGTGGCACCGGTACCGTCCATGGTCGGCAGGCTTCCGACGACCACCCAGCCGCCCCGCAGGATCCCCAGCGCCGTCGTGAGGCCGACGCCGCCCGGGCACCGGCCCGGCAGCGAGGACGCGTCGATCTGTGCGAATACCGTCTGCTGCCCGCCGGGAGAGACCTGCACGATCGTGGTCCCGGTGCCCTGCAGGTTCTGCGAGTTGTTGAAGTTGCTGACCAGGACGTCGCCCTTGACGAGACTGCCGGTGCTGCGCGGGACGACGGCAACTCCGTAGGGGTTGACGTCCCCGTTGCCCGGCACGGTCGACGCGACCGTGTGGTTCTTGTGGAACCGTCCGATGAACGATCCGTGTGCGGCCGCCTGGGCGGCGGGCGCGACCGCGAAGGCCGCTAATGCGACGGCACCTGCGGCGAGCGCCGGTACCCGGGCAATGCGATGGATCGATGGCATGAGTGAGCCCTCCCTTCCAGTGGTCCCCTGCCGGCTCACACTGCGCGGGCGGGCGGCCGAGATGACGGCCTGCGCCGATAACGGTCCCCGGCACGCGCAGCACTCCCTGTAACGAGGCGCGCCGGGACCCCGGTTCGAATAAGTGATGGGTCAGTAACAAGAAATTGCCGGGCCTTTTGCTGGCCTTGGTGCAGGTGGAGCGTGTCTGCCGCGCCGGCCGCCGTGGTCACCCCGTCCCGTCGCCGCCCGGCCGGTTCAGCCTCGCCAGGTAGGCGTTGTAGGCGGCGAGGTGCTCGTCGTCGTCGATGCTGCCGTGGCCCGGGCTGGTGGCCGCCGGGCCTGCGGGCGCCACGACCTCGTCGAAGCGCGACTTGCGCGCCGCCTCCAGCCAGCCCGACGTCGCCCAGGAACTCCGGTCGTCCCGGCTCCACATGAGGACGACGAGCATGATGAACGCGAGCATGATCGCATCACCGGCGATCCACATGGCCGCACCCGCCCAGTGCACGTCTTCCGCCGGGCCTGGTGCCCCCGGTGGCCGCGGCCCGACCGTATAGGTACCGGGACTCGCGTACCCCAGCACTAGCCCGGTGAATGTATCCACCGGCATCGCCAGCACGAGCACGAGGATCCGGATCGGGTACGAGACCCGCCACCGGATCGGCTCCTGGCCGAGCAGGGGGAGGAAGAACAGATACCCGACGACGAGGTACAGCACATGCTCCGCATCGTGCAGCACCGGGTCCTGCACGATCAGGCCGGTCAGGCCGGTCAGATGCGTCCCGACGACGGTCACGGTGTATGCGATCAGGCCGAACGGCGGCCAGGTGAGGAAGCTGACCACCCGGGAGCGCATCACCCGCTTGGCCCAGGTGTGCAGCGGGTTCCTGCTCGCGTGCAGCAGCAGGGTGAACGGCTGGCCGAAGATCAGCAGCGGCGGGGCAATCATGATCAGCAGCAAGTGCTGGATCATGTGATCCCAGAACAGCACGTCGTCGTAGACGCCAATGCCGCTCTCGGTGGCGAGCACCACCACCGCCAGGCCTGCCAGGAACATGCCGGTCTGCCACCACGGCCAGGGCCTGGCCGGATGACGGCGCCTGACGCGCCGCGCACCCCACAGGTAGAACGCGGCAGCCACCAGCACGGCGGCGGTGACGGCAGGCGCGAACTCCCACTGGGTAAAAACTGCCTGCCAGCCGAACGCGGGCAGCATGCGGACCTCCTCGACCGCGAGCCTACCGCCCTGGTGCAGGCTGCCCGTGGGGCGTTGCCCGGCCGGAGTCTGACGGCCGCGAGCGCCGGGCACGACCGCCCGGCACCCGCAGGGTTGTGCCAGGCGGCGGGCGGAGCTTGCTGTATATCCTTGCCGCAGCGGATCCCGAGTATTTGATAAGAGAGCCCGCACGGACGCCGCCGTCGCCCTGACGGCGGCGAACCGGCTGGAGCGGTGGCAGAGTCCGGTTGAATGCAGCTGCCTTGAAAGCAGCCGGTCGTGCAAGCGACCCGGGGGTTCGAATCCCTCCCGCTCCGCACCTCCGCGCGCATCCAGGTCAGCGGCCCTCTTTGCTGTGGGACTGGGCGCGCCGGACGTGGCGTGATGTTGCGTTCGCTCCGCGATCGCGACGAGCCGTGGCAGTTATGTGCTCGGGAGCACCCAGGCTAGGAAGCTGTCGCTGCCGCTGTCGCGAGCTGGGATGTGCATGGATCGGACTGCGAGGCTTTCTGGCCGGGTCGCCAGACGGC
>DASYQM010000197.1:0-1852 GCA_036005525.1 Streptosporangiaceae bacterium
CGGCGAGATCGTGTCCTTCACCGAGCTGACGACCGATCTGCGCCGGGCCGGACAGGGCTTGGGCCTGGTGCTGGTCCGCAAGGCCCTGGACGCGGTCGGCGCCGAGGGGCGGTCCGTGCTGCCGGTGTGCCCGTTCGTGCGTGACTTCATCCAACGACACCCCGTGTACCTAGACCTGGTGCCCCCCGAGCAACAGCAACGATTCGAGCTTGGACCTGTCCCAGAAGCATGAGCCGATGGCGCCGGGCCCGGACCGCGGCGACCCTGTTCCGCCGGCGCCGTCCCGCGGAAGAAGTGATCGAGGGACCCGACCCGACGCGGGTGGCCTTGATCGCAGCCCTGGCCACGTTGCCGGCGGTACAGCGCCGGTCGCTGGTCCTGCATTATCTCGGCGACTTCACGGTGTCCGAAATCGCCGATCGGGAGGCCGTGCCGGTGAACACCGTCAAATCGTGGCTCTACCGCCGGGCTGCGGTGGCCGCCCAGCTCAACCCCGGATGGGATTCCAGCCGAGGAGGTGCGCCGTGACTGACGACCTGCGTTCCCGGTTCGACGATCTGCGCGCACGGACGATCCCCCGAGGTGCAGCCGCCGGGCGAAAGCGCGGTCCGGCGCACCGTCAGGCGGCGCCGCGCTATCCGGTCCGGCGCAGCGGCGGTCGCCCTCGGCGCGCTGGCCGGCTTTCTGATCTGGCCGTTCGGCGGCTCGGGCGACGGACTCACACTGGCGGAGCGGGAAACCCGCGCAGCCATGGCAGTCGGCCTCGATCCCGCCCAAAGCGACCCGCTCGGTGGGCATGGACCAGCGGTGCCCGGATACGCCGTGCCCTTCGTGCTGCATCCGGCACGTACACCGTCGGCCTGTCCTGCGTCGGCCCCGGCAAGGTCACCTTCACGTTTATCCGGCAACCAGTGAGCTGACGAGCACGGTGACCTGCGGGCGGGACGAGCCGGTGCAGGAGCGCACCCTTGTGGTAACGCGCGATTCGGTGGTCACGGTGGAGATCGATCCGGATGCCGACGCGGTCTGGCGGGCCGCGTACGCGTACTCGGCCGCGCTCTCGACGGCCGATCGGCTACGCCTGCGGCACACCGCCGTGGCAAGCGTGGGCACCGGCGGGCAAGCGACCTCCACGTTCCTGGACGGCCCGCAGCGGCTGGTTCAGGACGCCCTGCCGGACGGGCGGCACCGTCTCGTGTTCGCCCGTGCGCCCAGCGGGTACGTCATGCTCTCCGTACGGCTGCTCGGTACCGGCCCGGCCGAGCCGGAGACGCCCGCGACAGCCGCCGCGGGCCCGTATCCGATGTCAGAGAACCCGAGCGTCGTCGTTCTCACGAGCGACCAGCCGGCCTTGTGTGCGGTGAGCTGCCGGGCGTGGCCGCCCAGCTGGCGAGGAGGTTCGGCGCATCGAGCGATGGGGAGCCGGGCTCGGCGCTGTACGCGCTGATCGTCAGGCCCGCGTCCGCCGCGAGTTCGAGCGCCTCGTAGGTCAGGGTGATGTCGCCGACGCTGACCCCGGCGAGAAGCGCGACCTTCTCCCGGCGGAGTCCGGCGACGCGCCGGTTGCCGCCGTACGCGGGTAGGCCGGCCTGCTCCGGGGTGATCCTGGCTCGGCGGGAGGTCAGGAAGTCGCGGATCTCGTTCCGGTTGGGATATCCCGGCGGTGGCGGGTCCGGTCTAGTGTCTGGTCATGGAGCTGTACTGGTGGTCCATCGAGGTCCTGGACGGGCCGACCGGCTCCGCACGCGGCTGGAAGGACGCGCAGGTCGGTGCGCTGACCGAGGCTGCGATCACCAACGGAGCCTATGACTGGCACTGGCACACCCACTCGTGGGGCGTGCTGTTGGAGATC
>DASYQM010000198.1:0-27573 GCA_036005525.1 Streptosporangiaceae bacterium
TGATTGGATGGTTGGGTACCAGGAGGCGCTCATGGCGGAGCCGAAGTACCAGCGGGAGCCGAAGTACCAGCAGATCGCCGAGGATCTGCGCCGCAGGATCGAGTCCGGTGAGCTGCCCGAGGCTGGCCAGCAGACGCTTCCCACGGAGATCGAGCTCATGGAGCGGTACAACGCCTCCCGGAACACCGTCCGCGATGCCATCAAGCTGCTCACGGCCCGCGACCTGGTCGAGACGCGCCCAGGCCAGGGAACCTTCGTCGTCGAGAAGATCAACCCATTCGTTACGACCCTGACCTCGGACCCGGAAACGGGCCGCGGTGGCGGCGAAGGCGATGTCTACATCGCCGAAGTAGCGGCCGGCGGCAGGACCACGGTCACCTCCGTCCCACGCATTGAGGTGCAGCAGGCGGGCGCGGCCATAGCTGACGCACTCCGGATCAACAATGGGGATCAGGTGGTGAGCCGGCATCAGCGGCGCTTCATCGACGGCACCGCCTTCTCGCTCCAGACCTCCTTCTATCCGATGAGCCTGGTCCAGCGAGGCGCGACGCAGCTCATTCAGGCCACCGACCTAAAGGAGGGGACCGTCGCCTACCTGGCCGACACCCTCGGCATCAAGCAGGCCGGTTACCGCGACTCCATCCAGGTGCGGCCGCCGGACGAGACCGAGTCCTCCTTCTTCAGGCTCCCCGCCGACGGGCGGGTCCCCGTTTTCGAGATCTACCGCGTGTCGTTCGACGAGACCGGGCAGCGTTTCCGGCTGACGATCACCGTGTACCCGGTGGACCGAAACCGCCTGCGCATTGACGTTGGCGCTGTCCCGCGCCGCGAGAGCCACGCCGCCACTAGCGGCAAAGCCCCGGCGGCACCAGTCGACGACAGCACCCCGGAGCGGGGCGGCTGAGCGGCCGGGTCCCCCCGGTCACAGCCGGACCACCGCTCGGGTCCTCCCAGTTCCAGACCATCGACCAATCCGCCTCGCCCCACATATCGGCACATCCGACTGATGTGGGGCCGGGCCCGTCCCATACCGGAGCCATGACAGAGATCCTTCAAGTCCGCCGCGGCGCGGCCGGCGACTTCGAGCTCATCCTCGCCATGATCGACGAAGCGGCCACCTGGCTGCGGGACAAGCAGACCGACCAGTGGGCGCGGCCCTGGCCCAGCAGGGCGGCCCGGGACGAGCGGGTTCGCAGGGGCCTCCGCGACGGGGGGACATGGATCGTCGAGGAGCACGGCGTACCCATCGCCACCATCACCTACCGGCCGAGAGGGAACCTGCGGCTCTGGACCCGGCGGGAGCGACGCCAGCCGTCCGTTTACGTGTCGAGGCTGATCGTCCGCCGTAGCCATGCCGGGCGCGGAATCGGTGAGGCACTTGTCGACTGGGCAGGACTGCGCGCATTGCGGGACTGGGGAGCCCAATGGATCAGGATTGATGTATGGACAACCAATGTGGTGCTGCATAACTATTATGAAAAGCGAGGCTTCCATTTCTGCCGGATCGCCGGGGTTAACGAGATCCCGAACAGGAACGGGCGCAACGGCGGGCCAGATCGTTGGCCGTCGGCGGCCCTCTTCCAGAAGCCAACCGACGATGTCGACGCCACGGCCGCACAGCGGTTCGAGGAGGTTGGCCCGGCAGGCGCGAACCAGGCGGCCACCTACGCCATCGGGGAGCATCCACAGCCAGCCATGCCCAGCGCTCAGCAAGCTATGCCCAGCGCTCAGCCGGCCAGGAATGACGCTCGGGCCGTCACAACGGGCGTGCGAGCAGCGGCGGACGGCGGCCAAGGGGGTCACCGCGAATTTTGAGCCGACCGTCAGCGGGTCAAGATCAGCCGTGCTGTCAACTACCGGAGGGATAGGCTCTTCTTTCTGATCGCCTGCGGCCGCCCTGTTCCGGCCGGCCCGGTTCATCAGTTCAAATGGCTCTTTCCAGCCACCCTGGGCGGTCGTAAGAGCAGCGCTGGCCGTTGCGCCGGGCGGAATCGGAAAGAGATTGACCGTGACGCCATGCCATAATTTGGCTGGACCGGCCCGGCGGAGGAGGTGTGATGGCCAAGCGTCACGGTCGCCCATCCGTGCAATACCGCTACGAGCATTACGACCCGGCGCGGTAAGGCCTGGGACGGCGCGCTGCGCTGCCCGCCGTGCGCCGGTGCGGTGAGCAGCTGGCGCGCCGCCTGCCCCCCACGTCTCGCCTTCCGTGAGCGTGCCATGCATGGTGCGTCGCAGGGGACGGGGCGGGTAGCTTCAAAGGAAGTGAAGGCGAGTCTTTGCAGGATGTGTGGCGGCCCAGGCGCCTGGCGGGCGGGTGATGCCCCGGCGCCCTGGCAGGCGTGCCGGATTCGCCGCCCATGACCGGGGTCACTTCGCCTGATCCAGCACCGCCCGGTCCCGCGCAGAGCACCCGGCAGAGGCTGCTGCGCCGCGTCGCGGAATTCGCGGCCCTGCTGGCGGTGGCGGCGGTTGCGATCGCGGTCGCGATCCAGGTGACGCCGATGCAGACCGTCAACGTCGCTGGCCAGGTCATCACCGTGGGAACGACCGCGCCCAGCTGGAGCCTGTCAGGCCCGGGCGAGGTCGACCTGTTCGGGCAGCACCTGCCCACCACGCTGCGGTTCCCCGGACCGGTGAGGCCCCGGCTGGCGCTGTCCCAGATCACGATCAACAGCGAGCTCACGAACTTCGTGCGTGGCGCGAGCCCTGCGGGCGCCGAGCGCGTCCTTGGCAGCCGACTTGCCGATGGATGGATCCACTATTTCGCCTGGGAGACCGCGATCGCCGGGTTGGGCGCGCTGGTCCTGCTGGGCGCCGTGGCCGGCTGGCGGCGGCTGCCGCGCCGCACGACCATCGTGCTGCTCACTGTCGGCCTGCTGGTGACCGTCGCCATCAACGCCGGGGCGATCTTTATCACCGCCTCCCGGGCGCCAGCCCTGCTGAGGCAGGTGAACTCGCTGAACGAACTGGTGGGCAGCGAGCCCCCGGCGCAGGTCCATGTGAAGGGCCGGCCGCTGCCTAAGGTGCAGGCCGTGGTCATGGGAGATTCGACCGCCGCCGGCCTCGGCCTTCCGGCGGTCCCGCGCTCGTCCCCCCTGGGCCGTGTCTGCGGCCGGAGTCAGGACTCCTACGCACAGGTTCTGGCGGCCGTCAACGGCTGGCGGGTGCTGAACCTCGCCTGCAGCAACGCGACGATCGCCCACGGGCTTCTGGGTACACAGCACCGGCACGGCAAGAGAATTCCTCCGCAGCTCGCAACGGTGCTGCGGGCGCGTAACGCCTCCGTGGTCATCGTCAACGTCGGCGCCAACGATCTCGGCTGGGCCGCGATGGTTCGCTACTGCGCGGTCGCACCGCGCTGCGACGACAAGGCGACCACCGCCTACTTCCAGCAGCAGCTCGCCACGTTCAGCAAGGACTACCTGGAGCTGCTCAGCCAGCTCGCCACCCTGCCGGGCCACCCCCGGGTGATCATCAATCAGTACTACGACCCGTTCGGCCCCGAGCAGAACTGCCTGCACAACGCCGGCCTCACCCCCGCCAAGCTGGCCATCCTCACCTCGCGCCTCACCACCCTGAACGCGGTCCTCGCCAAGGGGGCCACCGAGTTCGGCTTCCTCGCGCCGCAGCCCGACTTCACCGGGCACCAGCTGTGCACCAGCCAGCCCTACGTCCAGTGGTTCGGCGACCCAGCGCCGTTCCACCCGACCGCACTCGGGCAGCTGGCGATCGCGCTCACCGACCAGGCCGTCCTGCACGGGTAGGACATCAGCCCGCGCAGGGATGCGCCAGACGCCACTGGCAGCGCCGGCCGGCTCAGCCCGGCGGGCCGCCGCCCCGGACGATCACACCCTCCCAGGGACCCAGCGCGGTGACCGGCCCCGCCTCCGGACCGGCCGCGGTCCGGCTGGTGGACAGCAGCACCGGGCCGTCCAGCCCGTCCAGGCAGGCCGGTTCGCTGGCGAAGTTGGCCGCGACCACCAGGTCGCCCACCCGGTACATCCACACCGCGGGCGGGCCGGGGAGCTGGGTGTAGGCGGCGATCGTGCTGCCGAACTCCGTGCGGCGCAGCGCGAGCAGCTCGCGGCAGAGCCGCAGCGTGGACGCCGGATCGTCCCGCTGAGCGGCCACGTTGCGCTCGGCGTGATCGCCGATGGGCAGCCAGGGCCTGACGCCGGCGGCGGTGAAGCCGGCTGCCGGGGAGGCATCCCACAGCATCGGCGTCCGGGCCCGGTCACGCAGCCGCCCGCCCGGGGCGTCCCCGGTGATCTCGTCCCGGCGGGACCCCGCGGGGACGTCGACGTCGGTCATCGCGATCTCGTCCCCGTAATACAAAACGAGCGTGCCCGGCAAGGTCGCGAGCACTAGCAGGGCCAGCCGGGCCCGGGTCTCGTCCCCATCGCACCATCGGGTCGGGAACCGGCCGACGTCATGGTTGGACGCCGTCCACACCGGGCACTCCCCCGCGGGCAGGACGGCCAGCGTCTCGGCGACGACGCCGGATAGTTCCCCGGCCGTGAAGCCGGCGAAGATGACCGGGAAGTTGAACGTCAGCTGGAGCTCATCGCCGTTGCCGTGGAAGGCGGCCATTCTGGCCAGGTCGCCCACCCAGGTCTCGCCGAGCAGGAGCCGGGGCGGAGAGTAGGTCTCGGCGATCGCCCGCCAGTCCCGGAAGACGTCGTGCGACTCCGGGCGGTTGGCGCTGTACACCTGGGCGAGGCCGAACCGGCCGTCGATGCGGCCGGGCGTCGCGACCGGCGGATCGTCTCGCAGGGCGGCGTCCTTGTAGATGCCCTGTGCGACGTCGATCCGGAAGCCGGCGATCCCGCGGTCGAACCAGAACCGCAGGATCCGTTCGAACTCCGCGTGCACGGCCGGCTCCCGCCAGTTCAGGTCCGGCTGGGTGGGCAGGAAGCTGTGCAGGTAGTACTGGCCGCTGGTGTCGTCGAGCGTCCAGGCGGGCGCGCCGGTCGCGCTCAGCCAGTTGTTCGGTGGCCCGCCGTCGGCCGCCGGGTCGGCCCATATGTAGTAGCTGCGGTGCGCCGGCCCCCTGCCCGACCGGGCGTCGACGAACCAGGGGTGGGCGCTGCTGGTGTGGTTGGGCACCAGATCCAGCAGGACCGCTATGTCCCGCCGTCCGGTCTCCGCCACCAGCAGATCGAGATCGTCCAGGGTGCCGAGCTGGGGGTGGACGGCCAGGTAATCGGAGACGTCGTATCCCCAGTCGTGATCGGGGGAAGGCATCGTCGGCGACAGCCAGATGCCGTCCACCCCCAGCCACCCCAGATAGTCGAGCCCGGCGATCACCCCCCGCAGGTCGCCGTACCCGTCGCCGTCGCTGTCCCGCCAGGAGCGGACGTAGATCTGGTACAGGGTGGCCCCGGGCCACCATTGCGGCCCCGCCGTGCGCGCGTTCATGTGCCTCCCACGGGTGCGGTCCTGCGACGGCCCCGGCACCGGGCCGGGCTGATCTCCGCGTCTTCACAGAACCGTAGCCTGCCCGCTCCTTGCTACCCGCCGCACTTACGGCGGAGACTGGACCTGTGAGCCCGCCCTTCCAGCTGCTCGTGGCGACCGCGCTTCCCATCGCCGCCATCTACTCCCTGATCGGCGGGGGCCGCCTGCTGCGCTGGGTTTCGGAGCAACGCACCCGCCCGCCGGCCCCCGAGCCGGTCGAGCGGATGCGCGCGGACCTGAGCCGGCTCCGGTCCGAGCTCGAGGCCATGGAAACCCGAACCGACCTGCCAGCCAAGAACCTGCGGGTGCGGGCGCTCAAGGCGGCGTACGTGGACGCCTTGGGCACCGCCTGCCAGCGGCTGGACGTCAGCCCGCCCGCCGGTGCCGCGGTACGTCCGGAGCGGGTCCGGCAGAGCGAGATCTACCGCGTGGAGGCGGCACTGCGGCAGCGGGGTCTCGACGTCAGGGAGGGTGCAGGGCGCTGACGCCCGGCAACCCGGCGCTCCGGCTCCCCCGGCGCTCCGGCATCTCACCCAGCGCTCCGGCGTACCATCTGTGTGTGGTTGCCGTCCTCGCAGTGTCCGACGAGGTCGACAGCGCTCTGTACGCGGACCTGGGAGCCGTCCGCGAGGCTCAGCTCATCGTCGCCTGCGGCGACCTCCCCTTCGACTATCTGGGCTACCTGATGAACGCGCTCGACATACCGCTGGTGTTCGTGCCCGGCAACCACGACCCGGACGTGTCGGGGTACCGCACCTCGCGCACCGGACTGACGCTCCAGGCCGGGCTGCCTGCCCGGCCGCCCTGGCCCGACGGCGCCGTCAGTGCCGAACAGGCCATCGTGGACGTGGCCGGCCTTCGCCTGGCCGGGCTCGGCGGATGCCGCCGCTACCGCGACGGCCCCAACCAGTACACGCAGCGGCAGCAGGCCCGGCGCGCCCGGTCCCTGTCGCGGCGTGCCCGCTGGCGGGAGCTGCGCGACGGCCGCGGCGTGGACGTGCTGCTCACCCACGCGCCGCCGCGGGGCGCCGGCGACCGCGAGGACCCGGCGCACCAGGGATTCGAGGCCCTGAACTGGCTCGCGGCACGGCTCCGGCCGCCTCTGCTGCTGCACGGGCACATCCACCCCGACGAGACGCCAATCCGGCCCCATAGGCTCGGGCCCACCGTGGTGCGCAACGTGGTCGGGCGTCACCTGCTGGACATCGAGCCGCGCGCTGGCGCGCGGCGATCCCCCGCTGGTGCGCGCCATGCCAGCTGAGACCGGCTTCCCGCGCGCCGACGTCGAGGACGAGTTCCTGCGCGCCCGGCGCCGCCAGGTCCTTGCCAGGCTCGCCCACCGGCTCCGCCGTGAGCCGGACGACGTCAACCTCATCCTCCCCTTCGACGAAGTCGTTGCCGCCCTCGGCATGAGGGGCGAGCGGTCGCTCGGCCTGCAGACCATCCGGCTGGACACTGTCGTCGGCACCGTGGATTCGCGGCAGGACTTCGACCGCCGCTTCCGGCCCACCTCGGGGCGGGTGCGGGAGCGGTGGGAGCGGCTGGCGCTGGCACAGCGGCGCGGCGAGTCCATGCCGCCCATCGACGTGTACCGGATCGGGGACATGCACTTCGTCCAGGACGGCCACCACCGGGTGTCGATCGCCATGGCGACCGGCCAGACGACGATCGATGCCTACGTGACCGAGGTCCTCACGCAGGTGCCCGCCAAGGGCATACGGCGCCGTGGCGACCTGCTGCTGAAGAGCTACGAGCGGATGTTCCGCTCCCGGGTGCCGCTGTCCGCGCAGGCCTACACCAAGATCAAGGTCACCGATCCCTGGTCGTACGCGGAACTCGGCGAGGCGGTGGAGGCCTGGGGATTCCGGCTGATGCAGCACGAGCGCACGTTCTACGACCGCGCCGAGGTCGCCCGGCGCTGGTGGGCGGACGAGTTCACCCCGGTGGTGCGCATGCTGCACGCGGCCAACCTGGTCGGCGGGTGCACCGACGCCGAGGCCTACCTGGGCATCGCCCGGGAACGGTACCGGCTGATGCGCACCCACGAGTGGAACGACGCGGTCATCGAGGAACTGCAGCGGCAGCTCCGGCCACCCCGCCGACTGCACCGGTAGCCGGCGGGGCAGCTGCCTGCCGCGTTACCGCGAGTCCGCCCCGTCGCCCGACTCGGCCGTGGTGGAAGCCTGCCCAGGGGCGGCGGCGTCGGCCTCGGCCGCACCAGCCTCGGCTGTCCCAGCCTGGGCCGTCTCGGCGTCGGCGACCTCGGCCGGAGCTGCTGGAGCTGCCTGGGCTGCTGCACCTGCCGAGCTTGCCGGGGCGCCGGTGTCGCCGAGGGTGAGGTTGCGGCCGCTGTCCGGGGCGAAGACGTGCAGGTGCCGCACGTCGACCCACAGCCGCGCGTCCTCGCCCTCGGTGATGCGCGACGCCGGGTCGAGCCGGGCGACCACCGTCTCCGCGGCGGCGCCGCCGGCCTCGGCCCGGCCGGAGTCCCGGGCGAGCTCCTCGAGTTCGGCCACGTTGTGGGTCTGCCCGAGTTCCCGGGTGAAGTAGACGAACTTCTCCGAGCCCAGCGACTCGACCACGTCGATGGTGGCGTTGAACTCAAGCCCGTTCGGCTTGACCTCGGCCGGCACGATCGAGGCGTCCTCGAAGCTCTCCGGCCGGATGCCGACGATGACCTCCCGGGGCGCCCGGGCGCTCTCCAGCGTCTGCCGCATCTGGGGCGTCAGCGGGAAGTCCCCGAGCCCGGTGCGCAGCTTGCCTTCCTCCAGGGTGCCCGCCATGAAGTTCATCGCGGGTGAGCCGATGAAGCCAGCCACGAACAGGTTCGCCGGCCGGTCGTACAGTTCCTGCGGCGACGCCACCTGCGGGATCGTGCCGAGGCGCATGACCGCGACCCGGTCGCCGAGCGTCATTGCCTCGGTCTGGTCGTGGGTCACGTAGACCATGGTCGTGCCCAGCCTCTTCTGCAGCCGGGACACCTCGGTGCGCGTCTGCACGCGCAGCTTCGCGTCGAGGTTGGACAACGGCTCGTCCATGAGGAACGCGGCCGGGTCGCGGACGATCGCCCGGCCCATCGCCACCCGCTGCCGCTGGCCGCCGGACAGGTTGGCGGGCCTGCGGTCGAGGAACGGGGTCAGGTCGAGGACCCGGGCCGCCTCGTCGACCTTCTCCTCGATCACGTTCTTGGGCGTCTTGGCCAGCTTGAGCGCGAAGCCCATGTTCTCCCGCACCGACATGTGCGGGTACAGGGCGTAGCTCTGGAAGACCATGGCGATGTCGCGGTCCTTCGGTGCCTCCTGGTTCACCACCTTCCCGCCGATGCGCAGTTCGCCCGAGGTGATGTCTTCCAGCCCGGCGATCATGTTGAGGCACGTCGACGTCCCGCACCCGGACGGCCCGACCAGGATGATGAACTCCCCGTCCGGGATGTCCAGGCTGATGTCGTTCACCCCGATCGCCCCGTCCGGGAAGCGCTTGCTGAGGTGGTCCAGAATGATTTCGGCCACTGTCTGCTCCTTAAATCCCTTTTCCCGGCTAGCCCTTGACCGCGCCGGATGTCAGCCCGGCGACGATCCGCCGCTGGAAGAACAGCACGAAGATGATGATCGGAATGGTGATGACCACCGCGGCGGCCGAGATCGACCCGGTGGGCACCGTGAACTGTGAGCTGCCGTTGAAGAACGCCAGCGCGGCCGGCGCCGTCCGCGCGGCGATCGTCGAGGTCAGCGAGATGGCCAGCAGGAACTCGTTCCAGCAGAACAGGAACACCAGGATCGCCGTGGTCACCATGCCGGGCGCCGCGAGCGGGGCGATGACCCGGACGAACGCCTGGAACGGGGTGGCCCCGTCCACCTTGGCCGCCTTCTCCAGCTCCCAGGGAATCTCGCGGAAGAACGCCGACAGCGTATAGATCCCCAGCGGCAGGCCGAACGCGATGTACGGGATGATCAGCCCGATCCAGGTGTTGAAGATCCCGAGCGACCGCTCGATGTTGAACAGCGGCGTCACCAGCGAGATGAGCGGGAACATCGCGATCAGCAGCGATATCCCGATCAGCGCCCGCTTGCCCGGGAACTGGAGCCGGGCCACCGCGTACGCGGCCATCGAGGCCAGCACCACCGAGATGAAGGTCGCGATCAAGCCGATCCCGATGGAGTTGAGCAGCGGCCGGGTGAACTCCGAGGTGGAGAAGATCCCGCTGTAGTTCTCCCACGTCCAGCTCGTGGGCCAGAACGTGGCGCGTCCCGTGGCCGCGATGGTCGCGGGGTTCTTGAAGGACAGCGAGAAGATCCACGCGACGGGGATGAGCACCAGCAGGATCGTGACGGTGTTCGCCGTGATCCAGCCGGACTTCTGCCTGGTAGTGGCGGCCATATCAGTTCACCCCTCACATGCCCGGCGCCGACGCGCCGAAGAGCCTGATGAAGATGAAGGCGATGATCGCGACGCATATGAAGATCAGGATCGAGATCGCCGACCCGATGCCAAGGTTCAGCGCCCGGAACAGGTTGTCGTACCCCAGGATCGACACCGAGTAGGTGCCGTTGCCGCCACCGGTCAGGATGTAGATGTTGTCGAAGATCCGGAACGCGTCCAGCGCCCGGAACAGCAGCGCCACCAGGATGGCCGGCTTCATCAGCGGCAGCGTGACCCGGTAGAAGCGCTGCCAGGCGGTCGCTCCGTCCACCCTGGCCGCCTTCAGCAGGTCCTCGGGCACCAGTGACAGGCCGGCCATCAGCAGCAGCGCCATGAACGGGGTGGTCTTCCATATCTCCGCGAGGATGATGATCGCGATCGCGCTGCCCTGGCTGGTCAACGGAGCGCTGTCGGGGCCGACCAGGTAGCCGATGTGCGGCGTCCAGGCGTACTGCCAGCCATAGGCGGCGGCCACGGTCACGATCCCGTAGGGGATCAAGATGATGGTGCGCACCGTGCCCCGGGTGAAGATGGTCCGGTACATCAGCAGCGCGAGCAGCATGCCGAGGACGAACTCGACGGCGAGCGAGACCACCGTGATGACCAGGGTCACGCTGAGCGCGTGCCACCAGTAGGAGGACGACAGCACCGCGCCGTAGTTGCTCAGGCCGACGAAGGTGGCCAGCTCGGGGAAGCGCAGGTCATAACGCTGCAGCGACAGCCATACGGCGTAGATGATCGGAAAAGCCGCCACGGCGAGCATGACGATCACCGCCGGGGCGCACAGCAGCCAGCCCAGCCGGCGCTCGGCCCGCGCCCCCTCCGACAGCCGCGGGCGGCCTCTGCGTCCGGTTACTTCGGGCTCGGCGGTGGTGACGACATCGGTTCCAGTTGTCATCGGCCCCATCTCCTTATATGCGTGCCGCCCGCGCTGGCCTGCCGGGGCGCCCGGCCGGCCCGTGCCGTCCGGGCGCTCATGGGATCAGCCCCTTCGACTGGAGCGCGTCGTTGATCTGGCTTTTCATCGTCTGCTCGGTGCTCGCCGGCTGGATGCCCGCGGGCGGGGACACCAGGTGCGAGATGGTGATGGATATGTTCTGGTACGCCGGGGTCTTCGGCCGCACGCTGGCCTGCTGCAGCGCGGTCAGAATGTCGGCGTGGAACGGGTAGTTGGGGAACAGCTTGGGATCGTGGTACAGGCTCTCCAGCGTCGGCGGCAGGCCGCCCTTGATGGCCGCGTTCAGCTGGTTTTGCCTGTTCCGCAGGCAGAGCGCGGCCTGGAAGGCCAGGTCGGGGTGCGGCGAGTATTTGCTGATCGCCATGTCGATGCCGCCGATGGTGACGCGGGAGGGCTCATTGGCGTTGACCCGCGGGTACAGGGCCCACTTGAAGTGCTTGAACAGATCCGGCTTGTCGGCCTTCATCGACGGGTACACGAACGGGTAGTTCAGCTGGAAGACCGCCGAGCCGGCCTCCATGGCCAGCCGGTTCTGGTCCTCCATCTGCACCGGCAGCGACGGGTCGGCCACCTCCGAGGTGGCCAGCCGTTTCATGATCTCAAGCGCCTTCACGGCGGGCGCGCCCAGCGAGGCTTTCGTCCCATCCGGGGTCAGGATGCTGCCGCCGGCGCTGGCGACCAGGGTGTTGAACCAGACCGTCGTGCCCTCGTACTGCGCTCCCTGGATCTCGATCAGGTGCGGCTTGCCCTGCTTGGCGAGCGCCTCCGCTTGGCTGATCATCTGGTCCCAGGTGGTGGGCGGGGTCTTCACCAGGTCGGAGCGGTACCACAGCAGCTGGGTGTTGCTGTTGTAAGGCACCGCGTAGAGCTTGCCCTTCCAGGTGGCGGTCTCCAGCGGGACCCTCAGGGTGCCGTTCTCCGCCTGCTGCCTGAAGGTGCCGGTCCAGGGCAGGATCCAGCCGGCCTCGGCGAACTCCGCCTCCCAGGTCACGTCCAGGCCGAGGATGTCCATCGAAGCGTCGGCCGCGGCCAGCCGCCGCGCCAGCTGCAGCCGCTGGTCGTCGGCGGCTTTCGGCAGCTTGTTATAGGTGACGGTGTACTTGCCGCCGCTCTGCGCGCTGCAGTTCTTGACCGCCGTCGCCACAGCACCCGAGGGGTCGTCGAAGCTGTAGAAGTTGAGCGTGACCGGACCGGTGCCGGCGCCGCTGGTGCCGCACGCGGCGAGCGCCGTGGAGGCCAGCGCGACGCCGACCACGCCGGCACCGAGAGCCCTCGGGCGGAACGAGCGCCGGGGACTGCCCCGCCCCCGTGGCCGCCGCACTATGGTTCTGCCACCACTGTCAGCCACAGTCGTCCCTCCTATCCAGCGCCCCGGTGGACCAGGTCACCGGGCGCGACCCTAGGTTCTTCCCGGCGCGCCAGCGCCTATGCGTGTCACATCCGGAACATAAGCATCGTCCTGCAACGCCCCGAACCCGCGGAGGCGCGCCGTACTCGAGCGGTGCACCACCTCCAGCGGGAGCTGCTGCCGCAGCGGGCCGATCGGCTCGCCCCGCAGCAGCGCGCACAGCCGGCGGGCCGCCTCGGCGCCGCTGTCCTCCAGCGGCTGGCGCACCGTGCTCAGCCCAAGCAGCATCGCCGACTCGATGTCATCGAAGCCGATCACGGAAAGCTCCCGCGGGACCGGCCGGCCGGCCCGGTCGGCCGCGGCGAGGACCCCCATCGCCTGCGTATCCGACGCCGCGAAGATCGCCGACGGCGGATCGGGCAGCGCGAGCAGCTCGGCGGCGAGCGCCTCGGCGTTCGCCGCGCCATGCGGGCCGCGGCGCACCAGGCCCGCGTCGTAGCCGATGCCCGCCTGCCGCAGCGCCTCCCGGTATCCGCGGAGCCGCTGGTCCGACGCCGTGAAGCCCAGGCCGCTACCCGCGGCCAGGCGCCTGGTATCGCCGACGAAACCGATCCGCCGGTGCCCGAGCGACAGCAGGTGCTCCGTCGCCAGCCGACCGCCGGCGACGTCGTCGGTGACCGTGTGCGGGACGCCCGCGAAGGCCGCATCGACGGCGACCAGCGGCAGTCCGGCACGCCGGAACGAGGCCAGCCACTGCCGGGACAGCCGCAGCGAGACCACTATCACGCCGTCCACCCGGTACCTGCTGGTCAGCGCCGTCAAATGGTGCTCCCGCTGCCCCGGGGTATCGACGTTGCACACCACGGTGTCGTAACCCTGCTCATCGAGTACCGCCAGGGAGCCGGCCAGCCGCATCACGGCCGACGGCGTGGTGAGGTGCGGCACGACGATCGCGATCGTCCGCGGCGTGCCACGGGACAGCGACGCCGCGAGGTAACTCGGCCGGTACCCAAGCTGCTTGATGACGGTCAGCACGCTGCGCCTCGTGGACTCCCGCACGTTCGTCCCGCCGTTGATCACCCGCGAGACCGTGCCGACCCCAACCCCCGACGCGGCAGCCACATCGGCGATCGTCACCCGGCCTGACGGCGGCATCCGACCTCCCGCGCACCGCAACCCGTGATTGGAACCGGTTCCAGCTATGTGCCGATCTTCACTCCGTGGCACGGTGCCGTCAAGACCCAGGCGGCGGGCACTGCCATGGGCCACGCCGGGCGGCCGCGACCCTCGCCGGGTGCGGCTGTCCCCCCGCCGGGGAGATCGGCTCCGGGCCCGCTGGGGCGAGCTTCCGGCCCCGCAGCGCGGTCCCCGAGCCGAGCCGGGAACCCATGCTCCTGCCCGGAGTCGCTCATCGTGACCCGCACGCGCGGAGCACGTTGCCGTCCCGGGCAAACAGGCACCTGGCGATGAGGCGCTCGTGCAGGAACGCGGCCATTCTCCCCATTCACGCAGATGCCCATGAGTGATCGACTCCAGCCTGGTTGTACCAGCCTGACTCCGCTCTGCAACCAGGTCAAGGGCGGTCGGCCGGTGCGGCCAGGTGGGCAATCCAGCTCGCCGGGAGCCTCGGGCAGCCGCCTACGAGGCGCCCACGTCACGAGGTGACAGTGATCGTTCCGCTGCCCAAGACGGTGTCACCTTCATAGAGCGCCGCCGCCTGGCCCCGCGCAACGCCGCAGGCCGGTGCCCGCAGCCGGATACGGAGCAGGTCACCGTCGAGGCGCGCGGTGGCGGGATGAACCTCGCCGTGCGCCCGCAGCTGGACCAGGCAGTCACGCGGCTCGCGGGGCGGCTCGCACCCGGTCCACACCGGGCGCTGCGCCGCGATGTCGCGCACGCCCAGGGACTCACGTGGGCCGATGGTGACCGTCCGGGACGCTGGCTCGATGTCCAGGACGTAACGGGGCCTGCCATCGCGGGCCGGGGCACCGACCCGCAGCCCCTTACGCTGCCCGATGGTGAACCCGTACGTGCCACCGTGCGTGCCGAGCCGCGTTCCGTCCTCGGCCACGATGCTCCCGGGGGCGCTGCCCAGCCGGCCGGCCAGGAACGCTCTCGTGTCGCCGTCGGGGATGAAGCACACGTCGTGGCTGTCCGGCTTGTCCGCAACGGCCAGCCCGCGCCGGGCCGCCTCGGCACGCACCTCGTCCTTGGTCGACCCGCCGAGGGGGAACAGGGCCCGGTCCAGCTGGCCGCGGTTCAGCACCGCCAGCACATAGGACTGGTCCTTGGCGGCGTCCACGCTCCGCCGCAGGCGCCCACCGTCCAGCCGCGCGTGGTGACCGGTGCACACCGCGTCGAAGCCGAGTGCCACCGCGCGGTCAAGCACCGCCGTGAACTTGATCTTCTCGTTGCACCGCAGACACGGATTAGGAGTCCGCCCTTCCGCATACTCCGCCACGAAATCCGCCACGACATCCCGGTCGAACCGCTCCGCCATGTCCCACACGTAGAACGGGATGCCGATCACGTCGGCGGCGCGCCGCGCGTCCCGCGCATCCTCCAGCGTGCAGCACCCCCGCGCCCCCGACCGGTAGGACCGCGGGTTAGAGGACAACGCAAGGTGGACGCCGGTCACCTCATGCCCAGCGTCCACAGCCCGTGCGGCAGCCACGGCGGAGTCCACCCCGCCCGACATAGCCGCCAGCACCCGCACCGCAGTCACCCTCCCAACTACTTCTCGCTCTTCTCAGCCTATTGGCCCCCCGGATGGCGCAGTCCGTCGCCATTGAGCCCCCAGCCCGCGGGCCACCGGGTTAGCCGCGGCGCACCACGACGCAATCGTTATGCATCAGGATTTGTTGGCGCGGCGGGCGCGTTCGACCACTTCGGCGATCACTTCGCCCACTGCTGCCACGTCGGCCGCGGTGGAGGTGGAGCCGAGTGAGAAGCGGAGGGATCCGCGGGCCCTGGGTCCGTCCGCGCCCATGGCGAGGAGGACGTGGCTGGGCTGGGCGACGCCCGCGGTGCAAGCGGAGCCGGTGGAGCAGGCGATGCCCTTCGCGTCGAGCAGCATGAGCAGGGCGTCGCCCTCGCAGCCGGGGAAGGAGAAGTGGGCGTTGCCCGGCAGCCGGCCGGGACCGGGCGGAGCCCCGTTGAGTATGGCGTCGGGCACCGCCGCGAGCACGCGCTCGATGAGCTCGTCGCGGAGGCCGGCCAGCCGCGCCGCCTCCTCCTCCTGCCGCTTGACGGCGATCTGGGCAGCGACAGCGAACGCTGCGATCGCCGGCGCGTCGAGCGTCCCGGAACGCACGTCCCGCTCCTGGCCGCCGCCGTGCATCACCGGCACCGGCTCGATCCCCCGGCCGAGCAGCAGCGCGCCCACCCCGACGGGCCCGCCGATCTTGTGGCCGGTGATGGTGAGCGCGTCCGCCCCGCTGGCGGCGAAGTTCACCGGCACCTGCCCCGCCGCCTGCACCGCGTCGGTGTGGAAGGGGATCCGCTGCTCGTGCGCGACCGAGGCGAGCTCCGCGATCGGCTGGATCGTGCCCACCTCGTTGTTCGCCCACATGACGCTGATCAGCGCCACGGAACCAGGGTCGTCATCGATGGCCCGCAGCGTACCGGGCCGCAGCAGGCCGGTCCCGTCCACCGGGAGCCAGCTCACATCCGCCGCCTCGTGGCTGGCCAGCCACTGCGCCGAGTCGAGCACCGCATGGTGCTCGATCGCGGTGACCAGCACCCGGCGCCGCCGGGGGCGCTCGGCGCGCCGGGCCCAGTACAGCCCCTTCACCGCGAGGTTGTCGGCCTCGGTGCCGCCGCCGGTGAACACCACCTCGCTGGGCCGCGCGCCATAGGCCTCGGCGATCTGCTCGCGGGACTCCTCCACGACCCGGCGTGCCCGCCGCCCCGCGTTGTGCAGCGAGGAGGGGTTGCCGAGATGGGCGAGTTCCGCCGTCATCGCGGCGATGGCCTCGCCAAGCATCGGTGTGGTCGCCGCATGGTCCAGGTACACCCGGCAGTCCTGCCTCTGACCTGGGCTCTCGCCGTCACTCACTGAGTTCCCCATGACGGCCCCCAAGCGTAGCCGCAGTTCCAGGTATCCGCTTCAGCCCACGGGCGCGCCGGGAAGCCGCCCTCAGGACTCCCTGCGCCGGGCGATCTCGTCGGTGAGCTGCGGGACGACGTTGAACAGGTCGCCCACCACCCCGAAGTCGGCCAGCTCGAAGATGGGCGCCTCGGGGTCCTTGTTGATCACCATGATGGTCTTCGAGGTCTGCATTCCGGCCCGGTGCTGGATCGCTCCCGAGATGCCTACCGCCAGGTAGAGCTGGGGCGAGACGGTCTTGCCCGTCTGCCCGACCTGGAACTGGTGCGGGTACCAGCCGGCGTCGGTGGCGGCACGCGAGGCCCCGACGGCGGCGCCCAGCGAGTCGGCGAGCTTCTCGATCAGCGCGAAGTTCTCGGCGTTGCCTACCCCCCGCCCGCCGGAGACCACGATGGCCGCCTCGGTCAGGTCCGGCCGCTCGCCACGCTCCGCCACCACCCGGTCCGTGATGCGTGCCGCCTTGGCCGCCTCGCTCAGCTCGATGCTGGCCGGCTCCAGCGCGGCCGCACCCTGGGCGGGCTCCGGGGCGGCGGCGTTCGGCCGTACCGCCACGATCGGCGTGCCGCTCCGCACCCGTGACCGCACGATGATCGCCCCGCCGAAGATGGACTGCTCGGCCACCGGCCCCGAGCCGTCGTCGCCCGGGGTCAGGTCGACCGCGTCGGTGAGCACTCCCGAGGAGATCTTGACCGCGAGCCGCCCGGCGATCTCCTTGCCCTCGGGTGTGGCCGCGACCAGGACGGCCGCCGGCGACGTCCGGCTGACCAGGGACGCGAGCACCTCCGCCGCGGGAGCGACCACGTAGTCGTCCAGGCCCTCGCCGTCCGCCACGTAGACCTTGGCCGCGCCGTACTCAGCGAGCCGCTCCCGCCCGCTGTCCGCGCCGCCGCCGAGCCAGACCACAGCGGGCTCGCCGAACCGGCGGGCCAAGGTCAGCAGCTCGACGGTGACCTTCTTGACCGTCTCGCCGGAATGCTCGGCGAGAACAAGGACCTCAGCCATGAACTCGCACATCCTTCCGCTCAGATGAACTTCTGGGCGGCGAGGAACTCGGCCGCCTTGACACCGCCGTCCCCGTCGTCCTTGACGATCGTGCCCGCCTGGCGGGGTGGCCGGTTGGCGAAGCTGACCACCTCGGTCGCCGCCGCGCCCAGCCCCACCTGGCCGGGATCGATCCCGGCGTCGGCCAGGCTCAGGGTCTCGACCGGCTTCTTCTTGGCCGCCATGATTCCCTTGAAGGACGGGTAGCGCGGCTCGTTGATCTTCTCGACCACGCTGATCACCGCGGGCAGGCTCGCCTCGACCTTGTCGTAACCGTATTCGGTCTGGCGCTGGATCGAGATCGCGGACCCGTCGATCTCCACCTTGCTGGCCAGCGAGAGCTGCGGGGTACCAAGGCGTTCGGCGAGCATCGCGGCCAGCACACCGGTCCGGGCGTCCGTCGACTCCGAGCCGAGGATGACCAGGTCGAACCCCATGCGGCCCAGCACGGTGGCAAGTGCGAGCGACGTGGCGAGCGCGTCAGACCCGGCGAGCTGGTCATCGATCAGGTGGACCGCCTTGTCGGCGCCCATGGACAGCGCCTTGCGGATGGACTCGCTGGCCTTTTCCGGCCCCATCGACAGGATGGTCACCTCTCCCCCGTGTGCTTCGGCGAGGCGGAGACCTTCCTCGATCGCGTACTCGTCGAGCTCGTTGATGACCCCGTCGACCGAAGCGCGGTCAAGCCGGGAGTCCTCTGCCCGCAGGGTGCGTTCCGCCCAGGTGTCGGGGACCTGCTTCATGCAGACGACGATGTTCATGACCGGCGGCCGACCTCCTGCTCTTTGCCTTCGCGACCGTGTGCCCACGACTCCGGGCACCGTCAAGACTGCCAAACGCGGCTGCCGGGCACAGCTCCGGGGTGTCGTCCCACCGTGCCGCCAGCCGGGCGCCCGCGCCACCTCAGCTCGCGGCGCCTACATGTTACTAGGTAGTAGCTTACTGGCCAAGGCGCTGCTCGGCCGCGTCCACCACGTTGGCGAGCAGCATCGCCCTGGTCATCGGGCCCACCCCACCAGGCATCGGCGCCAGGTAACCGGCCACATCGGCCACCTCCGGCGCGATGTCACCCACCAGCCCGGCGTCGGTCCGGGTGATGCCGACATCCAGCACGGCGGCCCCGGGTTTGACCATGTCCGCGGTGAGCAGGCCCGGCCGGCCGGCGGCCGCCACCACGATGTCGGCCCGCCGGGTGTGCGCCGCCAGATCCTTGGTGCCGGTGTGGGTGAGGGTAACGGTCGCGTTCTCGCTGCGCCGGGTGAGCAGCAAGCCCAGCGTCCGCCCGACGGTGATCCCGCGCCCGATGACCGTCACGTCGGCACCGGCGATCGGAACGTCGTAGCGGCGCAGCAGCTCCACGATCCCGCGCGGGGTGGCCGGCAACGGCCCCGGCTCGCCGAGGACAAGCCGCCCCAGGTTGACCGGGTGCAGGCCGTCGGCGTCCTTGGCCGGGTCCATCCGGAGCAGCACCCGGTGCGGGTCAAGGCCGGGAGGCAGCGGCAGCTGCACAATGTACCCGGTGCATGCGGCGTCCGCGTTCAGCTCGTCGACCGCCGCCTCCACCTGCTGCTGGGTGGCGTCCGCCGGCAGGTCGCGGCGGATGCTGGCGATACCCACCTGCTCGCTGTCACGGTGCTTGCCCGCAACGTAGGCGCGGCTGCCCGGATCGTCGCCGACCAGCACGGTGCCCAGGCCCGGCACGGTGCCCGCCCTCGTCAGCGCAGCCACGCGCCGGCTGAGATCCTCCTTGATCGCCGCAGCGGTCGCCCGGCCGTCGAGAATACAGGCGGTCATCGGGCGCCTCCCGCCGTGATAGCCAAGGCACTTGCCAGGATGCTCATGAAACCCCTCTCCGGAATGCTCACCAACTGTTCTCCGGGATCATCACCGAATCCCTCTCCAGGACTGTCACCGAACCCCTCTCCCGGACCGTCACCGAACCCCTCTCCCGGACCGTCACCGAATCCCTCTCCGCAACCCCCTCAGCCAACCCCCTCGGCGCGAGTGGCAGGCCCAGATGGTCAGTGGAAGAAGTGACGGGCGCCGGTGAAGTACAGGCTGACGCCCGCATCCGCCGCCGCTTGCACCACCTCGTCGTCGCGCACGGACCCGCCAGGCTCAACAATGGCACTCACCCCGGCGCCGGCGAGCACCTGAAGGCCGTCCGGGAAGGGGAAGAACGCGTCGCTGGCGGCCACGGCCCCGCGGGCTCGTTCCCCGCTGCGGGTCACCGCGAGCCGGGCCGAATCCACCCGGTTGACCTGGCCCATGCCCACCCCGACGGTGGCCCCGCCGGTAGCGATCAAGATGGCGTTGGACTTCACGCTGCGGCAGGCACGCCACGCGAAGATCAGGTCGGCCATGACGTCGCCGGAGGCCGCCGGCCCGGCCTTCAGTTGCCATGTGGCCGGGTCGTCGCCGGGCGCGTCGAGCAGATCCGCGGACTGCATGAGCAGACCACCATCCAGCTGGCGCCACTCGGTGGGCGCCGCCGCCGCGCGCTCCGGCGGGGGGCAGGTCAGCAGCCGCAGGTTCTTCTTGGCCATGAGCAGTTCCTTGGCGGCGGGATCGAAGCCGGGCGCCACGACGACCTCGGTGAAGATTTCGGCGATCTGGGCGGCGAGCGCGGCCGTCACCGGGCCGTTGGCGGCGATCACCCCGCCGTACGCCGACACCGGGTCGCAGGCGTGCGCCTTGCGGTGGGCGTCCGCCAGGTCGGCCCCGACCGCGATCCCGCACGGATTGGAATGCTTGATGATCGCAACGCATGGCTCGGTGAACTCGAACGCCGCCCGCCAGGCGGCCGCCGCGTCCACGTAGTTGTTGTAGGACATCGCCTTGCCGTGCACCTGGTCGGCCCCGGCGATGCCGGGCGGGCTGGTGGTCCCGAGGTACAGGGCCGCGCGCTGGTGCGGGTTCTCCCCGTAGCGCAGCACTTCCCGCCGGGACCAGAGCGCGGCGACGACGTCGGGCCAGCCGGTCTCGGTGGCGGTGCCGTCCGGCGCGTAGACCGAGGCGAACCAGGAGGCGACGGCCGCGTCATAACGGGCGGTGTGCGCGTAAGCCCGGGCGGCGAGGCGGCGCCGCTGCGCCAGCGTGAACCCGCCCCCAGCAACCGCCTCCGTCACCGCCGCGTACATCGACGGGTCGGTGACGACGGCGACATTGGCGTGGTTCTTGGCCGCGGCGCGAACCATGGCCGGGCCGCCGATATCGATCTGCTCCACGCACTCCTCGGCCGTGGCGCCGCTGGCGACGGTCTCCTCGAACGGGTACAGATTGGACACGAGCAGCTCGAACGGGGCGATCCCGCGTTCCCGGAGTTGCTCGCGGTGCGCGGGCTGGCGCTGGTCGGCGAGCAGGCCGGCGTGCACCGCGGGATGCAGAGTCTTGACCCGGCCGTCGAGGCACTCGGGGAAGCCGGTCACGTCCTCCACCCGGGTCACGGGCACGTCCGCGGCGCCGATCGCCGCCGCCGTGCTGCCGGTGCTGACGATCTCAATCCCCGCCCCGTCCAGCGCCCGCGCCAGGTCGGTGAGCCCGGTCTTGTCATGGACGCTGATCAGCGCCCGCTTGATGGCAACCTTCTTGACGTCCTCCCCGCTGGCACTGACGGGGATTCCTCCAGCGCGGCTCACGTCGCGCTCCGGTGGGTTCCTGCTTCACTGGAAACTGCCAGGGCAAGCCCTGGTCTTACGTCTTCTCCACAGGCGTTTAGCCTCTCCGCCCGCCCGGCGGTGAGGATATTTCTCGCGGCATTGACGTCCCGGTCGTGGATCGCACCGCAGGCACCGCACTGCCAGGTGCGGACGCTCAGCGGCTTCGGGCCGTCCCGTGACCCGCACCCAGAGCAGACCTGTGATGTGGGCACGAACCGGCCGATCCTGTGGAACTCCCGGCCATAGTGGGCCGCTTTCTCCTCGATTAGGCGCAGCAGTTGCGACCATCCGGCATCATGAACGGACTTGGCGAGTCGGCTACGTGCGAGGCCGGATACGGCGAGGTCTTCGGTGTAGACCGCTTGGTTGTCGCGGACCAGCCGGAGAGCAACCTTGTGCGCATGATCGAGCCGGGCTTCCCGCACCTTACGGTGCAACACCGCCACCCGGTGGCGGGCCTTCGCCCGGTTCGCGGAATGCTTCTGCTTGCGGGACAGAGCTCGCTGCGCCCTGGCCAGATGCTGCTGCCGGGCCCGCAGGAATCTCGGGTTGGTGATGATCTCACCGCCTGAGGTGACGGCCAGCCGACCGAGTCCCACATCGATCCCAATCTCACGCTGGCAGACAGCCAGCGGCGCGGCTTCCCGCTCCACCATGAATGAGGCGTAGTACCGGCCATCCGGTTCGCGGATCACCGTGACCGACGACGGCTCACTAGGCAACGGCCGCGACCAGCGGACCTTGATGTCTCCTACCTTCGCCACATATAGCCGCTGGCCGCGCAGGCGGAACCCGTTGCGGGTCAGGCGGATTGACTGGCGGCCACGCTTGCGGCGGAACCTCGGGTGCCCGGCCCGGCGGCCCTTTCGTTTGCCGGACACTGATTCGAACCAGTTCTGGTAAGCGCGACGGGCGTCGTTGCATGCCTGCACCAAAGCAACCGACGGGGCGTCGGCCAGCCACGCTCGCCCTGGCGTTTGCTTGGCGAGGGTGATCACCTGGCGCTGAATCTCGCTGTCCCGGACCTTCTCCCCAGCCGCATGGCATTCTTCCCGCAGCCGCAACGAATCGTTGAACACTACCCGCGCGCAGCCAAACACCCGCGCGAGGGCTTGCTGCTGCCCAGGCGTGGGCCGCAGACGGTAGCGGTAGCGGACCAGCACAGCATCAGAGCATGCCATCGGCCTGTGACAACTGGTGGCGACTACCGGCGAGGCAGGCACGTCGCTAGCGCCCGGCATGCTCACATCGCCTTGGCGACCAAGCACCGTCATGGCGTGCCGACCGCACAGCACCTCAGCTACCCGGCGACACTGGCCTGGGAGGTGCACGCCGACCCCGGGGCGGTCGTTGCCAGGCGCAGCGGGAAAGACGAACTCCTGCGCCGGCTGATCGAGTACCCGCCGCAACTTTCCTTGTCCGCGCTGGTGGACTCGCTCAAAGGCGTGCTGACACGCAGGCTCGGCCACCGGTACCGCACGCGCACCCACCACGAACACCGATGGAGTCCTCCTACCTCGCTGCTTCCAGCAGCGGCGCACCACCGCCGGTCATCGACCAGGACCTAGACCACCAGCGCACACCGAAGAGCAAGCTCCAGCCTGAACGCCAGAGTCTGCGCCGCCAGATTCTGGTCAACGCCCGACCTTCACCTTCCGGCCCTGGACAGACCATCCTCCGCGGGCCATCGCGCCCACGGTGTCCACGAGCAACGCCCTCTCGGCCACCTTCACCCGCTCATGCAGCGTCGCCACGTCGTCATCATCGCGGACTGCGACCACCGCCTGCGCGATCACCGGCCCCGTATCGGTGCCCGCGTCCACCATGAAGACCGTGCAGCCGGTGACCTTCACCCCGTACTCGAGCGCGTCCCTGACGCCGTGCATGCCGGCGAAGGCCGGCAGCAGGGCGGGATGGGTGTTGATGAACCGGCCCCCGAACCGGTCGAGGAACGCCGGCCCGACCAGCTTCATGAAACCCGCCGATACCACCAGGTCCGGGTCGAACACAGCACAGCAGTCCGCGAGCGCGCGGTCCCAGGCGGCCCGGGTCGGGTAGTCGGCCACCCGCCGGACGAAGGTGGGCATGCCCGCACGCTCCGCCCGTGCCAGGCCCTCGACGCCGGAGCGGTCCGCGCCCACCGCCGCCACCACCGCCCCGTAGGACTGCTGGGCACAGGCGTCGATCAGTGCCTGGAGGTTGGTTCCCGCGCCGGAGACGAGTACCACCAGGCGTGCCGTCATGCGGCCACCCTAACGGCCGCCGCCGCGCCGGTTGCCGCGCCATCCTGCGAGTAGCGCCCTTGTCAGGGCAGTTCGGACGGGCCCGGCGCCCGGCGCCGCGTGCCATGCCGGGTCTCGCCGTCATCGGCCCACGGATCGACGAAGATCCGGTGGCCGTTGTCGCTGTGATCGCTTGTCCTGACCCGGAAGCCGTCACCCGCGGCCCCCGGCGCGGCCCGCGCCGCCGCCAGCTCGGGCTCGCGGCGCAGCAGCAGCCAGTTCACGATCCCCGCGGCCACGGCGGCGGCGACCCCCGTCTCCAAGGTGGCCACCAGCCCTGCCTGCCAGGCGGACGGCCCGACCACGGCCAGCCGCCCGCTGCCCAGCGGGCCACCCGAGAATGCTGCCAGGATCCCGATGACAAATCCCGTGGCCACACCGCACGCGAACCCCCACAGCGGGGCAACCTCGGCCGCCGGGCTCGGCGCCACACGCACCAGCAGCACCCCACCGAACGCCCCGGCGAGGTAGGGCACGGCCAGCACCGCCACCGACGCCCAGCCGGGCACCGAGCCGTGTGCCCCGGAGGGCAGCGCGGCGAGCAGCGGGAACGCGGGCAGCGGCCCCAGCGCCGCCCCGGTCGGGGCGATCACCGTCCCGGCGCCGAAGGCGAAGCCGGGTCCCAGCATGAAGCACACCGCCCAGCCAACAGCGTTGGGCACGTAAGCGAGCTGGACAAGCAGGAGAAGGACGGAGCCGACGGCGCCTGCCCCGAGCGCACCGTTCAGGGCGCTGAATTCCGACAGGTGCGCGGCGAGCGAGGCGCCCGCCAGGATCGCGCCCACGGCCGCGAGCAAGGCCAGCGTCCCAGCCGTGCCGAGGACGATGGAACGGGGCCTCGGTGGCAGCAGACGTACCAGGCTGTTCCACGGTGCCAGCGCGCGTGCGCCGCCCAGGCCACCGGCGCACAAGGCGATCAGGAACCCGGCGATCACCGCCTGCGGCAGCGAGGGGATGGCGAGGGCTGACCGGCTGGCCAGCGCCAGCGCGCCGCAGAGCACCGCGTAGGGAGCGGCGAGCGCCAGCGCCGCGTAACCGACCTCGGAGAGCCCGGACACCTGTCCCGTCTGCACGACCCATCGCCCGGCCCGCCACAGCAGCGCACCAGGGATCAGCACGAGGCCGAGCGGGAGCATGCCGACCCGTCCGGCGCCTTCCAGGGCAAAGCCGACGTGATGAGCCGCGAGCCACAGCCCCGTCGTTGTTCGCAGCACGCCCGGGAGCCCGAGGCCCGCATGCGGGGCGGCGATCCACCCGACCAGCACCAGCGGGGTCAGGATGACCAGCCCGGTGACCATCGCGGCGCACGCAGCCATCGCCCCAGTGACGGCCAGCGGGCGCGTCGCCCCCGGCAGCTCGTCCGGTGGGCCCTGGCTGTCGCGCGGGTTCGCGCCGGAACGGGCAGGAGCGGTCACAATGCCCAATCCTGACAACCGTCCTGGCAGGCACGGCGGAGGCGCGCCGCGGGGAAAGCCGCCCGGCGGACCGCGACCCGCCAAGCTGCGGCGCGCGGGAACTGCGGGGCAGCCGAGGCTGCCGGGGCACCCGGACCGCGGGGCAGCAGGAGCTGCCGGGCGCCAGGATTGCACGACGGCCAGGGCTGCCGAGGCCCCGGGCTACGGGCTCAGGGGCGGCAGGGCTGGGCGGCGGGCGAGACTGCGGACGAGACAGCGGGGCGGCGGGCGAGACAGCGGGGCGGCGGGGCGAGGCCGCGGACTGACAGGCGAGACAGCGGGACGGCGGGCGAGACTGCGGGGCGGCGGTCCGCTGGCTCAGCGGCGGCTCTGCATGATCTCGCGGACGATCACGGCCGTGCCGCTGGGGGTCCGGCCCACACGCACGCCTACCTTTTCCAGCGCCTCCTTCTTCGCCTGGGCGGTACCGGAGGAACCGGAGACGATCGCCCCGGCGTGGCCCATGGTCTTGCCCTCCGGGGCAGTGAACCCGGCCACGTAGGCGATCACCGGCTTGGTGACGTTTCGCTCGATGTACGCGGCGGCCCGCTCTTCCGCGTCCCCGCCTATCTCGCCGATCATGACGATCGCATCCGTCTCCGGGTCGTCCTGGAAGGCCTGCAGGCAGTCGATGTGGGTCGTCCCGATGACCGGGTCGCCGCCGATGCCGACGGCGGTGGAGAAGCCGATGTCGCGCAGCTCGTACATCATCTGGTACGTCAGCGTGCCCGACTTGGAGACCAGGCCGATCCGCCCCTCCGAGGTGATGTCGGCGGGGATGATCCCCGCGTTGGACTTGCCCGGGGAGGCGATGCCCGGGCAGTTCGGCCCGACGATCCGGGTGGCGTTCCCGCGCGCGGAGGCGTACGCCCAGAACTGTGCGGTGTCGTGAACCGGTATGCCCTCGGTGATCACGACAACGAGCGGTATCCCGGCGTCGACCGCCTCCATCACCGCGCCCTTCGTGCCGACGGGCGGGACGAAGATCACCGATACGTCCGCGCCGGTGGCCGCCATGGTCTCGGCCACCGTGCCGAATACCGGGACGGGCGTGCCGCCGAGATCAACTGTCTGGCCGGCCTTGCGGGGATTGGTTCCCCCGACCACCGTGGTGCCAGCGGCCAGCATCCGGCGCCCGTGCTTGCTGCCCTCCGAGCCGGTGATGCCCTGGATCATGATCCGGCTCTCGCCGGTCAGGAAGATAGCCATCTCATGCTCCCGTCGCCGGCGCGGCCGCCCGTTGCCCGGTGGCGGCCAGCTCTGCCGCCCGCCGTGCCGCATCGTCCATCGTGTCGACCTGCTCGACCACGGCCAGCCCCGCCTCGGCGAGGATGCGGCGGCCCTCCGCCGCGTTGTTGCCATCCAGCCGGACCACGATCGGATGGGTCACCTGCTCGCCGCGAGAGGCCAGCATGCCAAGTGCCGAGACGATGCCGTTGGCGACCTCGTCACACGAGGTGATACCGCCGAAGACGTTGACAAGCACGCTGCGGACCGATGCGTCCGACAGCACGATCTCCAGGCCATCGGCCATCACCTCGGCCGACGCGCCCCCGCCGATGTCGAGGAAGTTGGCCGGCCTGATCCCCCCGAACGGCTCCCCAGCCAGGGCCACCACGTCCAGCGTGGACATGACCAGCCCTGCGCCGTTGCCGATGATGCCGACCTCGCCCTCGAGCTTGACGTAGTTCAGGTGCTTGGCCCTGGCGCGCGCCTCCAGCGGGTCCGCCGCCGACGGGTCGGCGAAGCGGGCGTGATCCTGCCGGTAGGCGGCGTTGTCATCGAGGGTCACCTTGCCGTCGAGCGCGACCACCCGGCCGTCGGCAGTGAGGATCAGCGGGTTGACCTCCACCAGCGTGGCGTCCTCGTCGGTGAAGACCGCCCACAGCCGTTCCGCCACCATGGCCGCGCCCGCCCTCGCCTGCTCCGGGTACTGCCCCGCCGCGACGATGTCGGCCGCTTTCGTGGCGTCGACGCCCGCCAGCGGGTCGATCGGGATCTTGGCCACCGCGTCCGGGTTGGTGTGCGCCACCTCCTCGATTTCCATCCCGCCCTGCACGGAGCAGATCGAGACGAAGGTGCGCGCCGCCCGGTCGAGCAGGAAGGACAGGTAGTACTCCTGCGCGATGTCGCTGGCCTCCTCGACCAGGACCGTGCGCACCGTGTGGCCCTTGATGTCCATCCCGAGGATGTCGCCCGCCCTGGCTTGTGCATCCGCCGGGCCATCGGCCACCTTGACTCCGCCGGCTTTGCCGCGGCCACCGGTCTTGACCTGGGCCTTGACCACGACCCGCGGCGCGCCGGCGGCGGCGAAAGCCTCCGCGGCATCGCGAGCTTCCTCAGGGGTTCCGGCGAGGCTGCCGCGCGGCACCGGCACGCCGTACTCCGCGAACAACTCCTTCGCCTGGTGTTCGAACAGGTCCACGTGTGTCCGTCCTCGAAGCGGCTGGATATCCGGTCGCAGCCTATCCGGGCCGCCGAGCCCGCCGTGGCCCCGCCCCGGCGAGCAGCTGAGCCCAGGCGTCGCTTCACCGCACGAGCCCTCGCTGTCCAATCAGTCGGTAACCCGATTCATGATCATGGGATGGCTACTGCAAGAACGATAGTGATCCCATGATCACGAATTTGGGTGCCCGATCGCCTGGTGAGTGGCGCCTGCATTGGCAGCGGAGCCCGGCGGGAGGAGTCCCAGCGGGAGGAGGCCGGCGGGACTGCCATGGTCACTGTCGGACCCCTGCGGCACACTCGCTTCGTGCCGAAGATGGCTGCGATTGATCACGACGCCCTGGACGCTCGGCTCCGCAAGCAGCAGTTTGTCGTCTCCCGGGCCCAGGCAGCCGGCTG